>JBEKAL010000033.1:0-19888 GCA_050015935.1 Roseiarcus sp.
TCGTAGGGCGTCATTTCGACCAGGACCTTGTCGCCGGCCAGAACGCGGATGCGGTTCTTGCGCATCTTGCCGGCGGTGTGGGCGATGATTTCGTGTTCGTTTTCGAGTTTGACGCGAAAGGTGGCGTTGGGCAGCAATTCCACGACGAAACCCGGAAACTCCAGCAATTCTTCCTTCGGCATTGGGGCCTTTCTTGCTTTCGCCGCGCGGCTCGCGGCGGCGAGGACCGCGAGTGAAACGCTCGGCGGACCGGGCCGGCGCAAAAACACGCGAACCCTATATGAATTCCCCGAAAAGGGGAAACTGCAATTGTCGCCGAACGGAGCCGCTTCTCCCGGCCTCAGCCGTTTTCGCGTTGCAACGTCCTGAACTTCCGCACGCTGAAGGGAATCGTCGCGAGATAGAGCAGCGACAACGCGACGAGCGACTGGACGGGGAAATTGACGATCAGCAACAGCGCCGCCGCCAGGCCGATCAACACGACCGCGACATAATCGCGCGGAACGCGGCCGATCGATTTTCCCGAGAAGTGCGGCACGCGGCTGGCCATCAGCAGCGCGACGCCCAGGACATAAGCGATTTCGAGCGCGACGAAGCCCCGGGACGATCCCACGGAGAGCAAGAAGCGCAAATAGACCGGCAGCAGCCCGACGACGGCGCCCGCCGGCGCGGGCATGCCGACGAAGAAATTCTTGCGCCAGGCCGGAAGCTCGGGATCGTCGATCATCACGTTGAAACGCGCGAGGCGCAGCGCGCAGGCGATGCAAAACACCAGCGACGCCAACCAACCCAGGCTCTTCATTTGATCGAGGCCGGAGAAATAGAGCACGATCGCCGGGGCGACGCCGAAATCGACGAAGTCGGCGAGCGAATCGAGTTCCGCGCCGAAGCGCGAAGTGCCTTTGAGCGCGCGCGCGATCCGCCCGTCGAGGCCGTCGAGCACCGCCGCGGCGGCGATCGCGCTGACCGCCCACTCGATCGCGCCCTCGAAGGCGAAGCGAATCGCCGTCAGCCCGAGGCAGAGCGCCAGCAACGTGATGAGATTGGGAATGAGCACGCGCAACGGCACGGGCTTGAACCCGCGCAAGCGTTCGCCGGCGGGACGCCCTTGCGGAGAGGAGCTTTGCGGTTGGGCCTCGCTCATCGGGAATCGGCCTTTTTCCATCAGCTCAGGCGGAATTGCCGCAATCCCTCGTCGCCTCCCGTCTGGGCGATCACGGTTTCGCCCGCGACGGCGCGCGAATGAAGGCCGACGAGGATCCGAGCGCCTTCGGGCATGTAGAGGTCGACGCGCGAGCCGAAGCGTATCAGGCCGAAACGATCGCCCGCGCCCAGGCGCGCTCCCTCGTGGGTGAAGCAGACGATCCGCCGCGCGATCATTCCGGCGATCTGCACGACGCCGAAGACGCCCGTGGCGCTTTCGATCACCAGGCCGTTGCGCTCGTTGGCCTCGCTCGCCTTGTCGAGGTCCGCGCTGAGGAATGCTCCGGGATGATAAGCGATGCGCGTCACCCGGCCCTCGACGGGGGCGCGATTGACGTGGCAATCGAACACCGTCATGAAGATCGACACGCGCGGCAGGGGCCGGGCGCCGAGTCCGAGTTCGGGCGGCGGCGCGGCATAGTCGCAGAAGCTGACGACGCCGTCGGCGGGGGAGACGACGAGGTCGGCGCGCAGCGGCGTCACGCGCGGCGGATCGCGAAAGAAATAAGCGCACCATAGCGTCGCGACGAACCCGATCCAGCCGAGCGGCGCCCAAAGCCAGCCCAGAATCAAGGTCGCCGCAACGAACGCCGCGATAAAAATATAGCCTTCGGGGTGGATGGGCGTGGATTGACGACGAACGGAATCCAAGACCGACATAGCAAGCGCCTCGACGGAGGCAGTCTTTTGGCGCCAAACGGAACAAAAGTCACGGCGCAGCGTCGTCCGGCTCCCCTCGGCTCGTTAGTCCGAGTTCGCTCGGCGCTCCCATCGAATCAGGATTCTCATCGGAAAACCCCGCGTCCACTTTTGCGAAATCCCGCTCAGCCTCGAGCGCCGCGTCCGGCTCCTGCTCTTCGGAATCCGCGCGGCGGAGCGTTTCTTCCGCCGCGTCCACCTCGCGTTGACGGCTCCACAGCCCGGCGTAGAGCCCGCCGCGCGCCAACAGTTCCTCGTGCTTCCCCCGTTCGGCGATGACGCCCTTGTCGAGCACCAGGATTTCGTCGGCGTGAACGACCGTCGAAAGCCGGTGAGCGATGATCAGGGTCGTGCGCCCCTGCGAAACCCGCTCCAGAGCCGCTTGGATTTCGCGTTCGGTGAAACTGTCGAGGGCCGAAGTCGCCTCGTCGAGCACCAGGATCGGCGGCCCCTTCAGCATGGTGCGCGCGATCGCGACGCGCTGCTTCTCGCCGCCCGACAATTTCAAGCCGCGCTCGCCCACTTGCGCGCCGTACCCTTGAGGCAGCGAACGGATGAAGGAGTCGATCTGGGCGTCCGCGGCGGCGGCCTCGACCTCCGCGTCGCTGGCGCCGTCGCGGCCATAGCGAATGTTGTAGAGGATCGTGTCGTTGAACAGCACCGTGTCCTGCGGCACCATGCCGATGGCGGCGCGCAGGCTGGATTGCGTGACTTCGCAGATGTCCTGGCCGTCGATCGTGATGCGCCCCGCGGAGGGTTCGTAAAAGCGAAACAACAGGCGCGAGATCGTCGACTTTCCCGCTCCCGACGGCCCGACGATGGCGATCGTGTGCCCCGCCGGCGCCTCGAAGGAGACGCCGCGCAAGATCTTGCGCGCGGGGTCGTAGCTGAACTCGACGTTCTCGAACCGCACCGCGCCCCGCGCGACGACGAGCGGGCGCGCCCCCGGGCGATCTTGAATCTCGGGTTTCTGCGACAGGATGTCGAACATCATTTCAATGTCGACGATCGCCTGCTTGATGTCCCGATACACCATGCCCATGAAATTGAGGGGTTGGTAGAGCTGCAGCATCATCGCGTTGAGCAGCACGAAATCCCCGATGTCGTTGCGATGGCCGCGGATGCCGCCGACGCACATGGCGAGAACGACGATCATGCCGATGGTGAAAATGACCGCCTGCCCGGCGTTCAGCACCGCGAGCGAAACGTAGGTTTTCACGCTGAGGCGCTCGTAACGCGCCATCGACTTGTCGTAGCGCGCCGCTTCGCGCTGTTCGGCGCCGAAATATTTCACCGTCTCGAAATTCAGCAGGCTGTCGATCGCCTTGGTGTTGGCGTCGGTGTCGCTTTCGTTCATCGAGCGCCGGATGCCGATGCGCCAGTTCGTCGCGATCGTCGTATAGACGAGATAGACGGCGACCGTGACGCTGATCGCCAGGACGTAGCGCCAGTCGAACGAATAAAAGAATGCGGCTGCGATCAGCGCGAACTCGACGACTGTCGGGACCGCGACCAGCATCGAGGTGCGAATGATCGTCTCGATGGCGTTGCGGCCGCGTTCGAGGATCCGCGTGAGGCCGCCGGTCTTGCGCTCGAGATGAAAGCGCAGCGACAATTGATGGAGGTGAACGAAGACTTCGACGGCGAGACGTCGCACGGCGTTCATCGCCACCGCGGCGAACAGCGCGTCGCGCCCTTGCTGCGTCAACGCCATGAGGATGCGCATCGACCCATAGAGGACCGTCAGCGCGACGGCGCCGGTCAGCGCGCCCGGCAAAGCGGCCGCTTCGCGGGAAGCGCCGGGCGTCAACGCGTTCGTCGCCCATTTCAGCGCGTAGGGCGTCGCGACCGTGACGGCTTTGGACGCGAGCATCAGCGCGACCGCAAGGAGAATGCGAAACTTGAGATCGACGCGATCGGCCGGCCAGACATAGGGCCACAGAAGCCTCACCGTTCCGATTAAAGAGCCCCGATCTTGGCCGCGCGCGCGCGCGGCGACGAAACTCGACGATTTCTGATGTCGCATGGCGATCCGAGGCATGAGGCTTGGGCCGAGATATAGTCGCTCGGCGGTCCTAAAGCACCCCCAGGCGATCGCCGCGCCGGCGCCAATTGCGTATCGATCCGGCCGCTCGAACGCGCCGACATCGCGAGAGCCGAAACGGCGCCGCGGCGAAGAGCTGACTTTACGTCGCTTGTCGCGCGAGGGATCATGGGCAGTCTTGCTGCGGCAGGGGCCGCCGCCCAGCGCAATATGTGCCAGGGGAGACTTGTTGACACAATACAAAAAATTCTGAAACAGCCTTGAACTGCAAATTGTTTGCGCTTATGAACAGGGCGTTCTGTAAGCGACCGAGTCGATTTTCGGCGTTTGTGGGCATCCTTCAACCGCGGCAAAGGTGTCGCGTGATGTCGTGACTCAATTCAACCGGGCCTGCAAGGGCGCAACTGGAGTTATTTTCGCATGAGCGAATCGAATAATCATGTCGAACTCGCGGCCGAGATTGTGTCGGCCTACGTTTCCAACAATTCGGTGCCCGCGAGCGAATTGCCGGCGTTGCTGAGCGACGTTCATGCGGCGATCGTGCGGGTCGCCAGCGGCGCCGTCGTCGCCGTTCCCGAAGCGGCGAAGCCGGCGATTGCTCCCAAGAAGTCCATCACCAACGATTACATCGTTTGTTTGGAAGACGGGCGCAAATTCAAGTCGCTGAAGCGGCATTTGCGCACGCAATACAACCTGTCTCCCGAGCAATATCGCGAAAAGTGGAGCCTGCCGCCGGACTATCCCATGGTGGCCCCCGCCTACGCCAAGGCGCGCTCGGCTCTCGCCAAGCAAATGGGTCTCGGCCAGCAGCGTCGTCGGCGCGCGAAGTAAGCTCGGCCGTGACGCGGCGACTCGCCGTTTGCGAGCGCGCCGTCTCGGTTTTTGCCGCCGGGGCCGGCCGCATCGAAGGGGATGCGGCCGCCGCGCCTTGACGCTTGCGCGGGCGTCGGGGCAAATCGGCGCATGGAGACCATTCGCAACGTCTGCGTTTATTGCGGTTCGAGCCTCGGCGCCGACGCGAGCTTCGGCGAAGCCGCGGACGCGTTGGGCAAGGCGCTCGCTCGCGCCGGGATTGGGCTGGTCTTCGGCGGCGGCGGCGACGGGCTGATGGGGCGTCTCGCGCGAGCGGTCTTGGGCCACGGCGGGCGCGTGACGGGAATTATCCCCAAGTTTCTCGTCGAGCGCGAACATGCGCTTCTGGCGGCGCAAGAGCTGATCGTCGTCGACGACATGCATCAGCGCAAGCGACTGATGTTCGACCGAGCCGACGCGTTCATCGCTCTGCCGGGAGGGATCGGCACGCTGGAGGAACTCGTCGAGCAACTCAGCTGGGTTCAGCTGCAGCGTCACCGAAAGCCGGTCCTCATCGCCGACATCGGCGGCTTTTGGCGTCCTTTGCTGGCGCTGTTCGCGCACATGCGCAATCTCGGCTTCGTGCGCGACGGCTTCGAAGTGCGCTACCTCGTGGCCGAGAAAATCGACGACGCGCTGCCGATGCTGATGGCCGCGACCCGTCGCCTCGCTCCTCCGGCGGCTTGAAGCCTTCGCTCAGCCGCGGTATTCCCCTCGGCGACCGTTAATGTCATTGTTGCGGCCGTTGACGGGGCGTCGAGGGGAATCGCGCCCTGAATGGAGGATGCGGCATGAGTGCGAATTGCAGAATTTCATGGGTGTTTTGGGGATTGTGCGCTGGCGCGCTCTTGGCCACGAGCGCCGCCACCGCGCAAGGCGTCGCCCCTCCGGCGGCGGACGCCGCCGGCGCCGTCGCTGCGCCGGACGCCGCCGCCCCGGCGAAGCCCAAAGCCAAACCCAAGAAGGCCGGGCCCCCGACCGTCGACGTCGTCGTCACCAACAAGCGCGCGGTGGAGCTGATCGCGCTTCTCGCCTCGGCCTCGGGTTCGCCCGACAGCAAGCAGATCGCCGGCCCGCTCGAGCCCGGCAAGAAGGTCGTGGTCCATCTCGCGCACGACAAGGCCTGCCTTTTCGACCTGCACGGCGTTTACGCGGACGGCACCAGCACGGACTCGCAGGGCGTCGCCCTGTGCAAGGACAAGACGATCAATCTGGTCGAGTGATCGCTAGGCCGTTCGCGCGGCCCGACGAGAGGGCGCTCGCCGATCGATGAAGCGATCGGCGAGCCCCTCTGCGATCCGCGGCGAGAACGCGCGGCGCGTGAACTCACTTGCTCGCGGCGTGATAAAGTTCGGCCACGTATTCCCAATTGATCAGGTGCTCGACGAAGGCCTTGAGATAATCGGGACGGCGATTGCGGTAGTCGATGTAATAGGAATGCTCCCAGACGTCGACGCCGAGAATCGGGCGGCCTTTGTGGACGAGCGGGTTTTCGCCATTGGGCGTCTTGGTCGCGACGATCTTGCCTTCCATGACGGCGAGCCAACCCCAGCCCGAACCGAATTGAGTGGCTCCGGCCTGGATCAAGTCCTCCTTGGCTTTCTCGATCGAGCCGAACGAAGCGATCAGCGCTTTTTCGAGTTCGCCGGGAATCTTGCCGCCGCCGTTCGGCTTCATCCATTTCCAGAAATGGAGATGATTGTAATGCTGGCCCGCGTTGTTGAAGAGGCCCGGATTCTTGCCGTAGGCGCCGCGCACGATTTCCTCGAGCGGCTTGCCTTCCCATTCCGTGCCCTTGAGCAGATTATTGCCGTTGTTGACATAGGCCAGATGGTGCTTGTCGTGGTGATACTCGAGCGTTTCCTTGGACATGTACGGGGCCAAGGCGTCATGAGCGTAGGGCAGATCGGGAAGCGAAAAGGTCATCGACGTGGCTCCTTGAATGAAGGCGTGCGGAAATAACGCGCGCGACGAGTGAATGAAGTCGTTCGCCCGCGACGTCATTGTTATACCTCTCTCGGGCGCCTCGCAACAGGGCCGGCGCTTTCCCTTCGCGCCGCTTTTTTGACAAATTGACCGAGTTGAAAGACGAATGGCGATTTTCACTCTTGTTCTTGGACTCCTTTTCGTCGCGGCGGGAGCGGGCGGTCTCGTCGCCAGCTTCGATTTGCTGCCCACCGAGATCGGTCTTCTCTACGCCGCCTGCGGAACGATGGCGCTGTGCGCGGGCGCCGTGACGCTGGCGATCGGCGCGCTGATTCGTCGCTTCGACGTTTTCGCGGCGGCGATGCGGGGCGCGCAAAATCGCGACGCGCGGCGAAGCTCGTCGACGGCGACGGACGAAGCCGTCGCGTCGCGCGAATCCCAGCCCCGACACGGCGACGAGGCGAAAGAGCCGGCCTCCGCCGACGAGCCGGCCGCGATCGAGGTCGAGCCGAATGCGCTCGCCGACGAAGATGCGGTCAACGAAAACCGGTCGGGCCATCCGCCGACGATCGCGGCGATCGAGCGCGCGCTGGGCGAACGCGAGGCGGCGCCGAAGCTGGTCGGCCACTACAGCTCCGGCGGCGCCAACTACAAGATTTTCTCCGACGGCTCGATCGAAGCCGAAACCGAGAACGGCGCGTTCAAATTCGCGTCGATGAGCGATTTCAAGGCTTATCTCGCCGGCGCGCGCGGCTGACGCGGCTGACGAACCGCTCCGCGTTCGGGCGCTGCGCCCGGCGTCAAGCGGTCAGATCGTTTTCGTGCGCCAGCGCAGCGAGCGAGACCAGCGGCCGGGCGCCCAAGTGCTGAATGATCTCGGCCGCGGCGAGCGCGCCGAGCCGGGCGCAAGTCTCGAGATCCGCGCCTTTGGCCAGGCCGGCCAGGAAGCCGGCCGAAAACAAGTCGCCCGCCCCGGTGGTGTCGAGGACGCGCGCGACGGGAAATGCGGGGACTTCGTGCGTCCTGTGGCCGTCGACGACGATCGATCCCTTTTCCGAGCGCGTCACGACCGCGAGCACGCCTTCGCGGCGAACCGCGTCGATCGCTTCGGCGAAGTGCGGCGTCTGGTAAAGCGACAGGATTTCGTCGCTATTGGCGAACAGGGTGTCGACGAGACCGCGGCGCATGAGATCGATGAATTCGCCGCGGAAGCGATCGACGCAAAACGAGTCGGACAGCGTCAACGCGACGCGATGGCCCGCCCGCCGGGCGATTTCGGCCGCTTTCTGGAACGCCGACTTCGCCGCCGGCCGGTCCCACAGGTAGCCTTCGAGATAGATGATGCGCGAATCGCGCACCAACGCCTCGTCGACGTCGGGCGGCGAAAGATAGGCGCTGGCGCCCAGATAGGTGTTCATCGTGCGCTCGCCGTCCGGCGTCACGTAGACGAAGCAGCGACCCGTCGCCGGCCCGTCCTCGGCCGGGCGCGTGGCGAAGCCGACGCCGGTGGCGCGGATGTCCTCGGCGAAGACGTAGCCGAGCTCGTCGTTCTTGACCTTGCCGATATAGGCGCTCCTGACGCCGAACGAAGCGACGCCGACGATGGTGTTGGCCGCCGATCCGCCCGAGACGATCCGCGGATCGACGCGCGCGGCGTAGAGCGCCTCGGCGCGGTCTTCGTCGATCAGCGTCATCGCGCCTTTGAGCATCTCCTGGGCGCTGAGATAGTCCTCGTCGGCATGCGCGATGATGTCGACCAGCGAATTGCCCAGGCCCAGAACGTCTACGGCTTCGGTCATGGCGCGGGCGCCCCCTTGTTTTTTAGCGCGCCCTCCTCGCATCGCCGCGCGGCGAGGTCAAATCGGGGCGCTCCGCGCCTTGTAGACGCGCTCGCTGAGCGCGTCTGGCGCGTCAGCGCCCTGGCGCGGGAAAATCGATGCAGCCGAACGTGCGCGACCAGCGGTCGCGCCTACAAGCGCGATGCGAGGGCGCCGCGCGGGCGCCAGTCAACGCCGGTCGCGGCGGCGCAGCCGGACATAGAGCGCGCCGGCGCCGCCATGGGCGCGGCCCGCTTCCTCGAAGCCGAGCACCACCGCGCGCAGGTCCGCTTCGCGCAGCCAGTGCGGGACGAGCCGCCTGAGGACGCCGGGTTCGTCGATCCAGGAGGCGGCGATCGGCCGCGACTTGGCGTCGCCCTTGCCGGTGACGACGATCGTCAAGCGGTGGCCTCGCGACTGCGCGTGGACGAGAAAGCCGCGCAACGCGTGATGCGCCTCGGTCTGGTTCATGCCGTGCAGATCGATGGCGCTGTCGACGGCGCTGCGTCCGCGCGCGAGATCGCGTTTCAACCGGCGCCCCAGAGGCGCGAGCGGCAGGGGGCCCGACGGCTTGCGCGATCTCGCCGGCGGCGCGAGGGCGGGCGCCGCGGCGGGCGTGGCCGGCGCGGACGGGCTCGGCGAAGAGGGCGTCGGCAGGCTCGCGCCGCGCCTTTTCGCCACGCTCTTGGCGACTTCGATCCACAGCGCGATCTCTTCGTCGCTGAGGCGCCTCAGGCGGGAGGAACGCGGCCTTTCCGTCGCCTCCTTCATGGCTCGTCTCCCAAGGGCAGCAGCGCCGTGAATTGGCCGCGATGGCGAATGGCGCCGGCGCGCGCGCCCGCCGCGTCGCCGCCGCCAAAATAGATGTCGGCGCGCGCCGCGCCAAGGATCGCCGATCCCGTGTCCTGCGCGATCACGAGGCGGCGGAAAGGACTCGCGGCCTCGCCCTCCCAGGGCAGCTCCGCATCGATCCAGAATGGCGTCCCGTAGGCCCAGATCGAGCGGTCGACCGCGATCGAGCGCAGCGGCGTCAGAGCGATTCCGGCGCCGCCGATCGGCTCCCGCGAAGCGTCGAATTCCTCTTCGATCTTGAAAAAGACATAGGAGCGATTGCGCTGCATCAGCGCGCGTCCCCGCTCCCGCGGCTCCAGGCCGTGCTCGCGCAGCCAAGACTTCAGCCGGGCGAGCGACATCTCGCGCTCCGGTATCTCGCCCGCTTCGATAAGGAGGCGCCCGATCGACGTATAGGGCTGGCCGTTGCGGCCGTCATAGGCGAGGCGGACCTCGCGCCCGTCGGGCAGTTCGACGCGCGCCGACCCCTGGACCTGGGCGAAAAAGACCTCGACCGGATCGGCGAGCCAGAGCAGCGCTCGGCCGCCCTCAGCCTCGATCGCGGCGCGGTCGGGATAGGGCCGTAGCGTCCCGTCGCTCAGGCGCTGCGCGCCGCTCGAGGCCGAATCGAATCCGGCCGGCGCGGCGCCGAGGGGAAAGGCGACCAGATCGCGGGGCCGCGCCAGGATCGGCGCCGCGAATTCGGCCGTCCGCGTCGGCGAACCCTTGACCAGCGGCTCGTAATATCCGGTGAGGAATCCCTTGCCGCCCGCCTCTTGCGGATCGACGCGAAAGGCTTGAAAGCGCGCGGCGAAAAAGCGGCGCGCGCCGGCGGCGTCGCGGATTTCCGCGCTTAGGGCCTCGCGCGCGATCGCGACCAGTCGGGGCGAAGGGGCGCGCGCCGGGCGCGTCGGCGCCGCGCCCTCGCATAGCGCGCGCGCCGAGCGGGCGAAGGCGGCGAAGGCGGCGAGGGAGTCGTCGGATTGGAAGCCGACGAGATCGTCGAAACCGGTGGGCTCAAGGCGCGGCGCCATGGCGGTTCTCCTGACCAACAGGCCTCGAGCCCTCATCCGGCGCCCACTTGTCGCGCCGTCCGGGTCAGTGAACCGTTTGCGTCGCCGCGAGCAGCCAGTTGGGATCGCGCGAGCCGACGTCGCGGGTGAACGTCCAGATGTCGAGATGCTCGGCGACGTCGCTCGCCGATCCCTCGACCACCGCGCCGGACTTGTCGCGCGTCGCCGAAGCGAGCTTGGCGGCGAAACGCACGGCGACGGCGGCGACCGAGCCCGTGAGCCGCGCCTCGACGAAATCGGCCGAATCGATGGAGACCAGCGTCGTCGTCATCGTTTGCTCGGCGGCCAGACGCGCCCGAATCGCATGATCGAAATTGGCGAGAACGTCGGGCGCCAGCAACCTGCGCAGGGTCGACATGTCCCCCGCGGCGAAAGCCGTAACGACCATCTCGTAGGCCGCGCGCGCGCCGGAGAGGAAGCGGTCGGGGGCGAAGCCGCGATCGGCGGCGGCGATCGCGTCGAATCCGGCTGCGACCGCCGAGCCCGGCTCGGCGAAGCCTTTCCACCGCTCGGCGGCGCCGGCGGCCGCATCGGGCCGCCCGCCCGCTCTGCCGGCGATGCCGAGCGGGACGACGTTGCCCCCGGCTGGCGCGTTCTGGAAGTCGTTCTGCGCGCGGGGCGGCGTCGGATCGACGGGCGGCCTTTGCGCGCCGCCGCGCGTCCCCAGCACCGAACGAAGCTTGAAGACGACGAAGATCGCGACGATGGCGAACACGATCGTCGAAATGTCGAGATCTTGCATGGCCGTTCCCTCGGGTTGCGCCGCGCGGCCGCCCCCGCTCTGTCGAGAGCGGCCGCCGCGCACCTAGTTAGGCTCCCGCAGTCGATTTGGCTAGAACCCTCGTCGCTCTTGCAGTTGCGCCGACGGCGAATCGATGATTTCAACGGGGGCGGCGGGGGCGGCCCGCTCACAGGAAGGGCGCCGCGTGAGGCAGTATCCGACGATCGGCGTCGCGGGGGCGGGCGCTTGGGGCCTCGCGCTCGCCAACGCGGCCGCGAGCGCAGGGCGCAGCGTCGCGGTGTGGGACAACGACGCGGCGTCGATGCGGGAGCTGGAGCGGACGCGGCGCAGCGCCCGCCTGCCCGGCGTCGAACTGGCGGTCGCGGTCCGCGTCAGCGGCGATCTCGACGGCCTCGAACCGTCCGACGCCGTTCTGGTGGCGGTTCCCGCGCAGGCGACGCGCCAGGCGGCGAAGAGCGTCGCCGCGGCGCTGTCGCGGCCGAGGCCGCTCGTCGCCTGCGCCAAGGGCATCGAGCGCGGCGCCGATCGCTTCATGACCGAGGTTCTCGGCGAGGCCGCGCCGGGATGGCGAAACGCGATCCTCTCCGGGCCGAGTTTCGCCGCCGACGTCGCCGCCGGCCTGCCGACGGCGGTGACTCTGGCGAGCGCCGACGAGGAGCTGGCGCGCGGGCTTTGCGCCGCGCTGCGGGGGCCCGGCCTCCGGCTCTACCATTCGACCGACGTGCGCGGCGTCGAGATCGGCGGCGCGGCCAAGAACGTGCTGGCGATCGCCTGCGGCGTCGCCGCGGGGCTCGGGCTCGGCGCCAGCGCCGGCGCGGCGCTGATCGCGCGCGGCTTCGCCGAGCTCAGGCGCTTCGGCGAGGCCTTCGGCGCCCGTCCCAATACATTGATGGGCCTTTCGGGCTTGGGCGATCTCGTGCTCACCTGCACGTCGGCGCAATCGCGTAACTTCGCCTTCGGCCGCGCGCTTGGGCAAGGGCGCAGCGTCGCCGAGGCGGGCGCCGGCCCATTGGCCGAGGGCGCCTTCACCGCATCGGCGCTGATGCGCTTGGCGCGCGCGCGCGGCGTCGAAATGCCGATCTCGGCGACCGTCGAGGCGCTGCTGGAGGGGACGATCGACGCCCGGGCGGCTGTCGTCGCCTTGCTGGCGCGTCCGCAAAAGGGCGAGGAATAGGCGGCGACGAAGTCGGGCTCACAGACGCTCGATGCCCTCGACACAGCACGCCGTCGACCTCTTAAGGATTAAGGAGTCTCTTTTTTCGAACGCGAGGGCCTGTCAAGGACGGCGCTTCACGGGCACTGTCTCAGTTAGAGATTTGAAAACGCGCATCATTGGCAGGGCCACGTCTCCTGCAAGGCATTTAGCACGGCGGGAAGTTTCTCGGTGTCCCAACGCTCTGGATGCCGATGTCCCCAAGCTACAAAGGCTTGAACGGCTGCACCATAAGACATCGGATCTGGCGCACAGATGGCAAATTTTCGGAGGTTCTGACCTCCCTCGTGATAAGTTCTAATCAATACGCCATTCATCGACATCACGTCGCCGATTCCACCTATATATGCGGCACATACCAATTGTTGAGGCGTCCCAAGCTCAGAAACGCATTCTTGCAACAACGTTTGCATGCTATCGGCACGTGCGTTAGCCGCACATGACACTGATCCGATCAAAACTGCACCGAGGATAGGGACATCCGTCATTCTCATGTGCGTATCTCTCGACTTGACGATCTATTCAGAAACCAAGCTCCTCGGCTGTAGGAAGCCGATCGACGCCCGGCGTTGACTTGCTGGTTCTGATGTCAATTGGCGCGCCACCGTCTCCCATGCCGACGGCTGCCACGGCTTCTTGCACACTATGGACCGCGACTTCATAGACCGAAGCCTTAAACACTTCCCCGCATACCTGCGACGCGGCAAACTGGCACGCATCACGACGATTCGAAAATACCTTGAATGGCTTCTCAAACGCGCGTTCGCCATGGCGCGGTTCGGAATAAACGACGTATTGCATGGCACTTTCCTCATGCTTCCCGGTAAGCGTAGCATAGGCCGCGTCGCGATCGCGAGCGCTTGTCAAGGTGCCTTAATTTCAAACTGAGACACTACCGCTTCGCGTCGTCCCTCGCTTTACGACCGGCGCGCGCTTCGCTAGCCTTGCGGCGAACGGGAGAAACGCATGCTCTTCGTCGCCACCTGCACCGACAAGCCCGACAGCATGGCCAAGCGTCTGGCGAACCGACCGGCGCATCTCGCCTATCTCGCTTCGCCCGGCGCGCGAGTCAAGGTCGCCGGCGCGCTGTTGACGCCGGACCAGAAGACCGTGCTCGGCTCGCTGATCGTCTACGAAGGCGAAAGCGAGGGCGACGTCGCGGCGCTGTGCGCGAAGGACCCTTACGCCTTGGCGGGGTTGTTCGCCAGCGTCGACGTGAAGCCGTGGCGTCAGGCCATCGGCGCTCGGCTGGCGTGAGGCGAGCATGGCCCATTGGCTGTTCAAGAGCGAACCGTCCGCCTGGTCCTTCGACGCGCAAGTCGCCGCAGGCGACAAGGGAACGGGGTGGAACGGCGTGCGCAACCATTCCGCCAAGCTGAACATGATGGCGATGAAGGTCAGCGAGCGCGGGTTCTTCTATCATTCCAACGAAGGCAGGAGAATCGTCGGCATCGTCGAGGTGATCAAGCCCTACTATCCCGACCCGAGCGACGCGAGCGGCAAGTTCGGCATGGTCGACGTCAAGGCGGTGAAGCCTTTGCCCACGCCTGTGACGCTGGAGGCGGTCAAGGCCGAAAAGCGCCTCGCCAAGATGGCCCTCGTCGCCAATTCCCGCCTCTCGGTGCAGCCGGTCACCGACGAGGAATGGCGGATCGTCTGCGCGATGGGCGGGCTCTAAGGCGGACGCGCCTGCGGCCAAGCGCGCGATCCGGCTCGCCGCGTTCACCCATTCTTAACCAAATCGCGCCCAGGCTTCCGGCGTTCCTTGAAGGCGAGGATTCGATCATGTCGGTTTCCGCAATCGGTTCGGTCGGAGCGCAAGCGGCGACGCCGGCGGCCGTGTCGACCGCGCCCGCTGCAAGCGCCAACCCCGCGCACGCCGCTGCGGCCGCCAAGGGCGTCCACCATGGCCACGGGCACAAGCCGGCGGCGAGTTCGCCCGCCGGCAGCGCTTCGAGCGCCGCCCTGGCCGTGTTGAGCAAATTGCAAATCGGCGGCTGAACGCGCCGTCGTTCCTCCCGTCGGCTCGGGCGCGGGCGAGCCGGAGATCCCGAGCGCGACCTCGTCGCCGGGCGTCGCGAATTGTCCGCCCGGCAGGCGGAATTTCGATCCGCAAGTCGATCCGCAAGGCGATCTTGTCTTGTCCCGCCGGCGTTCGTATCCTGCCTGGGCGTACGCTGATGATCGAACGGCGACATACGCCGATACAGGGAGGACGTTATGCCGACATTCATGCTGTCGCTCAATTGGACGGACCAAGGCGTTCGCGGGGTCAAGGACGCGCCGAAGCGCGCGCAGGCCTCGCGCGATCTCGCCAAGAAGGTCGGCGTCGAGATCAAGCAGATTTATCTCACCAGCGGCGACGCCGATCTCGTCTTCATCATCGATGCGCCGAATGGCGACAACGCCGCGAAATTCGCGCTGGCGTTGAGCACGCTGGGCAATTTGCGCACTCGCACCGCTCGCGCGTGGCCGGAAGCGGAATTTTTGAAGCTCGTCTCCGAACTGCCCTGAACGGCGTCGCCGCGGCCGCTTGCCTCCGTTCGCCGACACACCGGCGCCCGAGCGCGTAATGCGGCTCGGCGCGGTCACTCTTTGTTAACCAACTCGGGTTCAGGCTTATGGCGCGCCTCGGGCGCGAGGATTCGATCATGTCGGTTTCGGCGATCGCCTCGATCGCAGGACAAGCGGCGTCGCCTTACGCGCCGGTCGCGCCGGTCGCGAAAGTCAAGTCTGTGCGGCGAGCTTTCGCCGCGAACAGCGCCCGCCAAGGCGACCAGCTCCAGCCGACTTCCGGTTCTCCGAGGATCGGCAGTTCGCGTTCGCCGGCCGCCAGCAGTTCGAGCGCCGCCCTGGCCGTGTTGAACAATTTGCCATTCGGCGGCTGAACGCGCCGTCGACCGCCTCATCGGCTCCATTGCGTTGGCGAGCCGGAGACGCGATTCGCCCTTCCCGCTTCGCAGTATCGAGCGGCGCGATCTACTCCGCCTGGGAGACGATCGCGGGGGCGAGAATCGCCTGATTGGCGGGCAGGCGGACGGTGAGCAGGAAAAAATTCGGTCCGTCGGGCGAATCCTCGAGCTTCGCCATGCCGGTGATCGGCAGCGAATTCTTTTGCAGCCGGTCCGAGGTTCCGAGCCCGTCCCTGTCGGCGGGCGTCTCGAATTCGACCAGGCGCGCGTTCTTGTATGTCGTCTTGTCCGCGGGGTACGGGCCGGCGGGAAAGTTCGCCTGCGGCTCGATTCCTTCCGCGATCACCCCGGCGATGAAGGCTCGCTCCACTTTGGCGAACAGCCGGGCCGAATATTTGGCCACCTGGAACCTCCCGGAAGTGCCGCCGATGTCCAGGGTCGCGACTACGGCCGAACCGCTCAGGGGGGCGTCCATCGCGCTCTGGAGGTTTCCGCTTGGGGCGACGATCAGCGTGGCGCCGCTCGAACCGTAGAAATAAAAGCACTTCCATCCCCTGGGGGCGAGAACGCCGAAGGAGTCCTTGGCCTGGTAGAAGGCGAGTTGGCGCGCCGCCGCCGCGTCGATGGCGACTGTCTTCGGCGCGCCCGCGGGGGCCGCGACCGGCCCGGTCTGTCCGTCGCCGGCGCAACCGACGAAAGGAACTTGTTCCGCCGCCATCGCCTCGGCGAACGGCAAAGCGCAAGCGGCGAGGAAGGCGAGGGCGCCGATCGCCGTCAATTTCTTGAGGAGAATACGCATGGCGCGAGTTCCCAAACGATCCGTCGCCAAGCGCGAGCGCGATCGAGGCGTCGCGAGTTTGTAGGCCTGCCGACTATCTCGCGCAACGCTGAGGCGGCATGTCAACAACGGAAATTCAAACGGCCCCGCCGCCATAGCGAATAATTTCCAAAAAAAATCTGCCGCTCTATGTCAGCGAGTTCCATTTCCGTTATAACAACCGCCTGAACGCGGACGGCTTCGTGGCGGCGATCAAGAAATGCTGAATTTACACAAGCGAGCATTGATAGCGACTGCGATCTGCACCGCGCTTTTAATTGGGTTAGCAGCAGTATTTTCACTTTTAATACCAGTATTTTATGATATTTGCACAAAGAATGAGTATACATGCTAGAAATAACGTGCCGCTTATCATATAGCGCCGTTCATCGTCTTTTATTTTGGTCAATTCATCGAAGCTCCCAGCGGAGCAGTTACTGCGATAGCCACGGTTTTCATAGGTTGGTTTACTTGGACGATCTACGGAGTCAACGAGAGTCAATTGGCGCACGGTCGCAAAATCGAAAGAGCCTATGTCTCTGGAAGCGCTGTTATTCAATCGGAACCCGTTGACGACTTTCCAATTCCCCCTGGGGCTGTCGTCCTTCGCGCTGATGACGGCATCGCATCGAAAAACCCACGAAAGATTCTCAAGCCGCGTTGGCTTCTCATCACAGTCGACAACCACGGAAAAACACCGGCGTTTATAAGTGACATCGCAGTCGCGCTGTGCCCTACCAATGAACTGCCGGCTATTCCGGAATATCTCTCCGCCAAAAGGTTCGCAGACTTGAGAGTTAGTCCCGGAACTGTCGGGTTGCGTACGCAATTTCAGTTCGATTTCCAGCAAGCGGGCGGGAAATTGGTCTATGGCCGAATCTACTACACCGACATTTTCCGTGAGGAGCATTCGAGCGGATTTATTTTGCAGGTTCTCAGCAGCACCACGGGTGCGTTCGGGGCCGCTCCCGAATACACCGCTTGGGACTAGACAAACCGCGCACGCCAAGGCGCCCGAGCCTTTGATTTCGCGGGCGCGCGAAACGAGATTTGCTCGTCATCCTCGTCGCCGATCTTGCAGGCGCCAAAGCGGCGGAAAATCGCGTCGCAACGCCTTGAAATTCTTGACTCCCGCCGGAAAATGGCGCCGGCCCGAGCCGCCCGGCGGCCTTGAGGCCCTGGTCCGAAAGTCGTCAATCCTCACGCCGGCATGTCGAGACGCTCATAGAGCGCGCCGAGCGGCAGCGTTACGTCGATCGCGGGCAGGGCGACGACCGCGTCCTTGCCGACCAGATCTTCGTCGCGCCAAGCGCCTTCGTCGGCGCGCGCATAGAGCTTGGCCGCGACGGCATCGGGATCGACGAGCAGGATATGGCGCAGGCTCGGATGGCGGCGATATTCCTCGAGTTTTGTGAAGCGGTCGAGCTTGCGCGTCGAGGGCGAGAGGAGCTCGATGACGACGGTCGGACGGTGCGCCTCGTAGGAGCCGGCCTCCGGCGGCGCGCAGTCGACCGTGACGTCCGGGCGGCGGGACGATCGAATGGCGGTGCGCAACGCCGTGTCGGCGCTGGCGACGCGGCAGGGCTTGCCGCGCAGGCGCGTTCCCAATTCGATGATGCAATTGACCAGGATGACATCGTGGGCGTTGCTCGCCCCGGTCATCGCGCGCAGCGGCGTAGGGACGCCGTCGACCAGTTCGTAGCGCTCGTCCTGGTCGAGTTGCCACAAATAGAATTCGTCGGCGGTCATCGTGCGGACTTGGGTCTCGGCCATGCGTCGCCCTCTTCGATCCCGATATCATACCACATCCGCCCGCGCGGCCGAACCGAGGCCCGGCGGACGGGCCCAAAGGGATAAGACCAAAGGGCCACCGGCGCCGGCTTGTCGCGCTCGCCCCCGATGAGGCATATTGGCGCCCGAAAAACGCGCCGTAGCGAGCGCGCCAGGGAGAGGCCGATGTCCGAGAAGGTGTACGAAGTTCCCGCCGAATGGGCCAAGCGCGCGTGGGTCGATCAAGCCCGGTACGACGAAATGTACGACCGCTCGATCAAAGACCCGCAGGGGTTCTGGGCCGAGCACGGCAAACGCATCGACTGGTTCAAGCCCTACACCAAAGTCAAGAACACCTCCTACGACACCCATCGCGTCGCGATCAAATGGTTCGAGGACGGCGTCGTCAACGCCGCCTATAACTGCGTCGATCGCCATCTGGCCAAGCGGGCCAATCAAACCGCGATCATCTGGGAAGGCGACGATCCCGGCCGCTCCGAGCGCATCACCTACGCCGAGCTGTTCGATCGGGTCTGCCATTTCGCCAACGTGCTGAATTGGCACGGCGTCAAGAAGGGCGATCGCGTCACCATCTATTTGCCGATGATTCCGGAGGCGGTCTATGCGATGCTGGCTTGCGCGCGCATCGGCGCGGTCCACTCGGTCGTCTTCGGCGGCTTCTCGCCCGACGCGCTCGCGGGCAGGATCGAAGACGCCAAATCGGAAATCGTGATCACGGCGGACGAGGGCGTGCGCGGCGGGCGCAAGGCGCCCCTCAAGGCCAACGTCGACATCGCCGTCGAAAAGGCCGGCGGCGTCAAGCACGTCATCGTCGTGCCGCACACGGGCGGCCAAATCGCCTGGAATCCCAGCCGCGACGTCTGGCTCAACGAGGCGATGGAGAAGGTCTCCGCGCATTGTCCGCCCGAGCCGATGGGCGCCGAGGACCCTCTGTTCATCCTTTACACCTCCGGCTCGACCGGCACGCCCAAGGGCGTCGTCCACACCACGGGCGGCTATCTCGTTTTCGCCGCGATGACCCATCAATACGTCTTCGACTATCACGAGGGCGACATCTTCTGGTGCACCGCGGACGTCGGCTGGGTGACCGGCCACAGCTATATCGTCTACGGTCCGCTCGCCAACGGCGCGACGACGCTGATGTTCGAAGGCGTGCCGAACCACCCCACGGTCAGTCGGTTCTGGGAAGTCATCGACAAGCACAAGGTCAATATCTTCTACACCGCCCCGACCGCCATTCGCTCGCTGATGGCGGCGGGCGAAGCGCCGGTGAAGAAGACCAGCCGCGCCTCGTTGCGCCTGCTCGGCTCGGTGGGCGAGCCGATCAACCCGGAAGCCTGGGAATGGTATCATCGCGTGGTCGGCGAGGGCCGCTGCCCGATCGTCGACACCTGGTGGCAGACGGAAACCGGCGGCATTCTGATCACGCCGCTGCCGGGCGCCACGCCGTTGAAACCGGGCTCGGCGACACGGCCGTTCTTCGGCATCCTGCCGGAAATCGTCGACGCCACCGGCGAGGCGCGCGACGGGGAGTGCCAGGGCAATCTCGTCATCGCCGACTCCTGGCCCGGTCAGGCGCGCACCGTCTACGGCGATCACGGGCGCTTCGTGAAGACCTACTTCACCGCCTATCCCGGCAAATATTTCACCGGCGACGGCTGTCGACGCGACGCCGACGGCTTTTTTTGGATCACCGGGCGCGTCGACGACGTCATCAACGTCGCCGGCCATCGCATGGGCACCGCCGAAGTCGAGAGCGCGCTGGTCGCGCACGCGAAGGTCTCGGAGGCGGCGGTCGTCGGCTATCCCCACGACATCAAGGGCCAGGGCATCTACGTCTATGTGACGCTGATGTCGGGCGCCGAGCCGAGCGAGGAACTGCGCAAGGAGTTGACGAACTGGGTGCGCAAGGAAATCGGCCCGTTCGCGTCGCCCGATCTCATCCAGTTCTCGCCGGGCCTGCCCAAG
>JBEKAL010000034.1:0-19812 GCA_050015935.1 Roseiarcus sp.
GGAATGTCCATCAATTCGCGCAGGCGCTCTTCGATGATGAAGCATTCCGGCGCCTTGATGTCCTCGAGATTGATTCCGCCGAACGAGGGCCCGAGATGGCGCACGCTGTCGATGAATTCATCCGGGTCCTCGGTGTCGATTTCGAGATCGACCGAGTCGATGTCGGCGAAGCGCTTGAACAGGACCGCCTTGCCCTCCATCACCGGTTTGGCCGCCAAGGCGCCGAGATTGCCCAGGCCGAGAATGGCGGTGCCATTGGTGATGACCGCGACCATATTGCCGCGCACGGTATAGTCGTAGGCCTTGGCGGGATCGGCGGCGATCGCCTTCACCGGCGCCGCGACGCCGGGCGAATAAGCGAGCGAGAGATCGCGCTGCGTCGCCATCGGTTTGGTGGCGACGATCTCGAGCTTGCCCGGCCGCCCGCGCGAATGGAACTGCAACGCTTCCTGATCCGTGATCGAGGGGCGTTTGGGCGCGCCGTCGGAATTGTCGGTCATGAGAAACTATCCTCGAGAGTTCGAGAGGCGTGAAAGGGGGCGAAAGGCGGCCAAGTCGTCGACGCGCACGCCGAGTCTGGATGTTGGGATTGGCGCTGACAGGGCGGCGCGCGAGGCGGCGCGGACCAAACAGCGAGCGTCTCCCCATCGGCGCGCCTCCTCGAACGCTCTCGGCTCGCGAGGCTCCCGTTCGTCCACGCTCTTGCGTTGCGCTTCTTTCTAATGCATGGCGTGCGTTTGGCAACTCGACGAAAGCGCCGTTGCCCGCTTTCGCCGTTGCGCGAGTCAGGCGGCCAATAGAAATCACGAGCAATTGAAATAGGTTGGCGCATCGATCGGCCGCGCCGCTTCGGCGATTCCGGATGCTGGCGGCGACGATCGGACGCTTGGCGCGCCGGCGCGTGCAAGAGTGTCCGCGTTCGGCTCCGAGCAGGCCGGCGAACACGCCGGCGACCGCCCGGCGATTGGCGGGCTGGAACAATCCCAGGAATTGAATTAGCCTCGATCGCCTGTTGTTCGGGGCGGCGGTTCGTCATTCATGTCCCGTATTTTCCTCAGCCATTCGAGCAAGGACGATTTCGAAGCGATCGCGATCCGCGATTGGCTCGCCGCCCAAGGTTGGGACGACGTTTTCCTCGATCTCGATCCCGTGCGCGGCATCGCCGCGGGCGAACGCTGGGAGCGGGCGCTGAACGAGGCGGCGATGCGTTGCGAGGCGGTGCTGTTCGTGGTCAGCCGCGACTGGCTCGCCTCCGGCTGGTGCCTGGAGGAATTCCGCCTCGCCGACAAACTCAACAAACGTATGTTCGGCCTGTTGATCGATGGGCTCGCCATCGCCGATCTGCCGCCGGAAATCGCACGCGATTGGCAATTGGTCGATCTTGCGTCGGGGCGCGATCACGCTGCGTTTCGGGCGGTGACGCCCGATGGCGGAAAGGAACGGCACGTCACGTTTTCGCAAAGCGGGCTCGCCCGGCTCAAAGCCGGGCTGAACCGGGCCGGGCTCGATCCCAAATATTTCGCCTGGCCGCCCGAAAGCGATCCGGACCGGCCGCCCTATCGCGGTCTCAAGGCGTTGGAGGCGGGAGACGCCGGCATCTTCTTCGGCCGCGAGGCGCCGACGATCGCCGCGCTCGATCGGTTGCGTGGCTTGCGCGAGGCGGCGCCGCCGCGCTTTCTGGCGATTCTCGGCGCCTCGGGGGCAGGCAAATCCTCGTTCCTGCGGGCCGGGATTCTGCCGCGGCTGGCGCGCGACGACCGGCATTTCCTGACGCTGCCGGTGGTGCGGCCGGAGCGATCGGCGATCGGCGGCGAGTCGGGATTGTTGCGCGCGCTCGATTTGGCCTTCGCCAACGCCCGGCTCGGCGTCACGCGCGCGCAAGTCCAAGCGGCGATCGGCGCCGGCGCGGCGGCGCTCTCGCCGTTGCTGGCGCGGCTCGCGCAGAGCCAGCGCCCGGCGGCGCAGCCGGGCGAACCGCAGCCGGAGGCGCCGACCCTCGCGCTCGCCGTCGATCAGGGCGAGGAATTGTTCCTGGCGGAGGGCGCCGCGCAGGCCCGGGCCTTTCTCACGTTGCTGAAGGACCTCGCCAACGCCCCGACGCCGGCGCTGATCGCGATGGTCGCGATCCGCTCGGACGCTTACGAACGATTGCAATCGGCGCCGGAACTCGAGGGCGTGCGTCAGGAGACCTTCAGCCTGTCGCCGCTGCCGCGTGGTTCCTACGAGAGCGTCATCGAAGGCCCGGCGCGGCGACTCGGCCAATCGGGGCGTCCGCTGACGATCGAGCCGGCGCTCACGCAGGCGCTGCTCGCCGACATCGAAACCGGCGGCGCGAAAGACGCCCTGCCGCTGCTCGCCTTCACGCTGGAGCGGCTCTATGTCGATCACGGCGGCGATGGCGATCTGACGCTCGCCGAGTATCGTCAAACGGGCGGCGTGAAAGGTTCGATCGAGGCCGCCGTGGAGCGCGCCATGGCGGCGGCGGACTCGGACCCCAAAGTGCCGCGCGACAGGGCCGCCCGGCTCGCTCTGTTGCGCCGGGCGCTGATTCCTTGGCTGGCGGGCATCGATCCGGAAACCGGCGCGCCACGCCGTCGCATCGCAAGAATGGCGGAAATCCCGGAAGAGGCGCGCCCGCTCGTCGAGCATCTCGTCGCCGCCCGCTTGCTGGCGACGGATGTCGCCGAGAACGGTGCCGTGACGATCGAGCCGGCGCACGAGGCGCTGCTGCGCCAATGGGGTCTGCTGCAAGGCTGGCTCGAGCAGGACTTCGGGCTGTTGACCGCGCTGGAGGGGGTCAAGCGCGCCACGCGCGACTGGGCGGCCAACGCCAAGAGCGCCGCCTGGCTCAACCACGGCGGCGGCCGGTTGGAGGACGCCGAGCGGCTGAAAGCGCGCGCCGATCTCGCGCCGCTGATCGGCGCCGTTGAGCGCGAATATCTCGCCGCCTGCCGCGCCAAGGAGCAGGCGGCGCGCAAGCGGGCGCGGCGGGTGCAGGCGGTCATCTATGCGCTGCTGGTCGGCGTCATCGCCGGCTTGGTCGGCTGGATCAACCAGGAGGCGATCAAGGAGCAGGTGAACTGGTGGATGACCATGCGGCCGTACATGCTCAGCCAGGTGCGGCCTTACGTTCTCTCTGCCGCCGCGGAGGCGGCGTTGAACCCGGGCGCGACCTTCCGCGAATGCGCCACGGTATGTCCGGAGATGATCGTGATTCCGGCCGGCGCGTTCACGATGGGCTCGCCGACGAGCGAGCCCGACCGCAAGGCCGACGAGGGCCCGCAGCGCCAGGTCGTCATCGCCAAGCCGTTCGCCGTCTCGATCTACGACGTGACCTTCGACGACTGGGACGCGTGCGTCAAAGTCGGCGGTTGTCCCGATTACAGCGACGGCGGAATGGGACGCGGCCGCAAGCCGATGGTGCACGTCACCTGGGACGACGCGCAGAACTACGTCGCGTGGTTTTCGCTGATGACTGGCGCGCCTTACCGGCTGCTCAGCGAGGCGGAATGGGAATATGCGGCGCGCGCCGGGACGACGACGCCCTATTACTGGGGCGCGGAGATCGGCAAGGGGAACGCCAACTGCGTCACCTGCGGCAGCGCTTGGGACGACCAGCAAACGTCGCCGGTCGGCTCGTTCGCCGCCAACAAGTTCGGGCTTTACGACATGGCCGGCGACGCGTGGCAATGGACGCAGGACTGCTATCGCGCCGACTACAACGGCGCGCCCGCCGACGGTTCGGCCTGGACCAACGAGCCCTGCTGGGACCGCGTCGCCCGCGGCGGCGCTTATGAAGCCCGCTACGTCTTCCTGCGCTCGGCGACCCGCCTCAGGATCGACGGCGGCGACCGCGACAGCGACGTCGGATTCCGCATCGCCAGGACGCTCGCGCGGTGAACGACGCGAAGGCCGCTCACGCCGCGGGGGCCGAAGGCCCGTCGGCGCTCCACAGATAGCCTCGCGCAGGACAGCTCAACGCGGCGGACTCGCCGGAGACGAGGCCGCGCAGCCAAGGAAGGTGGCGGGAATGATCGATGACCAGGTCGCCGTTCTCCTCCAGACGTCCAACGGCGTTGCGCTCGTCCTGGAAGACGGCGGTGCATTTGGCCACTCGACCGTCCGAGCGGATGGCGAAGGCGTTCGTCCGCGCCGCGTAGCAGATCGTGTGACCGGACTCGCCGAGGGCGGCGTCGCGCCGGTATTGAACGATCTGCTCCGGCGCGCAGCCGGCCGCCAGCGTCTCCTCGACCAGCGCGTCGATCGCCGCGCGCTCGTCGCCCGCCGACGCGAACACCGGCGTCTCGGCGTCGTGCGGCCCGCCCCAGCGGCCGAGCGCGTGAAAATGCACGCGAAACCGGGCGTCGCCGGCGGCGAACGCCTTCGCGACGACGCGGACGAAACCGTCCTCGCCTACGAGGAGCGGAACGGTCGTTGGGTCGAAATGCATGCGAATCAGCACGTCGAGCGGATGCGGCGCGGCCTTGAGCCTCTCCAGCGTGCTCCACACCGCGGCGAAAGAGCCCTCGCCGCGACGGGCGCGCCGGCGGCGGTCGTGAATCGCCCTCGGTCCGTCGAGGGTGATCTGAAACTCGCGCACATCATAGGCGACGAGCCGGTCGAGACGCGGGCGCGTCAGCAGCACGCCGTTCGTCGTCATCGCGCCGACCATTCGGACGCCGTCGGCGCGACAGATTTGCGAGAGGCCGCGCGCCAGGGTCTCGACGACGTCCCAGGCGGCCAACGGCTCCCCGCCGAAGAACTCGACCCGGAACGTCTTCAGTCCCTTCTGCGCCCGGCGCTTCACCAAGTTGAGAACGCCGGAAACGACCGACCGGCTCATCTTGCCCTGCGCGAAGGACTGGCAGCAATAGACGCAGCGCAGGTTGCAACGCTCGGTCGAGTTGACGATCAGCTGCAGATGATCATTCGTCACCGCCGCAGCGATCTGCGGCGGCATCGCCTCGAAGCGCGACGGCGCTTCGTTCGCCGCGGCGACCGGCCCGCTCGCGTTCTCGCCGTCCATGCTCCGGCCGGCGGACCGCGTCAGCAGCCGTTTTGGCCGCCCGTGTCGGCGACCTCGATCGTCGGCGCGGACACCTGGACCGCCACCGCGCCGTCGCGCCCGACGATCAGGTCCGCCGCGGTCAGACCGCTCGCGCGCGCGGCGGCCAGGACAGCGGGGCGCTCGTCGCCAGGGGCGACCGAGGGAACGGAAGCCGCCGCCGGAAGAGTGGACGCTGCGAGCGCCGCCGCCGAAAGTAAGTAAACGCTTTTGTTCATCGGTTCCTCCGTGATCGTCTATTCGCCGAACGCCGACTTGGACGACGCGCGCTTCACGCCCCGCCGGGGGAACGACAAGCTCCGCGAGCCCGATCCTTCGCGCCCGTCAACAACCGTTCTGCCCGCCCTCCCGGCAACGAGGGTTCGCGCTGCTGTCGTCGGCGGTGACCTTCGCCGCCGGCGCGCCGACGTCGATGCACAGGGCGCCGTCGCGGCCGACGATCAAGTCCGCCGCGGTCAATCCGGTCGAGCCGGCGACGGCCGGAACCGCGGGAAGCTCGTTCGGCGACGCCGTCTGCGGAACAGCCGCAACGGCCTGAACGCTCGACGCGGCGAGCGCCGCCGCGGAGAGCCAGCGCTTGTTTCTGCTCATCTATTCCTCCATCGACGCGATTTCCGGAATGGACGCGCGGGACATTCGATTTATGCTCTAACATCCTGACGAGGCGACTTTACTCGCATTCTACTGCACGAGAGCTTATGTAAATTGAGCGGAGAGTCAAGCGCGGCGAAGTGGCGTCCGGCTCCAACCCGGCTTGAAACTACATAAAGATATGTTTATGTGGTTATGTAGGCTCGCAAGCGGATCACGGCCATGAGCGTCAGCCCAACGCAATTCTTCGACGCGCCGCCCGAGGCGACGCTCGACGTCGCGCGCGCGCTCGTCGAGGCCGCGCGTGAGCGCATCCTCATTCTCGACGGCGCGATGGGGACGCAGATTCAGGACCTCAACCTTGACGAGGGCCACTTCCGCAGCGCCCGTTTCGACCGCTGCGAATGCAATCTCAAGGGCGACAACGATCTTCTCACGCTCACCCAGCCGCAGGCGATCGAGAACATTCACTTCGCCTATGCGATGGCCGGCGCGGACATTCTGGAGACCAACACCTTTTCCTCGACGCGAATCGCCCAGGCCGATTACGGCATGCAGGAGGTGGTGTACGAACTGAACCGCGACGGCGCGAGGCTCGCACGCCGCTCGGCCCTCAAGGCCGAGCGCATCGACGGCAAGCGCCGTTTCGTCGCCGGGGCGGTCGGACCGACCAACCGCGCCGCGTCGATCTCGCCCGACGTCGACAACCCCGGCTTTCGCGCGGTGACGTTCGACGCGCTGAGCGAGGCCTACGCCGAGCAGATCGTCGGATTGATCGACGGCGGCGCCGACATCATCCTGATCGAGACGATTTTCGACACGCTCAACGCCAAGGCGGCGATCTTCGCCTGCCAGGAGATTTTCGCCGCGCGCGGACTCCGCTTGCCCCTCATGATCTCCGGCACGATCACCGACCGTTCGGGGCGCACGCTGTCGGGGCAGACGCCGACCGCGTTCTGGCATTCCCTGCGTCACGCCCGCCCGTTCACCGTCGGCCTCAATTGCGCGCTCGGCGCCAAGGCGATGCGCGAACCTCTGGCAGAGATATCGGGCGTCGCCGAGACGTTCGTCTGCGCCTATCCCAACGCCGGCCTGCCCAACGAATTCGGCCTCTACGAGGAAACGCCCGACCAAATGGCGGCCGAGATCGCCGGTTTCGCGCGCGACGGCCTCGTCAACGTCGTGGGCGGATGCTGCGGCTCGAGCCCAGCGCATATCCGCGCGATCGGAGAAGCCGTGTGCGGCGTCAGACCGCGCGTTCCGCCGCAAATGCCGCCGCTGCTGCGCCTTTCCGGCCTCGAGCCGCTGACGCTGACCAAGGACATTCCCTTCGTCAATATCGGCGAGCGCGCCAACGTCGCCGGCTCGGCGAAGTTCCGCAAGCTCATCGTCGCGGGCGATTACGCCGGCGCGCTGGTCGTCGCGCGCGAGCAGGTCGCCGGCGGCGCGCAGATCCTCGACGTCAATATGGACGAGGCGCTGATCGACTCGAGCCAAGCGATGGTCGAATTCCTCAATCTGGTCGCCGCCGAGCCCGATATCGCGCGCGTTCCCGTGATGATCGATTCCTCGAAATTCGCCGTCATCGAGGCGGGACTCAAATGCGTGCAGGGCAAGGGACTGGTCAACTCGATCTCGATGAAGGAGGGCGAAGAGCTCTTCCTACGCCAGGCGCGGCTGGTGCGCGCCTATGGCGCGGCGGTCGTCGTCATGGCTTTCGACGAGCAGGGTCAGGCCGACACGCTGGAGCGCAAGGCGAGCGTCTGCGCGCGCGCTTACAGGCTGCTCACCGAGCAAGCCGATTTCCCGCCCGAGGACATCGTCTTCGACCCCAATGTCTTCGCCATCGCCACCGGCATCGAGGAGCACAACGGCTACGGCGTCGCCTTCATCGAGGCGGCGCGGCAAATCCGCGCTCGTCTGCCGCACGTCCACGTATCCGGCGGCGTCTCCAACCTTTCCTTCTCGTTTCGCGGCAACGAGCCGGTGCGCGAGGCCATGCACGCGGTGTTTCTCTATCACGCCATTCAGGCCGGCATGGATATGGGCATCGTCAACGCCGGCCAGCTCGCGGTCTACGAGGCGATCGACCCGGAATTGCGCGAAGCCTGCGAGGACGCGGTGCTGAACCGCCGCCCCGACGCGACCGAGCGGCTGCTGCGGCTCGCCGAGCGCTATCGCGGCGGCGCCGGCAGGGAAGCCAAGGCGCAAGACTCGAGCTGGCGCGAGTGGCCGGTCGACCGGCGCATCGCCCATGCGCTGGTCAACGGAATTGACGACTATATCGAGGCGGACGCCGAAGAAGCGCGCCTGGCCGCCGCGCGCCCGCTCGACGTCATCGAAGGCCCGCTGATGGCGGGGATGAGCGTCGTCGGCGATCTCTTCGGAGCGGGCAAGATGTTCCTGCCGCAGGTCGTCAAGTCGGCGCGCGTGATGAAACAGGCGGTGGCGCTGCTGCTGCCCTACCTGGAGGCGCAGGCGAAAGCCGACGGCGGTCAGGCGCGCCGGAGCGCCGGCAAAATCCTGATGGCGACCGTCAAGGGCGACGTGCACGACATCGGCAAGAACATCGTCGGCGTCGTGCTCGCCTGCAACAATTACGAAATCATCGATCTCGGCGTGATGACGCCGGCCTCGAAAATCCTCGCCGCGGCCCGCGAACACAAGGTCGACGTCGTTGGACTCTCCGGTCTCATCACGCCCTCGCTCGACGAGATGGCGCATGTCGCCGCGGAGATGGAGCGCGAGGGTTTCGACATTCCCCTGCTGATCGGCGGCGCGACGACCAGCCGCGTGCATACGGCGGTGAAAATCCACCCCAAATACACGCGGGGCCAGACCGTCCACGTCAACGACGCGAGCCGCGCCGTCGGCGTCGTCGGCGCGTTGCTGTCGCCGGATTCGAAAGCCTCCTACGTCGAATCAGTGCGCGCCGAATATCGCAGGATAGCCGACGCGCATGCGCGCGGCGAAGCCGACAAGGCGCGCCTCACGCTGGAGAAGGCGCGCGCCAATGCGGTCAAGATCGACTGGGCCTCGTATTCCCCGCCCAAGCCGAGCTTTCTCGGCGTCCGCGTCTTCGAAAATTGGGATCTGGCCGATCTTGCGCGCACCATCGACTGGACGCCGTTCTTCCAGACCTGGGAGCTCAAGGGCCGCTACCCCGCCATTCTCGACGACGAGAGGCAGGGCGCGGCGGCGCGGCAATTGTTCGACGACGCGCAGGCGATGCTGAAGCGCATCGTCGCGGAGAAGTGGTTCGCGCCCAAGGCGGTCGTCGGCTTCTGGCCCGCCGCGCGCGTCGGCGACGACATCCGTCTGTTCGCCGACGAGAGCCGCCAGGAGAGCCTCGGAACTCTGTTCACCCTGCGCCAGCAGTTGGCGAGGCGCGACGGGCGCCCCAATGTCGCGCTCGCCGATTTCGTCGCGCCGATCGACAGCGGCAAGCCCGACTATCTCGGCGCCTTCGTGGTGACGGCGGGCGTCGAGGAGGACGCGATCGCCAAGCGCTTCGCTGAGCGCAACGACGATTATTCCTCGATCCTCGTCAAGGCGCTCGCCGACCGTTTCGCCGAAGCCTTCGCCGAGGGGATGCACGCCCGCGTGCGCCGCGAATTGTGGGGCTATGCGCCTGACGAGGCGTTCGACCCCGGAGAGCTCATCGGCGAGCCCTATCGCGGCATCCGCCCCGCGCCCGGCTATCCCGCCCAGCCCGACCACACGGAAAAGGCGACGATCTTCCGGCTGCTCGACGCTGAAGGCCGCATCGGCGTCAAGCTCACCGAGAGCTACGCGATGTGGCCCGGCGCCTCGGTCTGCGGCCTCTATCTCGCGCACCCGCGAGCGCATTATTTCGGCGTCGCAAGAATCGAGCGCGATCAGGTCGAGGACTACGCCGCGCGCAAGGGGCTGGCGGTTGCGGAAGTCGAGCGCTGGCTCGCCCCGATTCTCAACTACGCGCCGACGGCGACGCCGGCGGCGGAGTAGCGGCCCGCCCCTCGGCTCGCGGGAGGGGGTCGGAAGGTGCGGCGATTGGCCGCGCGCGTCGCCAATGGCCATCGGCCTTCAAGTCGCGTCGCCGACGAAAAGTCGCCTGAGGGCCGCTTTCGCCTGGCGGAGCGACTGGATGGCCCCTTGCCGCAGGCTGCGGCGCCGGCGCCGCGAAGCGGCTTAAAGCGGCTTAAGGAGCGGCGCAGCCGCTCGACCGCGACGGGGCGGCGTCGCCCATCGCGATCAGGGATTTGGCGAGGCGTCGCCGGAATCCCGAACCCCAAGAAACACTTCGAAAAAGACTTGGTCCCGTAAACTCGAGCAGGCCGCCCGACCCGATATGATTCGAACCTCGAAAACGACGAGCTAGAAGGTGTAGCCGATCCGCACGCCGGCATTGGTCAGACCGCGGTTTTCCGCGCAAAGGTTGGCGTTCGACATATGTTCGATCGTGGCCATGACGCTCCAATTCTGCGTCAGACGAAAGCCGGCCGAGCCTGATTCGCGAAACGACGCATCGCAGCCCATCGCATTGTAGCCCGGCGGGACGTGATCGCCGGTGTGCGCGTCGTTCACCGAGCCGCCGAAGGTTCCCTCGGCGAACAACCAACTCGTCACGTCGTAGTCCCAGGCGAGGCCCGCGTACGCCTCACTGGTCTTCCCGGCAAAATTCGCCGTTCCTCCGATATCCGGCCGCGGGAGCAGGACGTTCCAAAGCGGATTGCTCGACGTGTAGGGTTTGACGAACAGCGCCTCGCCGCTCAGATCGACGCTGCCGCGTTCCGGGCTGAGCGGGTCATGCACGAGGCCCCCGAGGCGCACTTCCGAGAGAGGGTAGGCGGCGCTGGGCGCGCTATTCGCCGCTGGGCCTGGCGGCGACGAACAGCCGGCGAGCCCGATCGAGGCGGTCAAAGCGCCAATCGAAAAGCAAATAAGCGAGAGCCGCGTATTCGCGCCCATGAATTTCGCCCCGCCGCCCGATTGCGCAGTTAGAAGCGTTAACGGGGTATTGTCAACTTGTCGAATGCGGCCGGTCGGATGGGAGGGCGCAGCGAAGCGCGACCCCGTCCGGATCGGGCGGATGACGGGGGTCCGGATCACGGGAACAGCATACGCGTCGCATCGACTTGCGTGGGGTCCGCCTTCGCCTGGCGCCCGCGTCTGGCGCGCCGCACGTTGCGCCCCGGCTTGGCCACCGCCATCGCAAGGAAATCGGGCCCGCCGAGGGGGCGGCGCGTGGGCAACCCGGAAAGCTTCGACTTCCTCGGCTTTCGCCTCCCCCTGCGGCGATGACGGGGGGAGGGGTCCGCAATCGAATCGCCCTGAGGGCTCAGCCGGCGAGCGCCTTGACGCGCTTGGCGAGGCGCGAAATCTTCCGCGACGCGGCGTTCTTGTGCAGGATGCCCTTCTGGGCGGCGCGGGCGACGAGCGGCTCGGCGCTGCGCAGCGCGTCGGCGGCGGCGCTGGCGTCATTGGCGGCGATCGCGTCTTCGACCTTGCGCACGTATGTGCGCATTTGGCTGCGCCGCGACTTGTTGACCGCGGTGCGGCGGGCGATCTTGCGCACGGCCTTCTGGGCCGACTTGGTATTGGCCATGAACTCGTTTTCCTTCGCTGCGAAACGCGGCGGGAAGCGCGCGCGTTCGCTCAAACCCTTCGCGGCCGGGTTGCGGCCCAGTCTGTTGGGCCGCGCTTATACGGGCTCTCGGCGCGCGCCGTCAACCGCCGGTCGCGCCGCTCAAGATAGGTTCGAACCATTCGCGCAGCGGCGCGCCGGGGAGGCTCGCGAGCCGCAACGCCATCGCGCAGCTGACGACGACGATCAGCGGCCGCGCCAGCCGTGCGCCGGCCCGCAGCGCCGAATGCGCGCCGAGCCGCGCGCCGAGAAACGCGCCCGCGCCCATCGCCAGCCCCGGCGCGAGCGCGATATGGCCGCCCAGAGCATAAATAAACAGCGAACCGGCGTTGCTGCCGAAATTGGCGATGCGGGCGCTGGCGATCGCGCCGATCAGGCCGAAGCCCGCCAGCGCGAGAAAGCCGATCATATAGAACGAGCCGGCGCCGGGGCCGAACACGCCGTCGTAGAAGCCGATCGCCGGCGCCAGGGTCAGGGCGCAAAGACGCGGGCTGAGGCGGGCCTTGCGCAGGCTCTCGCCCATCGGCGGCGCAAACGCGAAATAGAGCGCGACGGCGACGAGCACGAAAGGCAGGGCGCTCGTCAGCGCCTGGCGCGGCGCATAGGGCAGGGCGAGCGCTCCCGCCACCGAGCCGACGAGCGCGGCGAGCGCCGGCTCGGCCATGGTCCTCAAATCGATCTTGCCCGCGCGCGCGAAGGCGAGCGTCGCCGAGCCCGAGCCGAAGACGCTTCCGAGCTTGTTGGTCGCCACCACCGCGACCGGATCGAGGCCGGCGAGCGCGAGCGCGGGCAGGGTCACGAGGCCGCCGCCGCCGGCGATCGCGTCGACAAAGCCCGCGGCGAAGCCGACGAGCGCGAGCAGCGCGAGAACGGATGGGGTCATGGGGCGCCGGCGGCCGCTAACCCGCCGGCTGATCGAGCGCGAGCGGCGCGGCGGCGGGCAGCGGCGCCTTGGCGCGCTTCGCCTTCGCGCCGATTTGCAGATCGCGCCAGGAATCGTTGTGCGCGATCATTTGCCGGATCGCCTCAACATTGGCGCGCGCGGCCTCGGCCGACATGTCCTGGCGGCCGACTTGCTCGGCTTCGGCGAACTTGCCCTCGAGCGCGAGGATCAGCGCGAAATTGTCGCGCACCCGCGCGTCGGCGCGAGGGCTGGCGCTCGCCTCGCGCAAGGCGTCCTCGGCGAGCGACAATTGCTTGGTCAGCGCGTAGGAAAGGCCGAGGTTGCTGAGCGCCGAGGGCTCGCCCGGCGCGATCTTGAGCGCGTCGCGGTAGAATTTCTGCGCGCTCTCGTGGTCGCCCAGCCGATCGGCGACCGAGCCCTGCACCGACATGATCGTCCAGTCCGGCCGCTCCGGGGCGTAGGCGCGCGACAGCACGTCCTTGGCCTGTTCGAACTGTCCGGAATCGGCGAGCGCCTTGCCGTAGGCGCCCAGCACTTGGAAATCCCTCGGCGACTTGACCGCCGCCGCCTGCATCACCGCCGCCGCTTCGCTGTAGCGCGTCAAGGCGCGCAGCGCCCGCGCGTAATTGATCGAGGCGACCTTTTCGCCGGGATTGCGGTCGTATCGCTTGCCCCAATCGTCGGCGTAGGCGCGCAATTCCGCTTCGCCGGTCGGCAAGGCCTGCTGCGTCCCGGCGATCGACCCCGTGACGTCGCCGAAGTCGCGGCAACCGCCGAGCGGCGCCGCGGCGCCGACGAGGGAGAGCAGGGCGATGGCGCCGAGCCAACGCGGAACTGGGCGGAAATCAGGGACGAGCGGCATGACGGGGCCCATGGGCGCTGGCTTCCCGCAAAGCAATAAATCGTTAACGCTAACGGACGGTTAACGCGCGAATTTGGGACTCGGCGGCAGCCGGGCGCGCCGCTATGATCGGCGCTTCGAATCGAATCGCCAGGATCGGAACCTTTAGAATTGTTCGCTTCCTTCGCCCCGCCCTCTTGCCCCTCCATCCCCGTCTGGTTCGCGAGCCCGGACAATTGGGACGAACTGCGCGAGGCGATCGGCGCGAGCGCGGCGCGTTTCGCCGCCGCCTGCGGCTTCGAACCGAAGGCGGGGCGCGTGCAATGGCTGCCCGACGCCGAAGGCGGCCTCGCCGGCGTCCTGTTCGGCCTCGCCGAGAAAAGCGCGAGGGGGCGCGATCCGCTGGCGCCGGGCAAACTGGCGAGCGCCCTTCCCGAAGGAACCTACCGCTTCGCCAACGCGCCGCACGAGCCGGAGCTCGCGGCGCTGGCGTTCCTGCTCGGGCTCTATCGCTTCGAGCGTTACCGCGCCGAAAGCGCGCCCCGGCCGCGCCTCGTCGCGCCCGATGGCGTCGACGCGGCGCGAATCGAGCGCATCGCGCAGGCGGTCGCCTTCGGGCGCGACCTCGTCAACACGCCCGCCAACGACCTCGGGCCGAGCGCGCTGGAAAGCGAGGCCGCGCGTCTGGCCGAAGAATTCGGCGCGAGCCTCGAAGTGACGTGCGGCGAAGCGCTGCTCGACCGCAACCTGCCCCTCGTCCACGCGGTGGGCCGCGCCAGCGCCGAGGCGCCGCGCCTCGTCGACTTCGTCTGGGGGCGCGCCGACGCGCCCAAGGTGACGCTGGTCGGCAAGGGCGTCGTGTTCGATTCCGGCGGCCTCGACATCAAGCCGCCGAGCGGCATGCAGCTGATGAAGAAGGACATGGGCGGCGCCGCCGCCGCGCTCAGCCTCGCGCGCCTCGTCATGCAGTCCGGCCTCGACGTGCGCCTGCGCGCGATTGTTCCGATCGTCGAGAACGCGATTTCGGCCGGTTCGATGCGCCCCGGCGACGTCCTGCGCAGCCGCAAGGGGCTTACGGTGGAGATCGGCAACACCGACGCCGAAGGGCGGCTCATTCTCGCCGACGCGTTGGCGCTCGCCGACGAAGAGGCGCCGGACCTGCTGTTCGATTTCGCCACGCTGACCGGCGCGGCGCGCGTGGCGCTCGGCCCCGACCTGCCGCCCTTCTACACCGATGACGAAGCGCTCGCCGCCGAGATATCCGCGAGCGCGGCGCGCGCCTGCGATCCGCTGTGGCGCCTGCCGCTGTGGCGCCCCTACGACGCGATGCTGGAGAGCAAGGTCGCCGACCTCGACAACGCTCCGAGCGGCGGTTTCGCCGGGTCGCTGACGGCGGCGCTGTTCCTCGCCCGATTCGTCGCCGCCGCAAAAGCCTGGGCGCATTTCGACATCTACGCCTGGAACCCCAAGCCGCGAGCCCACGCTCCGCAGGGCGGCGAAGTGCAGGCGGCGCGCGCCGTGTTCGAGCTGCTGGAGGCGCGTTACCGACGCCGACGCTGACGCTCGAGATCCGTCTAACCGCGCCGGATCATTTTCATCGAGGCGGCGCCGGAGCTTCCTCGATGAGACGCGTCAGTATGAGGACCGGCTCGGGGTCCGGCCCGGCGGCGACGAATCCGTATCCGGCGCCGGTCCAGGCGGCGAGGCTGACCCCGCCGGATTCGCGTAAGGTCGGCGCCGACGGCGCTGGAGCGCCGAGGGGTTCGATCAGCAGGCCGACGCGTTCGCCTCGTCGATCCTCGTAGACGAGAAACGCGGCCCTCGATGTCGTCCCCGGCGCGATGCGCCCGCCGAGGAGCGTCAGCGCGTCCGACGAAAACCGCGGAACGACGATCCCTCCGGCGAATTGCGGCATGAGCCATTTCGTCAGCGTTTGCGGATCGCTCGCGCGAAATTCGACCGGCATGTCCGAGGCCGCCGCAAATGCGCGGTAGGCGGCGAGCCCGGCCTCGACCAATTGGCCCTGCGGCCGCGTCGGGCCGCCCGGCGCGCTGGCGACGAGCAAGACCGCCGCCAGCGCCGCGATCGCCGCGATGCGCCGGCCGACGACGAACCGCGGCGCGGGCGGGACGGCGGACGCCGTCTGCGGGCCGATCGCGGCCGCCGCGCGCGGCGGCCGCGAATGCGCTTCGCCGTTCGCGCGCGTTGCGTCGGCGGTTCGCCGCGATTGGGCCGCCGACGCCATCCAGACTGGAAAATTCTCGTTCGAATTCCGTCCGAGGTCGATTGCCGCGCACGCCGACCTCGCGGCGCCGTAAGCCGCCCGGATCGCCTCGTTTTGCCATTCCCACAGCGCCACTTGACGCCTCAGGTCCGGATCCTCGCGCAGCCGCGCCTCGAACGCCCGCCGATCGGCCGGACCGAGGCAATTGTCGACATAAGCGAAAGCTTCCGCGGCTTCGAACCGGCTCGTCACTTGACGATCCGCAGATGCGCGGCGCTCGGCCAGGCCGATCCGTTCGGCGCCGATTGGTGCGCCGCGCCCATATGCGCGCCAATCCGTGCGCGCGCCCGGCCCAGGCGATCGATGACGGCGGTCAGAGGAATCTCGAGCGCTCCCGCCGCTTCGCAATGTGAAAACCCCGCGAGCACGACGAGCAGCAGCGTCTCGCGCAGCTCGAGCGGCAGATTGCGCACGCCGGCCGCCGCCGAAGCGCTGGCGCGTCCGACCGACGCGGTTCCCTCGACCCGGCCGCCGTCGTCCTCGTCGGCCGCCGAACGGCGAACGTGACGGCGGTAGAGGCGGATGAACTGGGCGAAGGCGCGCACCCGCGCGGATCGGGCGTCGCCGGCCGGATCGTCGATCAAAGTCAGCGACGCCTGGCGGAACAGCTTGTCGACCAACGAGGCGGCCGAAGCGTCGTCGCAAACGAAACGGTCGTCGCGGACCAGCGCCAAACCAAAGCGCCGCATCGCGCCCGCATCGTCACCCCATCCCCGCCTCGAAGACACGACGACAACGTCCGCACACGTGAATTAACGTTAATAATTCTATTCCGAAGGTTTGCCGGTTCCAAGGGGCATTGTGAGCGATTTCACACATTTTGTGACAAGCCGGATCGACGCGGACCCTTCCCATGCGCCGCCGCCGACGCTAAGGGATGGCGCTTTATCGCCTGCAAACGGCGTGGACGGAACGGACGAACGAGGTCTCGATGGCGCAGCAAGGCTCGAGCGGATCCGGCGAAGGCGGCGTCATGCGCGGGCTGCGCGGCGTCGTTTTCGGCGTCGCCAACAATCGTTCGATCGCCTGGGGCATCGCCAAGGCCGCGCGCGCCGCCGGCGCCGAGCTGGCGTTGACCTATCAGGGCGAGGCTCTGGAAAAGCGCGTTCGACCGCTGGCGCAAGAACTGGGCGCGCATGTTCTCGGCCATTGCGACGTGACCGACGGCGCTTCGATCGACGCGGTCTTCGCCGAAGCGCAGAAGCTCTGGGGCGGGTTGGACTTCGTCGCCCATTGCATCGCCTTCGCCGACAAGGACGAATTGACCGGCCGATACGTCGACACCAGCGAAGGCAATTTCAACAAGTCCCTCGCCGTCTCCTGCTATTCCTTCACCGCGATCGCGCAGCGCGCGGAAAAGTTGATGAACAACGGCGGCTCGTTGTTGACCCTGACTTATTATGGCGCGGAAAAGTGGATGCCGCACTACAACGTCATGGGCGTCGCCAAAGCCGCGCTGGAAGCGAGCGTGAAGTACCTGGCCGCCGATCTCGGGGAGAAGGCGATCCGCGTCAACGCGATCTCCTCCGGGCCGATCAAGACCCTGGCCTCCTCCGCCATCGGCGATTTCCGTTACATCCTGCGCTGGAACGAAACGAACGCGCCGCTGCGCCGTTCCGTCACCGCCGAGGAAATCGGCGAAACCGCGGTCTATCTCATGTCGCCGATGTCGCGCGGCGTCACCGGCGAAATCCTCCATGTCGACGCGGGCTACCATGTGGTCGGCATGAAGAACCCTTTGGCGCCGGATATCTCCATCGTCAAGGAATAGGGTCTCGGCTCGCCGCGCGGGGACGATCGCCGGCGTCGGTTGCGAGGCGCCACAGCGCGAACGCCGCGATGGCGACATGCACGAGCGCGCCTTGCGCGAACAGCGCCGACGGGCCGAACGCGCGCATCAGCAGAGACGCCAGCGCCGGCGCTGCGATCGCGCCGATGCAGTAGATGAACAATATCCCGGCGGAGACGAGGACCATTTCCTGCGGCTTGGCGCGGTCGGCGGCGTGCGAGGTCGCGAGCGTATAGAGCGTGTAGGTGGTCAGGCCGACCAGGAACCCGAGAAAGATGAGCGGCGCGCCGGCGAGCCTGAGGCTGGCGAGCAGGGCCTCCGCCGCCGCTCCGGCCGTCATGGCGACGACGATGATCAGGCGGCGGTCGCACCGATCAGAGAGCAAGCCGGCGGGATAGACGCCGAGCGCCGAACCGGCGACGATCGCCGCGGTGAACAACGGCACCGCCGACGGCTTCATGCCGATCCCGAGAGCGTAGACCGGGCCGAGCGCGAAGCACGCGCCGTTGGCGGCGCCCGCCGCGAGCGCCGCGAAAGCCGAAACCGGCGCCAGCCGGACGAGCCAGCGCAAGCGCAACCGCACCGACTTCGGATGGGCGGGCGGGTCGACGCTGGTCATCGCCAGCGGCACGATCGCCAGCGCCAGCAGCGCGCCGCTGATGGTGAAGGGCAGGAAAGAGGCCGGCGCGAACGCCGCGAGCAGCAACTGGCCGCCCGCCGAGGCGGCGAAATTGACGATCTGATAGACGCCGTAGAGCGCGCCGCGGTTGGCGTTGCTCGCCTTGGCGTTGATCCAGGATTCGACGACCGCGTAAATCCCCGCGAAGACGAAGCCGAGCGCGCCGCGACAGACCATCCACGGCGCGGGCGCGACCCAACCGGGCATCAGGATGACCGCGACGATTCCGAGCGCGACAAAGGCCGAAAACGCGCGGATATGGCCGGCCCGGCGCAGAATCGCGGGCGTGGCCAGCGTCCCCGCCAGCATGCCGGCGAAATAGACCGAGCCGAGCAGGCCGATGGTCAAATCGGGGAATCCGTCGAGGCTGGCGCGCAGCGGCGCCAGCACGCCGATCAGGCTGTTGCCGGCGATCAGCAGAAAAACCGAGAGAAGCAGCGCGGCGAGGGAGGAGAGGGTTTTCACGGGCGAATCAGAGTTGGCGGCGGGCCGGCATGCTGCCACGTCGCAAGGCATCGCGCGACCTCGCCGACAACGCGGACGTGAGCCGGTTCATCCTCTGAGGCCGAAGACCGAGGACATCGGCCGGCGACCACGGATCAAGGATGTTCAGCCGCGGGCATGAGCGCGGCGCGGCCACAAACCGGGACGGATCGCGAAAAGCCGGTCCGTGTCCAGCCCCAGGCGATTTCAACCGCTTGGGCGCCTTTTTCTGTCCCGTTCGCGATGCCGCGCGGCCCGCCAGGGCCGGCTGCGGGAAGCGCGGTCAATGCCGATTATCCCGGCGTCAGATAAAGGGGGAAATAGGTGTGTGTCACCGTAATGCCCCATGCCGCTGGTTGGCTGCGGGCAACATGACGAGAAAAGCGGCGTTGCTGCATTTCAACTCAGTCCATGTCGTAAGCGCAATCCGCCGGATCAGCTTCTTGCGCGCCCAAGCTCGGATCGAAACGGAATAGCGTAGAGCAATAGGGGCAGACGATCTCACTGGCATCGCCCATATTGAGGTAGATGTGCGGGTGATCTTGCGGCGGTTTATCCCCAATGCACTTGAACTCGCGGCAGCCAATGCGCACGATCGGTGCCCCGACTTCATTATGAAACTTCGGATAACCTTCCATCGGCAGCTCGTGGCTTAGGCGCCCGATCGATGACGCAAAGTGTCGTGCATGGATCGTCGCGCGAGGGCTCGCTCCACAGGCCATTGTAGATGAGCGCCCGGCGGGCGGCGCCCCTCGCGCTTCGTTCGGTTGCCGTAAAACGCACCGAAAGCGGCGCGTCCATCGGCAGTTTCTCCCACCGAGGGAGAGGGTTGGAAGCTAATGCGCCGGCAGGGGCCTCGGGCTCTCCATCGCGGCGATGCGGTTCTTCACCACTTTCCGCACCTTCTCGAAGGCGCTCACGTCGATCTGGCGCACGCGCTCGCCCGAGACGCCGAACTCCTCGGCAAGCTCCGCGACCGTGATCGGCTCCTCGGCGAGCCGTCGCGCCTCGAAGATGCGGCGCTCGCGCGCATTGAGCACGCGCAACGCTTTCTTCAGCGCGTCGAGCCGGGCGTCGCTTTCCTCACGATCGGCGAGCACGGTCTCCTGACTGGCGCTATCGTCGACGAGGCAGTCCTGCCACTCGCCTTCGCCCTCCTCGCGCAGCGGCGCGTTGAGCGACGCGTCGCCGCCGAGGCGCCGGTTCATATCGACGACCTCCTTCCGGGCGACGCCGAGGCGCTTGGCGATGGTGGCGACCTGATCGTCGCGCAGATCGCCCTCGTCGAGCGCCGAAATGCGGCTCTTGGCCTTGCGTAGGTTGAAGAAGAGCTTTCTCTGGCTCGCCGTCCTGCCCATCTTGACGAGCGACCAGGAGCGCAAAATATATTCGTGGATCGAGGCGCGAATCCACCACATCGCGTAGGTCGCGAGCTTGAAGCCCTTGTCCGGCTCGAACCGCCTGACAGCCTGCATCAGGCCGACATTGCCTTCGGAAATGACTTCGCCGATCGGCAGGCCGTAGCCGCGATAGCCCATGGCGATCTTGGC
>JBEKAL010000035.1:0-19637 GCA_050015935.1 Roseiarcus sp.
CCGATGGCGTCGCTGAGCCCGGATCTCTGCCCCGGCGCCAGATCGGTCTGCGTGGGGTCGCCGTTCACCATCATTCGCGAGCCTTCGCCGAGGCGCGTCAAGAACATTTTCATCTGCATGGCCGTGGCGTTTTGCGCTTCGTCGAGCAGGATGGCCGCCTTCGACAACGTCCGCCCGCGCATGAAGGCGAGCGGCGCGATCTCGATCATACCGGTCTGAATGCCGCGTTCGACCATCCGTCCCTCCATGAAATCGTAAAGGGCGTCGTAAATCGGGCGCAGATAGGGATCGACCTTGTCGCGCATGTCGCCCGGCAGGAAGCCGAGCCGTTCGCCGGCCTCGATCGCGGGGCGCGAGAGAACCAGGCGTTCGACAATTCCTTGCTCGAGCAGCGACACCGCATGGCCGACGGCGAGCCAGGTCTTGCCGGTTCCCGCCGGCCCCTCGGCGAAGACGAGTTCATGATTGCGCAGCGCGGCGAGATAACGATCCTGCGCGGCGTTGCGCGCGCGCACGACGCCGCGACGGCGCGTCTTGATATGGCCGAAGGCGTCGCTGGAGGCGTCGAATTCGCCGGCGAACAACGTGCCCTGATAGGAGGTTTCCTCGATCACGCCTTCGACGTCGCCTTCGCCGGCGGGCTGGCCGAGCTTGGCGCGCTCATAGAGCAGCTCGAAAACGCGACGCGCCTGTTCGCTCGCTTCCCTGGGCCCGCGAATGACGATCTGGTTGCCGTTGGCGTTGGCGGTGACGCCAAAACGACGCTCGATGCGCGCGATGTTTTGATCGTAGTGGCCAAAGACGATCGAAGCCAAGCCGTTGTCGTCGAAAGCGAGCGCGATCTCCGTCGGTTTGGGCTCGCGGCCGTCCTGCGCGACGCCGGAGACGGTGACGGGAATTCTCGGCAACGTCTGGTCTTGGACTTTCAAATTGGCGGCCTCCCTCCGAATCAAGCAATCAGACCTATTTCGCGCGACGCTGGCGCGACAAGCCGGCCGATCAGCGAATTCGGACCGACCCCGACGATCTCGACGGGGGCCATGGCGCCGATCAGCGACAAATCACCCTCGGCGTAGACCGATTGCATATAGGGGGAACGGCCGATGATCTGACCCTCGCGACGACCCGCCTTCTCGAATACGACGTCGAACCGGCGTCCGATCAAGCGGCGGTTGAAGGCCAAACGCTGCTCTTCGAGCAGGCCGAACAGCGCGGCGAGACGCTCCGCCTTCGTCCCCTCGTCGATCTGAGGTTCCGTCTCCGCCGCCGGCGTGCCCGGCCGGGCGGAATACTTGAACGCGTAGGACGAGGCGAACCCCACTTCGTGCACGAGCGCGAGGGTCGCCTCGAAATCGGCGTCGCTCTCGCCGGGAAAGCCGACAATGAAATCGGAGGACAGCGCGATGTCCGGGCGCGCCCGGCGCACGCGCGCGACGAGATCGAGATAGTCGCGTGCGCTATGGCGTCTGTTCATCGCCGACAGAATGCGGTCTGAGCCGGACTGGATCGGAAGATGCAAGTAGGGCGCCAGCGCGCCGACATCGCGATGGGCGCGAATCAGATCGTCGCTCATATCGTTTGGGTGCGAGGTCGCATAGCGAATCCGCGACACCCCGGGGATTTTGGCCGCCGCGGCGATGAGATCGGCGAGGCTGGCGCTGCGCCCGCCTTCGCCGCGCCCGTGATAAGCGTTGACGTTCTGGCCGAGCAGGGTGATTTCGCTTACGCCGGCCCGCGCGAGACGTTCGATCTCGGCCAACACCTTGGCGACCGGCCGTGAAACCTCGCCGCCCCTCGTATAGGGCACAACACAGAACGAGCAGAATTTATCGCAGCCTTCCTGCACCGTGACGAAAGCGCTGACGCCGCGCGCGCGGATCGCCTCGGGCGTGCTCGCGGGAAGATGGTCGAACTTGTCCTCGAGCGGAAATTCGGTGTCGACCGCCCCGACGCCACGGCGCCTCGCGCGCAGCAGTTGCGGCAGACGATGATAGTTCTGCGGCCCGACGACGACGTCGACGGCCGGTTGCCGGCGCACGATCTCCGCGCCTTCGGCCTGCGCGACGCAGCCGGCCACGACCAGCGTCGTCTCGCGCCCCTCGCTGGCGCGATCGTCCTTCAGTTCGCGAATCTTGCCGAGTTCGGAGTAAATCTTCTCGGAGGCGCGCTCGCGGATATGACAGGTGTTGAGGACGATGAGATCGGCGTCCTCGATGCTCCTCGCCTCCTCGTAGCCCTCCCGGCCCGCCACATCCGCCATACGCTGCGAATCATAGACGTTCATCTGGCAGCCGAAGGACTTGATGAACACGCGTCGGACGGGCTGGGCGTCATCCGTCGGACGGTCGTTCTTCATTTCATTGATCGACGTCAATATAGGCAAACCCGGGTCTCCGGCCGAACTTCGCCCCTTTTACGACGATCCGGGCCCGGCGAGAATAGCCGACTTCGCCCGGCGGGCGCGTTCGGCGAGGTCGCGCACCATCATTTCCGTCGATCGGGCGATCGTCTTGCGGTCGGAATCGGCCGACACGCGGATCGGCGCACCGAAATAGACGTCGCAACCGATCCCCCCGGCGCCCAGGAGCCGCCGGAAGTGGGTGAAAAAGGTCATGTCGCCGTACCAGGCGACGAGGGCGCGTTCGCGACGTCCGACGGACATGCCGGCGACGCGGGAATAATCGAGGAACACCGGCTGAATCACCACATCGGCTCCGCGTTCGCCGGAGGCCGCCTGCCGCACGGCCTCGAAATGCGACGAGCGAAAGCGCAGCAGCCGATTGCCGTCGCCCGTGGTCGCTTCGGCGAAGAGCACGACAGAGTCTCCCTTCGCCATCGCCCGCACGATTTGGGCGTTGACTTCGAGAATGCCGCCTGGGCGCCGACGATCGACGAAAATGACGCCCTGCAATCGCGCGATCCAGCCGCCCAACGCCAGGCCGCCGAGTTCCTTCTTGGCGAGGAACGTCATGGGCTCGATCGAGCCGAGAACGGGAATATCGAGCCAGGACACGTGATTGGCGACGATCAGCCGGCGCGCGGCGTCCTGCGGGCGCCCGTGAAGCCGCACGCGCACGCCGATCGCCGCGCACAGCAGGCGATGGAAAAGCGCCGGCGTTCGACTCGCCGCGCGCCAGCGGCGCCATTGGGCGAAACGGCGCAGCGGTCCGCAAACCAGCAGAAACAGGCCCGCCGCCACAATGCCGAGCGCGAAGCGCGCGTAGCTCATGGCGCGGCGCCGCGAATGACGGGGCGTCGACTCACGTGAGATCCTTTCGCATGATGAGCGCGGTCGCCGGCTTTCCGTCGGGGCGGCGATAATAGCCTTGGCGCTGGCCCACTTTCACAAAACCGAAGCGCGCATAAAGCGCGATCGCGGCGGCGTTGTCGCGATCGACTTCGAGAAACACCGCGCGCGCGCCCGAAAGCGTCGCCCGCGACAGGTGTTCGCGCAACAGGTCGCGCCCGACGCCGCGTCCGCGCCAGGAGCGAGCGACCACGATCGTCAACATCTCCGCCTCGTCGGCCGCGAGCCGCGAAATCGCGAAGCCCCGCATGCGGCTCGAAGCAGGATCGAGCGCGGCCGAGCCGAGAGTCGAGGGGATCGAGAGCAAAGTCGCGAACTCTCGGGCCGACCAGGGATGCGCGAAGGCGCTCCGATGGATGGCGGCGCATTCCTCGGCTCGATCGGCGCGCAAGGGGCGGATGGACGAAAGCGTGGTGCGACGAAGTCGGAAGACCATGGCGCGGCGTCCGATCATCCTTCCACGCGCGCGATCGCGTCGGCGCTCGTCCGCCGCGCGTCGGGGGGCTTCACGTAGAGCGGGCGCGGCGGACAATCACGCGGGTCCGAGGCCAGCCCGATCCGCGCGATCGCGACGATGTCGGGATAATCGGCGGCGCCGGGACTGTCGTAGGCCAGTCCAGCGCGCTGGGCTTCGAGCGCGAGGGCCTTGGCGGCGTTGCCGGCCATGTGCGCGCGCCCCACGCCGATCGCCCTGACCGCCTCGCGCAGACTCGCGACGCGCGGCGCGAAAAACGGGCGCCCGGAGGATTCGAACGCCTGGAAATAGACGCTGCCGTGTTTGGCGTCGATGGCCGATACGATGACGCCCGGACGCGGCTCGCCGAGCAGGGGCGCAGCGAAGGCGACCAGGGTCGAGACGCCGATGATCGGAACCTCGAGGGTGAGCGCCATCGCGCGCGCCATCGCCAGTCCGATGCGAATGCCGGTGAACGAACCGGGGCCGACGGCGACCGCGATCGCGCCGATCGAGTCGAATCCGCCGTCGACCTCGCGCATCAGACTTTCGACGATCGGGCCGAGCGCCTCGGCGTGGCCTTGCGCCATCGGTTCGCTGCGCCGGACCAGCGACTGGCGCGACGAGCCGTCGACGACGGCGGCGGAGGCCGCGCCGCAGGACGTATCGATTGACAAGATCCGCATGAAAATCGCCATCCCACGTAATGCGCGGCGTCAAAATCGACTCAGCGGGTGATCAGAGTTCCCGCGCCATAATCGGTCAGCAACTCGATCAGCACGGCGTGCGGAATCTTGCCGTCGAGAATGACCACGCCCTCGACGCCTTTCTCGATCGCATAAATGCAGGTTTCGACTTTCGGGATCATGCCGCCGGTAATGACGCCGTCGGCGATCAAGCCGCGAATGTCGTCGAGCTTGAGATGCTTGATCAAGTTCTTGTTCTTGTCGAGCACCCCGGGCGCGTCGGTGAGGAACAACAGGCGCTTGGCGCCCAGGGCGCCGGCGATGGCGCCGGCGAACGTGTCGGCGTTGACGTTGTAGGTTTCGCCGTCCACGCCTTGCGCGACCGGGGCGAGCACGGGGATCAGCTCGCGGCCGAGAACCTGCTCCAAGACGGTGGTGTCGACCTTGTCGGGCTCGCCGACGAAGCCGAGATCGACGACATCCTCGACGTCGTCGCCGGCGCCGGCGCGCGAAACTTTGCGGGCGATCACCATGTTGCCGTCCTTGCCGCAGAGGCCGATCGCGCGGCCGCCCTGCGCATTGATCGTTCCCACGATTTGTTTGTTGATGGAGCCCGCGAGCACCATTTCGACGATTTCCACCGTCGCCTTGTCGGTGATGCGCAGGCCGGCGGAAAATCGCGACTTGATGCCCAGCTTCGCGAGCATCGAGCCGATCTGCGGCCCGCCGCCGTGAACCACGACGGGATTGACGCCGGATTGCTCGAGCAACACCATGTCGCGCGCGAAATCGCGCCCGGTCGCTTCGTCGCCCATCGCGTGGCCGCCGTATTTGACGACGATGATGGCCTCGTCATAGCGCAACATGTGCGGCAAGGCCTGCATCAGAATTTCGGCTTGTTCCTGCGGGCTGGACTTGGGCGCGTCGGTCATGATCTCTCCGGCGATCGGGCGCGGCAGTTCTAGCGGCTCGCGGCGCCAATCTCAAACGTTTGCCGCGCGACCGATGCGAAAGATTTCGCTTTGCGCGGTCGGGGCGATCCCGCCGACGGTAGGCCATGCTCGCCGGAAGCGTCCGGGAATCGTCGGTTCTGTATTTCAGAACCTCCTCGCCGCTCCTCACGATGCTTTGTCATCGAGATCGAACGGGCTGAAGGCGCGGGACATCGACGCGCGGTCAAGGGCGGCGCGAGCGATGATCGAGTTCGCCAATCGCTTTCCGACAGGCCGTTTTGGCGCGCTAAATGCGCTCCGGGCCGCGCGAGATCGCCGCGACGCCGGTGCGGGAGACCTCGACCAGACCGATCCCGCGCATCAGCTCGACAAAGTCGTCGATCTTGCGCGGCGCGCCGGTGAGTTCGAAAATGAAGCTTTCCGTCGTCGCGTCGATGACCTTGGCGCGGAAGGCTTCGGCGAGGCGCAGCGCCTCGTCGCGGCGCTCGCCCTTGCCGCGCACCTTGACCATCGCCAATTCGCGTTCGATTGCGCGCGTCAACAGCGTAAGGTCGGTGACCGAATGGATCGGCACGAGCCGCTCGAGCTGGTGACGCACCTGGTCCACGACCTCGGGCGTGCCGGACGTGACGATGGTGATGCGCGAGAGATGCGTCTCGTGCGCGACCTCGGCGACGGTGAGACTCTCGATGTTGAAGCCCCGGCCGGAAAACAGACCGACGACGCGCGCGAGCACGCCGGGTTCGTTGTCGACCAGAACCGAAAGCGTGTGGCTTTCGGTGCTGGATTTGCCGAGCGGCGAAGAATAGGGCGACGGGGGGTAGACGGGGGCGGTCTTGTTCATGGGGTCAATCCTTCGTGTCGATGCGCCGGCGCCGGCGCGGGAAACCGGCGGTCATTCGGCTGCGGCCCGATAAGCTGCGACGACCCCGCGCTGGAACAGTTCGAAATCGATGTCGCCTCGCGTCACACCAGCATCTTGCCCTTTTCGTCGATGACGGCGCCGATTTCGACTCCCGCGTCATCGCTGAGTTCGGCGAGCAGCATTTCGTTGTGCGCCTTGCCCGACGGGATCATCGGGAAGCAGTTTTCCTTCTGATCGACGAGGCAATCGAAAATCACCGTGTTCGGCGTCTCGATCATCTCCTTGATGGCGTCGTCGAGACCGGCAGGATCGGAGCAGCGGATGCCGTGACCGCCGTAGGCCTCGGCGAGCTTGACGAAATCGGGCAGCGAGTCGGTGTAGCTCTGCGAATAGCGGCCGCCGTGCAGCAGCTCCTGCCATTGCCGCACCATGCCCATGTACTGGTTATTGAGGATGAACACTTTCACCGGCAGGCGCTGTTGGATCGCCGTCGACATTTCCTGGATGTTCATGAGAATCGAGGCTTCGCCGGCGATGTCGACGACGAGCGATTTGGGATGGGCGATCTGCACGCCGATCGCCGCCGGCAGCCCGAAACCCATCGTGCCGAGGCCGCCCGAGGTTATCCATCGGTTCGGCTCGTCGAAATGGAAGTGCTGGGCCGCCCACATCTGATGTTGGCCGACTTCGGTCGTGATGTAGATATCGCGGCCTTTGGTCAATTCGTAAAGCCGGCGAACGGCGTGCTGCGGCTTGATGATCGAATCGGAGTTGCGAAATTCGAACGACTTGCGCGCGCGCCAGTGATCGATCGTCTGCCACCACTTGGCGAGCGCCGCCGCATCGGGCTGGCGCCCGTCGGCGCGCCACAGCCGCACCATGTCCTCGAGCACATGAGCGCAATCGCCGACGATGCCGAGATCGATCTTGACGTTCTTGTTGATCGAGGACGGATCGATGTCGATGTGGATTTTCTTACTGTGCGGCGCGAAGGCGTCGAGGCGTCCGGTGATGCGGTCGTCGAAGCGCGCGCCGACGCAGATCATCACATCGCAGTCGTGCATCGCGTTGTTGGATTCGAACGAGCCGTGCATGCCGAGCATGCCGAGCCATTGCTTGTCGGACGCGGGATAGGCGCCCAGGCCCATCAGCGTCGAGGTGATGGGAAAGCCGGTCAGGCGCACCAGTTCGCGCAACAGCGTCGAAGCGTTCGGGCCGGAATTGATCACGCCGCCGCCGGTGTAGAAGATCGGCTTCTTCGCCTTGGCCATCATGTCGATCGCGTGCTTGATGCGCTCGATGTCGCCCTTGACCTGCGGCTGGTACGTCTTGTGCTGGATGTTGCGCGGGAACGCGTAGGTTCCGGCGGCGAATTGCACGTCCTTGGGGATGTCGATGACGACGGGCCCCGGCCGGCCGTGCGAAGCGACATAGAAGGCCTCGTGCAGAATGCGCGGCAGGTCCTCGATGCGCCGCACGAGGTAATTGTGCTTGGTGCAATTGCGGGTGATGCCAGTCGTGTCGCATTCCTGGAACGCGTCCGAGCCGATCAGATGCGTCGGCACCTGGCCGGTGATGCAGACGAGCGGGGTCGAGTCGAGCATCGCGTCGGTGAGGCCGGTGATCGCATTGGTTGCGCCCGGCCCCGAGGTGACGAGCAGCACGCCGACCCTGCCGGTCGAACGGGCGTAGCCTTCGGCCGCGTGCGCGGCGCCCTGCTCATGGCGCGCGAGAACGTGCCGGAACGCGTTCTGGCCGAAAATGGCGTCGTAGATCGGCAGGACCGCGCCGCCGGGATAGCCGAACACGAATTCGACGCCCTGGTCCTTCAGCGCCTCGACGATCATCTCCGCGCCGGTCATCTGCTTTGGCATTGCGATCCTCCGTTCTTCCTTTCCGGTCCGCCCTTCGGCTTGTGGCGCGGGAGGCCGGAATTCAAGGCAACAAAAAAGGCCCGTGAGGGGCCCTGGGCATGCGCTAGTCAGCGGAAGCGGGTTCTAAGCCCGTCCACCCTCCAGCGCGCAAAATACGATGACAGTCCTTGCCACGACGGGCCGCCTCTGCTTCGAGAAAGTCATGGAAGCCTAGACAAGCGCCGCGGCGACGTCAAGAGCCGCGGCGCCGCGGCGCAGGGAATCGGGTGAACGAACAAACACTGGATCCGGTCCGACGAAGCGAAGCGGCGCCATGAATTCCGATAATAAGAAATGTTTTGTTGGGCGCGGCGCCGCGTTCCGGAAACCATGACGACGGTCGACAATTCCGGCCATTGGCATGAGGGCGCCAAGGCTTCATTTCCGCGCCGTTTCCGACATCGCGAGACACGACGAACGGCCTTGAACTCGCGAAAAATCGCCGCTAAATGTGATGCGTGATGCGGAGATGATTGATGCGCACGACTTTGGATATCGCCGACGACGTTCTCGCCGCCGCCAAGGCCATCGGCAAAGAGCAGGGCAAGACGGCGGGCGCCGTCGTCTCCGAGCTGGCGAGAAGCGGCCTTCGTAAGCCGGTCCGTGTCGGCTCGCGCAACGGAGTGCCCATCTTGAAGGTCAAGAACCGGGAAACGCGCGTCACCCTCGATATGGTCAACGCGCTTCGCGACGAGGCGCCGTGACGTTTCTGCTCGACGTCAACGTCCTGATCGCGCTCGTTGACGCTTCGCATGTCAGCCACGAGGCGGCCCATGATTGGTTCGCGCGCGAAGGCCATTTGCGATGGGCGACCTGCCCGATCACCGAGAATGGCCTCGTCCGCATCCTCGGCAATCCGAAATATCCCAACGCCCTTGCGACCCCGGCGGAAGCCATGGCGCTGCTCGCACAGTTGGCGAGCCTGCCGGGCCACATATTTTGGCCCGACGACGTCAGCCTCCGCAACGCCGCGCGCTTCGCCCCCGCGAAAATACTGACAACCGGACAGATCGCCGACAGCTATCTCCTGGCTCTCGCGGCCTCGAAGGGTGGGATGTTGGCGACCCTCGATCGACACTTCTCGACGCTCGCCGTCATAGACGGCGCCAAGAGTCTGCGCTTCATCGGCGCGTGAACACGCTAGATTCTCGGCGCCGCCCTGCTGGCGCGACCGTTGCCGCATTCGGTGCCCGGCGCCTCACGTGCGTCCATGTCGGCGCCCTCTCAAAGACCGCCGATCGCGCGTCGCCTCCTCTATATGGCGCTACGCGAATGCGATTTGCTTGGTCAATTGGCGGCCGTTCGCAGCGAGGCGCCCATCGGACCTGCCTCATCCCCCGTCGGCCGGAGAGCCATCTCGCGCAATTTCGGCAGCAGGTGGCCCAGAAGCGTCTGTCGCGCAGCCGATTGCTCCCTTCGAACCTCCTCCACCGCCACGAGCCCTTGATCCGCATCGCCGGGCGACACGAATTCGACCGCGCGGCAGGCCGTGACGAGGTTTTGCAGACCGAGCACGCCGGCGCAGTTGATGAGGGCGTGGGCCTCTTGCTGCGCTTCGGCCAACGTGCATTTGAATTTGAAGGCTTCCGTAAGGTCACCGAGGAACTTCGTGGCGATGTGCTTCGCCTTTTCCGCGCCGACGACGTCGACGAGTTCCTCGAACTTCGGCTTGTCGAAATTCAGCGAACTCGGCCCGAGTCGCACCCGGAGGCCTTTTGTCTTGGGCAGCCAGCGTCGAATGTTGTTGTAGAGCTGCGCGCGCTCGATCGGCTTTCCGATATGATCGTTCATGCCCGCATCGAGATAGGACCTCACTTGCTGCGGCAACACGTTGCCGGTCATCGCGATGATCGGGATATCTTTGATCGGATGCGGCATCGCGCGAATGTGCCTGGTCGCGGTGGCGCCGTCCATGATTGGCATCTGAATATCCATCAGGACGAGATCGTAGCGCTCGCTTCCAAGCGCCTGGATCGCTTCGACCCCGCTGCCCACGGTGTCGACGTGATAGCCGATATCATCCAGATAGGCCTCGACAATTTCACGGTTGGTGTCGAGATCGTCGACCACCAGGATTCGCGCGTTGCCCGGGTCGGATTCCTCCGGCGTGAATTCGCTGTCCGGTTCGATCGCCGGCTTGGAGGCGGGGGGCAGATGCGCGGTGAACCACATGGTCGAGCCCTTGCCGATTTCGCTGACGACGCCGATCTCGCCGTTCATCAATTCGACAAGCCGCTTGCAAATCGCCAGTCCTAGGCCTGTTCCGCCGTGCCGCCGACTGACGGAGCTGTCGACCTGCGAAAACTTCTTGAACAGGCGATATTGCTGCTCGGCGGGGATGCCGATGCCGGTGTCGGTGACGGAGAAACGAATCCGTTCGCGGCCATCGGTCGCCGGCTCCGTGCGCACGTTCACGGCGATCGAACCGGCTTCGGTGAACTTGACCGCGTTGCTGAGCAGGTTGAGCAGCACCTGGCGCAGCCGCGCATGGTCGCCTATGAGCCATTCGGGCACGCCGGGATCGACCGTGTATTCCAGGAGGAGACTCTTCGCGGTCGCGGCCACACGCGCGATAGCCAGCGTGTTATCAATCAAGGCCAATAGAGAAAAGGCTCGGCATTCAATCTCCACTTGACCAGCCTCGACCTTGGAAAAGTCGAGGATGTCGTTGACAATTGCGAGCAGCGCGACGTTCGCCGTCCTCACCAGCTCTATGTAGCGGCGCTGCTGGCGCGTCAGCTTGCCGGTGCGCGTCAGAAGATCGACGAAGCCGCTGATGCTGGTCAGAGGCGTGCGGATTTCGTGACTCATGACGGCGAGGAATTCGGTCTTCGCGAGGTTCGCGCTTTCGGCCTCGATGCGCGCCCGCTGGGCCACGTCGATCGCCTCTTGCAATTCGCGCGCTTGCCTATTGCGGAGGGTGACGTCGCGCATGATGCCGGTGAAACACGGGCGTCCGTCGATATCGCGCCATTCTGCGATCGACAATTCCAGTGGCGCGGTGGAGCCGTCCTTGCGCTTGCCCACAACCTCGCGCCTTATGCCGACGATCTTGCGCTCGCCTGTGTCGCGAAAGGCCGAGAAGAAGCCGTCGCGGCCGGCTTGGTCGGTCTCGGGAATGAGAAGCTCGACATTGGCGCCGATGACCTCGGCGGCCGAATAACCAAAAATCCCTTCGGCGGCGCGGTTGAAGGATTGGACCTGACCGAAGCGGTCGACGACGATGATCGCATCGATCGCGGTGTCGAAAATCGCGAGATAGCGCTCCGAATTTTCCTTCAGAAGCTTCTCGCGCTCGAACTCGCGGGTCGCGCTGTCGCCGCGCGTCGCCCTGGGCCTGGACGCTGAAGGGGCCGTAGCTCGCGTGCGCGACTCGGCGGTCGCTGACTCATCCTTGTGCATGACGCCTTCCCTCCTGCTGGGCGCGCCCTCTCGTCAGCGTCGGGGCGGTTCGTCGTGAAATCGGCGCCGAAACTTCAGTTGGAGGCGCAATGCGTCAATAGACAACCTATCGCATCATCGTATATTTTCTGCACTTCCCGGTACTCTTAAACACGCGCCGATACTCGCCAGCGTTCAGTCGCGACGACAGCGAGCTAGACCATATTCGGCATGACGTATGGTCAACCGGATATGCAAAAAGCCAACGTATTGTCTGACGCGATCGATAACGCGTCAGCGCTCGCTCATTTTTTATGCAAAGCAACCGAACGAATCACTTGACTAAAACCTGCTCGATGCGATATTGGATGTCTGCCCGGTAACGGGTAGAGGGAGTTCTCGCGTGGCTGCGGCAATTTATATCGTGAACCGGCCGTTGCGCATTCCGGGGACGGGCTTTGAATCTCATCGGTTGGCGGGGCGCAGAAGAAAGACATCGACATTCTGCGTCGACCGCTCTTTAGGCAGAGCGCTGTGTCGATGGGCTCGCGTCCACCCAACGGACTGTTGGCGTCCCTGCCGCCGGCCGATTATGAAGCGCTTCGTCCGCATCTTCGGATCGCCGAACTGACCGACGAGGCGATTCTGACCGAGGCCGGCAAGCCGATCCGGCGCGTGTATTTTCCTCACAGCGGGATCATTTCCGTGGTCGTCCGCTTCGCCGGCGGAGAAATGGTCGACGTGGCTCTGATCGGGCGCGACAGCGTCTTTGGGGCCTCGGCCGCGCTGAATGGCGGGACCTCGCCGAGCAACGCGATCGTCCGGCTGCCGGGAACCGCATCGGTTCTCGATATCGCGCGCCTGCGCGCTGCGGCTGATCAGAGCGCGCGGTTCCGCGCGGCGCTCATGCAGCACGAAGAGTTCCTGTTCGCGCAAGCCCAGCAATCGGCCGGGTGCAACGCCGTCCACTGCTTGGAGTCCCGGCTGTCGGGATATCTGCTGCGTCTGAGGGACCTTTCGGGCAGCGACACGCTGCATGCTACGCAGGAATCCCTGGCCGAGATGCTCGGCGTGCGGCGCAACAGCGTGTCGATCGTCGCCAACGCGCTCCAGCAGGCCAAGTTGATTCGCTACCACCGGGGCGTCGTCGAAATCGTCGATCTGAAAGGCTTGAGAGCGAGCGCGTGCGAATGCTACGAAGTGATCGAAACTCATCGCGACCGGTTGTTGCAAAGCGAGACTTACGGCGATCGAGAGCGGGGGGCTGAGCCGAACCGCCGATCAGGCAGCCGATCACGCCCTCCTTCTCGCGGGAGCTGAGCGCCGCCGAGGTCGTTGCGGAGGCTCGGTTACCGGTTGCGAGGCCTGATGCGCAATATATTTATCCGCGTTAGCCGTAAAATGGACGGGCGGCTCCTCACCAATCGCCGCATTGCGCAATCCCAATTCTCGCCCCGCGCCTCCAACCCCTACCGCGCCGCCACCCCCCCCAAGATCGTCTCCGTGACCTGCCGCTTCGCCCGCTCGAACGCCTCGTCGCCGAGCGGGCGGCCGTTTTCCAGCGTCGCGATCTCGTGCGCGGCGTTGGCGTAGTGCTGGGTCGTCGCCCAGATCATGTAGAAGAGGAATTTGGGCTCGATCGGCCTGAGCCTGCCCTCGGCGATCCATTTGCGCATCACGCGCTCGCGCGAGCGCACCCATTCGGTCAGCGCGGTGCCGAGAAAATCCTGGACGACCGGCGCGCCGCGCATGATTTCGCTCGTCCAGATCTGCGTGCCGAGCGGCATGGAGCGCGCCAGGTCCATTTTCGCGCCGATATAGGAGGTCAGCGCCTCGGCCGGATCGTCGCTGGCGTCGAAGGACGAGGCGGCCTCGAGCCAGGCGACCAGCACGCGCTCGGTGACGGCGCGATAGAGTCGTTCCTTGGTGGGAAAATAATAGTGGACGTTGGACTTAGGGACCCCGGCGCGGGCCGCGATCGCCGCCATCGTCGCGCCGCCGAAGCCGTGCGCGGCGAACACCGCTTCGACCGCCGCGAGGATCGCGCGTTCGTTCTCCTCGCGTATGCGCGGCTTGGCGGTCGGCCTGTCCATCGACGCCTCGAACGGCGCCGGAATCGCGGGCGCCGCGCACAGGATTACGGCATTTGACCAAATGGTCAAATTCATGACGGCGTCGGCTGTCTTGCAGTGCGCAGCGGGGCAATGTCCGATCTATCGAGCGTGCGCGTCAACGGTCAGCGGCAGTGGGACGCGCCGATGGAAATGACCAACATCGGCGCGCCGCCGAAGGGCGGCCGCAAGCGCTTCGCCGTCGCCGACGTCGACAAACACGGGCGCGAATGGTTCCGCGTCCGGCGCCAAAGGCGAGGCCGCTCGGTCAAAGTCGACGAAACGGGCGACATGTTCGCGCGCCGCCTGGGCGTCGAGGACGACCTTGCGCCGGTGACGATGGGCAGCCGCCTCGACGCGCAGCCGACCGGCGGCGAGTTCGACGGCGCGCTCGGCGCCTGCGCCCCTCCCTCCTCGCGACCGCCATATCTTCGACGCGATCGCTCGTTAGGCGTTCGTCCAACAATAAAGACCCAGGGGAGGAGCCCGTGACGACCGTGCGTGAGATCGTTCGCACCTGTTCCAACGCCCATGTCGCGCGCGCCGCGTTGGCTTCGATCGGCGGCGACTTCGCTCGACGGTTCGCCGCCGACGCCGCGCGCCGCGATCTGTCGAGCGGCGTCTTGGCGGCCCGGCTGGTTCGCGCGTTCGCGATGAACGCCGAGGACGCGGAATGGGAAGAGGTCGACGACGCGACGCGCGGCGCCGATCAACCCATCCTATCGGGGCTGCGCTATATTCTCGATCACGGCCTGTGCGTCGAGCGGGCCGAAGCGAACGGTCTGCCCGGCGAAACCCCGCCGGCATGGGCGATTGGCGCTTCGAGTGAAGGCCTCTGGCGCGAATAGAGCGGCGTTGGCCGTTCGCGTGGGCCGACGCCCGTCGCGGCGCGCATTTTCCGCGACATTCGCGCGAGGATCGCTTTCGGCGTCGATTGCGGAAATTCAGCGCTGAAGGCCGTGTTCGTCGACGCCGACGAGGCTGTCCTCGCCTCCGCCTCGCGAGCCTGTCGGCCGGACCATCCGCGCCCGTCCCGGTCCGAGCGGGACCCGCCAGTCTGGCGCGCGGCGATGTTCGCCGCGATCGGCGATCGCAGGGCGAGCGCGCCCGAAGCGCGGGGGGCCATGGGCGCGATGAGCTTTTCCGGCAGACGCACAGCGCGGTCCTGCTCGGCCGCGACGACCGCCCGTCGCCGCGGGCTCGGCGACCAAGATCTTGAACTTCTTTCTCGAGCGGCGCGCCGCCGCCGATCGCGGCGAACTCGACGCCTTCGTCGTCGCGGCGAAATCGGGCGGCGACCCGAGCCTGGACGGCGAGGACGGCCTTAAGGCCAACCCCCGGCCGACGCCGCCCGCCTTTCCTGGCGGACCCAACAGCGCGTCGTGATCGCCGAGACGCGCTTGCCGGGGGCGCGCGCGAGGCTTATAGGCCCCATTCTAAGGCGAGGAGAAGCGGGCCGGGAATGGCGCAACAGACCAAGGAACGCCTGCCCCGCGACGAGGACGCCAATGACCGCCGGTCTGACGATCCCGCGGACCGGCTCGCTCGATGGGCCGTCGCGATCGAAGCGCGCCGGCCGCAGTTGCGACGGCTCGGATTGGCGTTCAGCCTGCTGATCGTTTCGGTTTCGATGATCGTCTTCGTCCGCACGCTCATCCGAATCGATCCGCGACAGTTCGCGGCCGCCTTCGCCGCGACCGGCGGCGACCAAATCGCAATGGCCTTCGGGCTTTCGGCCGTGAGCTATCTCGCCCTGACCGGTTACGACGGTCTGGCCCTGAAGCATCTCAGAGTTCACGTTCCGTATCGACTGACCGCGCTCGCCTCGTTCACGAGCTACGCGGTTTCGTTCACGCTCGGCTTTCCGCTCGTCACCGGCGGGGCGGTGCGTTTCTGGATCTATGGCCCCGCGGGGCTGTCGGCCGGCAAGGTGGCGAGCCTGACCGTAGTCGCGGGCGTCACCTTTTGGCTCGGCATGGGCTTCATCGTCGGGATCGGCTTCATCGGCGACGCCGAGGCGATCGGCGGAATCAATCATTTCAATGTCCTCGCCAATCAACTGATCGGGTTCACGGTGATCGGCGCTCTGCTCGCCTACTTGGTCTGGGTTCAACGCATGGGTCGGCGGCGCAAGCCGATATTTCTGAATTTCACCCTGCCCGGCCCCGTTCTCACGCTCGCGCAGATGGCGCTCGGCGTCGTCGACGTCTGCGCCGCCGCCGGCACGCTCTACGTGCTGCTTCCCAAAGGCCATGCGCTCGGTTTCCTCACCTTCAGCGCGCTCTATTCCATCGCCGCGATGCTCGGCATCGCCAGCCACGCCCCCGGCGGCCTCGGCGTTTTCGAGGCGACCATGCTCAATGGCGTCGGCGGGTCGAGCGAGCAGATGCTGGCTTCGCTGCTGCTGTTTCGCGGCATATATTATGTCGCGCCCTTCGTCCTCGCGATGGCGCTGCTCGGCGCCTATGAGGCCGTCCGCCGTTGGCGCTCGCTGCGCGAAGCCATGGCGGCGTCACATCCGGGGGACGAGGAGTAGAATGGGCCCGCCTTGGGGTCGCGTCAGTCCGGGTTGAACGCGTCGGATCGGGAGCCATGATTTCGAGGGAAACAAGCCAGCGGGCTCTCGCCGAACACCTTCAGTCGCCGTTCGCCGCCAAGCTCGTCGGCGCGATGCCCGAACCGGCGGTGATCGTCGGCGCCGACGGACGCTCGATCGCCGCCAACAAGCCGGCGTTCACGCTGCTGCCCGCGATCAAGATCGACGAGCCCTTCGTCCTCGCCCTGCGCACGCCCGACGTCATCGACGCATTGCGGCGGGTCATGGCGAGCGGCGAAGCGGAGACGGTCCTGTGGAGCGAGCGCGTGCCGATCGAGCGGCTGTTCGAAGTCTGCGTGGCGCCGCTGGCCGCGGAGTCCGGCGAAGTCGTCGCGACGCTGTTGACGCTGCGCGATCTGACGGAGTCGCGGCGCGTCGAGCGCATGCGCGCCGACTTCATCGCCAACGCCAGCCACGAATTGCGCACGCCGCTGGCCTCCATGGTCGGCTTCATCGAGACGCTGCAAGGCTCGGCGCGCGACGACCCGCGGGCGCGCGACAGGTTTCTCGTCATCATGCGCGAGCAAGGGCGCCGCATGGCGCGCCTCATCGACGATCTGCTCTCGCTTTCACGCATCGAACAGAAGCAACACGTCCGCCCGGAGGCGGCGGTCGATCTGACCCAGACGGCGCGCCATGTCGCGGACACGCTCGCCCCGCTCGCGCGGGAAATGGGGGTGGAAATCAAGCTCGACGCCGACGCGCCCGTCGTCGTCACCGGCGATCGCGACGAACTTCTGCGCGTCGCCGAAAATCTGATCGAGAACGCCATCAAGTACGGCGCGCGGCAGGACGGATCGGGAGGCGATCGCGTCGAGGTCACGGTCAGCAGAACCGCCGCCGAAGGCTGGCTCGTCGTGCGCGACTTCGGGCGCGGCATCGCCCCGGAACATCTGCCGCGGCTGACCGAACGTTTCTATCGCGTCGACGCCGGGCAGAGCCACGCCAAGAACGGGACCGGCCTCGGCCTGGCGATCGTCAAGCACATTCTCACTCGCCATCGCGGACGGCTGACGATCGCCAGCCGTCTCGAACACGGCTCGACATTTACCGCAATTGTGCCGCTTCACAACCGCTAAGGAAATAATATCGTTATTTATCAATATCTTGGTATGTCACGGTCCTGTCGTGCCTCCGTCATATAACAACATTGCGCAAAGCCTATAAGTGCCCGCCTCGGAACGGCGCGCCGAGAAGCGACCGCCGATCGCGAGCCCCAAGAACCAACTTTGAGAGGCGTTCTATGTTTCTTCGATCCTTCATGAGCGCGACGATCGTCGCGGCGAGCATGAGTTGCGCGTGGGCCGGCGATATCTCGGGCGCGGGCGCGACGTTTCCATTCCCGATCTACGCCAAGTGGGCGGACGCCTATAAGAAGGATACCGGCGCCGGCCTGAACTATCAGTCGATCGGCTCGGGCGCCGGGATCAAGCAGATCAAGGCCAAGACCGTGACGTTCGGCACCACCGACGCGCCGCTCAAGGCCGACGATCTCCAAGCCTCCGGTCTCGAGCAATGGCCGATGGTGATGGGCGGCATCGTGCCGGTCGTCAATCTCGCAGGCGTCAAGTCCGGCGAACTCGTTCTCGACGGCAAGACGATCGCCAATATCTATCTCGGCGCGATCGTCAAGTGGAACGATCCCGCGATCAAGGCGCTGAATCCGACGGTCAATCTTCCCGATCTGGCGATCGCGGTCATTCACCGCGCCGACGGCTCGGGCACGACGTTCAACTTCACCAACTATCTCGATAAGATTTCGCCCGACTGGCAGTCCAAGGTCGGCGAATCGACGTCGGTCGAATGGCCGGTGGGCATCGGCGCCAAGGGCAACGACGGCGTCGCCAACAACGTCGCCGGCACCAACGGCGCGATCGGCTATGTCGAATACGCCTACGCCAAGCAGAACAAGCTGACCTACGCCGACATGGTCAACAAGGCCGGCAAGACCGTCGCCCCGACCATCGACAGCTTCCAGGCCGCCGCCGCCAACGCCGACTGGGCCACGGCGCCGGGCTTCTACCTCATCCTCTCGGATCAGTCGGGCGAGAAGTCGTGGCCGATGACCGCGGCGACCTTCATCCTGATGTACAAGAAGCCAGTCGACGTCGCCGCCTCGAATGACGCGCTGAAGTTCTTCACCTACGCCTACGACAAGGGCGCCGAAATGGCGAAGGAACTCGACTACATCCCGATGCCGGATAACGTCATCGCGCTGGTCAAGGCGGCCTGGGCCGCGGACATCGTCCAGAAATGAAGCGTTTGCGCGCGACGCCGGCGGTCGATCCGCCGGCCTCGCGGCGCTCGCGGGGGCCGTGCTTGCGTATTGGCGTTCACGAAAGAGAAAGTTTGGCGATGACGGCTACGGCGATTGAAACCGCGGAGCGTCCGGCGAGCCGGCCGGTGAGCCGCTCGCGCGCGCTCGGACGGTTGAAATTCGCCGACAGCGGCTTCCGCATCATGACCGTCGCCTCGGCGCTGCTGGTGCTCGCCCTGCTGCTTGGCGTGGCGGTGTCGCTGTTCATTGGCGCTTGGCCGGCGTTTCAGCACTTCGGCCTGGGCTTTTTCGTCAGCGACGCTTGGAGTCCGCCCAAGGAGCGTTTCGGCGCGGCCGCGGCGATCTACGGCACCATCGTGACCTCGATCATCGCCATGTTGATCGGCGTTCCCGTCGGGCTCGGCATCGCCGTGTTCCTAACCGAACTCTGCCCGCCGATTCTGCGACGCCCCGTCGGCATCGCCATCGAGCTGCTCGCGGGCATCCCCTCCATCATCTACGGCATCTGGGGCGTCTATTACTTCAAGCCGGCGATGCAGGCCTATGTCGAGCCGTTCCTCATCAATACGTTCGGGGCGCTGCCCGGGATCGGCGCGCTGTTCGCCGGACCGCCGCTCGGCTATGGCGTGCTCACCGCCGGCCTGGTGCTCGCGGTGATGATCCTGCCCTTCGTCACCGCGATCTCGCGCGACGTGTTCGAGACGGTGCCTCCGGTGCTCAAGGAGGCCGCCTACGGCGTCGGCGCGACGACGTTCGAAGTGGTGGGCAGCATCGTCATTCCCTATACGCGCGTCGGCGTCATCGGCGGCGTCATGCTCGCGCTCGGGCGCGCGCTCGGGGAGACGATGGCGGTGACCTTCGTCATCGGCAACGCGACCAAGATTTCAACGTCCATCCTCGCGCAGGGCACCACCATTTCGGCGATGATCGCCAACCAGTTCGCCGACGCGGACCCGGGACTGTTCACCGCTTCGCTGCTCGCGCTCGGTTTCATTCTGTTCATCATCACGTTCATCGTGCTGGCGCTGGCGCGCTGGATGCTCTCGGCCCTCGAAGTGAAGGCGGGACGCTGATGGCCAATCTCTATCCCGGA
>JBEKAL010000036.1:0-19599 GCA_050015935.1 Roseiarcus sp.
GGCGGCGCCAGGGTCGCGCTGAAGTGGCCCAACGACCTCATGTGGAACGGCGCCAAGATCGCGGGCCTGCTGGTCGAGGGGGTCTCCGCGCCCGGACGGGCGCTCGCCTGCGTCGTCGGCGTCGGCGTCAACTGCGCGTCGTCGCCGCAGGGGCTCGCCTACCCGACCACCGACCTTCGCGCCGCGCTGGGCCGCGCCGTTGCGCCGGACGCGTTGTTCCGCCGGGTCGCGGCTCGCTTTCACGAGGCGATCGGCCTGTGGTCGCGGGGCGCCGGCTTTGCGGAAATCCGCGCGCGCTGGCTCGCCGCCGCCGCCGGGCTCGGCGGCCCGATCCGGGTCGCGGGCGCGCGCGGGTCGCGCGAAGGAATCTTCGAAGGCCTCGACGCCAGCGGCCGCCTGCTGATGCGCACGGCCGGCGGACTGGAAACGATCGAAGCCGCCGATATCTTCTTGATGCCCAAGTCCGCCGATATGGGCGACGACGCGGCGCCGCGCGCCGAAGTCCTCGATGAAAGTCCAGACCGATGAGCGATGACAACGAATTGGTGTTCGCTCCGCTGGGCGGTCTGGGCGAAATCGGCATGAACTGCGCGCTCTACGGCTTCGGCCCGCCGCGCCGCCGCAAGTGGCTGATGGTCGACCTCGGCGTCGCCTTCGCCGGCGACGACCTGCCGGGCGTCGACCTGATCCTGCCCGACCTCGCGTTCATCGAGAAGGTCAAGAAGGACCTCGTCGGCCTCGTCATCACCCACGCCCACGAGGACCATATCGGCGCGCTCGCCGATCTGTGGCCGCGCCTGGGCGTTCCGGTCTACGCGACGCGTTTCGCCGCCGGCCTCGCCGAAACGCGCCGGCTTTCCGAACCCGGGGCGCCGAAGATCCCGATCAAGGTCGTCGCTCAGGGCATGCGGCTCGACATCGGTCCGTTCAACGTCGAATTCGTCGCCGTCGCGCATTCGATTCCCGAGGCTTGCGCGCTGGCGATCCGCACCCCCGCCGGCCTCGTCGTTCACACCGGCGACTGGAAGATCGACGCGACGCCGATGATCGGCTTGGCCACCGACGAGCGTCGCCTCCGGGAGCTCGGCGATGAAGGCGTGCTCGCGCTGATCTGCGATTCGACCAACGTGCTGCGCGAGGGCGTGAGCCCCTCGGAGACCGACGTCGCCGAGAGCCTCGCGGCGATCGTCGGCAAGGCGAAGGGCCGCGTCGTCGTCACCACTTTCGCCTCCAACGTCGCGCGCCTCAAGGCGGCGGCGCTGGCGGGCTTCGCCAACGGCAGACAGGTGATCATCATGGGCCGCGCGATGGAGCGCGTCGTCGCAGTGGCGCGCGAATGCGGCTATTTCGACGGCGTGCCGCCGCTGCTCGGCCCGGACCCGTTCGAGCGCATGCCGCGCGACAAGGTGCTCGCGCTCGCCACCGGCAGCCAGGGCGAGTCGCGCGCGGCGCTCGCGCGCATTGCCGAGGACGAGCATCCCAGCGCCTCTCTCGCCGACGGCGATCTCGTCGTCTTCTCCTCGCGCACCATTCCCGGCAACGAGAAGGCGGTCGGCAAGATCGTCAACGGGCTGGTGACGCAGGGCGTCGAAGTCATCACCGACCGCACGCAGCTCGTCCACGTCTCGGGCCATCCGCGCCGCGCCGAAGTCGCGCAGATGTACGCGTGGCTCAAGCCGAAGATCGCGGTTCCCGCGCACGGCGAGCCCGTGCACTTGAGCGAGCACATCGCCTTCGCCAAGGCGCAGGGCGTCGGCCAGGTGGTGCGCGCGTTCGACGGCGACGTGGTGCGCCTCGTCGACGGCGACGCGGGCGTGGTCGGCCGCCTCGATCACGGCCGGCTCTACAAGGACGGCGCAATCCTGCTGTCGCGGGACGACGATTGCGTCGGCCAGCGCCGCAAGCTTTCCTTCGCCGGCGTGGTGTCGATCGCGATCGCCCTCACCGCCAAGGGCGAGATGGCCGGCGATCCCGACGTCATGATCGCCGGACTGCCCAAGGCTACGCAGCAGGGCGTCGGGCTCGACGAAATCGTCGACACCGCGATCTTCGAAACCTTCGAGAGCCTGCCGCGCGGCAAGCGTCGCGACGCCGACTTCGTCAGCGGCGCAATCGAGCGCGCCGTGCGCAACGCGGTCAACGCCGCCTGGGGCAAGAAGCCGACGGCGCACGTCTTGATCGTCGAGATTTAGGGGCGTCCCTTCTCCCCGCCTTGCGGGGAGAAGGTTAGGATGAGGGGCGGGGTGGCGAGCCGCAGCGTCGCGGCCAATCCCCCGGCCCCTCACCCGACCTCTCCCCGCAAGCGGGGAGAGGGGGATCGCTCGGTTAAGCGCCAAACCGCCACAGGGAGAGCCTATGATTGGAAGACTGAACCACGTCGCCATCGCCGTCGCCGACCTCGAGGCGGCGAGCGCCAAATACCGCGACAGCCTCGGCGCGCGCGTCTCCGCGCCCGCGTCGCTGCCCGAGCACGGCGTCAGGGTGGTCTTCGTCGAATTGCCGAACACGAAGGTCGAGCTTCTTCAGCCGCTCGGCGAAAACTCGCCGATCGCCAAGTTCCTGCAAAAGAACCCCGACGGCGGCATGCACCACCTCTGTTTCGAGGTCGACGACATCCTCGCCGCGCGCGACCAGTTGAAGCAGGCCGGTGCGCGCGTGCTCGGCGACGGCGCTCCCAAGATCGGCGCCCACGGCAAGCCGGTGCTGTTCCTGCACCCGAAGGATTTCAACGGCGCGCTGATCGAGCTGGAGCAGGCGTAGAAACCCGAGCGGCCCGAATCGTCATTGCGCGCCGAAGGCGAAGCAATCCACCGGCCGCGCTCGCCGCCCTTTGATCGCGATGTCGCTGCGCTCTTCGCTCAACGAGCGCGGCTGAAGAGCGCGACGGCTTTCACGCCCGCGCCGAGGGCGCGCGGCTCTTCGCTCAATAGCCGTTCATGCAGTCGTTGTACCGCTGCCAATAGGCGTCGTTCCATTGGGCCGAGCCGTTGGCGGCGCCGCCGACGGCGCCAGCGCCGGCGCCGATCGCCGCGCCCGTGCCGACCGAACGGTGGCCGCCGACCAGCGCGCCGATCCCCGCGCCGAGGAGCGCCCCGCCGACCGCGCCGCCGACCGTGTTGCCGGCCGTGTTCTGGTTGGCGTAAACGCGGGCCTCGTGATCGCAATAGCCGCGTCGAGTTTGCGCCTGCGCGCTTGTCACGAAGGAAACGGCCAACGCGGCCGTGACGACGACGGCGACCGTTTTGCGAAGGTGAATTCTCATGGGTTTGCTCCTCTCAATCATATCCCGAATCGCTTTTCGCGTCTCGGCGGGGCGTTCGGTCGTCGTTACCGCCCGCGCCACCGACTCGGCGCGACGCAAGGCAATCGATCATGTTCGCATCTAGTTCCCGCGGCCGACCGAGGTCAACGGCCGACGACGAAACCTGTCTGTCTCTCAGGCGTTACGGTCTGCCTCTATTGCGGCGCTGCGGCGGCCGGCGGTCGGGCGCGTAGCCACGGCAGGGGGAATCGCTTTGCGGGTCTTGAGACGCCATTTCATGATCCACAAGCGGGATCGCCGCTTGTCTGCGAGCGGCAATCGACGCTCGTCTTTCGCGCGGTCGGGCCCGTGGCCCAGGCCGAGCCGCATCCGCGCCCCCTCGGGGCATGTGCGGTCTGCCTGATTGGAGCGCCGCGCTGCACGCGCGTCCCGTAATATGCGATCGATCAGGCGCAGAGGGCTGCTTCGCCGCCGTCTCGCCGATTGAATCCGAACGACCGACTGGGCATCGATGTCAGCACCTCCGGAAAATCGCCGCCCGATCGCCGCGCGCTCGAGCCGCTGGGCGCAGAGCGCGGCGGCGGCGCTGGCGCGCGCCGGCGCTTCGCCGAACGCAGTCTCCGCCGCCAGCGTTCTTTTCGCGGCGGTCGGCGCGGGCTTGCTGCTCTGGCCGGGCGTCGTCGGCCTCCTCGCGTGCGCCGCCTGCGTCCAGGCGCGTCTCGTCTGCAACCTGCTCGACGGCATGATCGCGGTGGAAGGCGGCCGAAAGACGCCTTTGGGTCCGCTCTACAACGAATTCCCCGATCGCATCGCCGACTCGCTGTTCATCGTCGCGCTCGGCTATGCCTGCGGCCGACCGGAATGGGGCTGGTTCGGCGCGCTCGCGGCGGCGCTCACCGCCTATGTGCGCGTCTTTGGCGGCGCCTTGGGATTGGCGCAGGATTTTCGTGGGCCGATGGCCAAGCAGCACCGCATGGCCGCGCTGACCGCGGCCTGCCTCGCCGGCGCGGTCGAACGCGCAACCGTCGGCACGCGCTATGCTCTGATCGCCGCGTGCCTCGTCATCGCCGTCGGATCGGCGATCACCTGCGCTACGCGATCGCTCGCGCTCGCGCGCCAGCTTCGAGCGCGCTGATGTGGCTCGCCAGCACACTCGTCGTCGCGGTTCGCGCCTTGCTCGGCGCTTCGCCGCGCTGGCAGGGAACGCCGCCGACGCTCGCGCAGCGGATCTATTTCGCCAACCACACGAGCCACGCCGATACGATCGCGCTGTGGGCCGCTCTGCCGGCGCTCTTGCGGGCTCGCACGCGCCCGGTCGCGGCAGCCGACTATTGGGGCGTGGGAGCGGTCCGCCGCTTCATTGCGCTGGAGGGCCTCAACGCCGTGCTGGTCGACCGCGGACCGCGGGATCGGGACGTGGATCCCCTTGCGCCGCTTTACGAGGCGCTCGACGCCGGCCAGTCGCTGATCCTGTTCCCCGAGGGCACGCGCGGATCGGGCGCGCTGCCCGGCCCGTTCAAGTCCGGGCTGTTTCATCTCGCGCAGCGCTACCCCGGCGTCGAGCTGGTCCCCGTCTATCTCGAAAACCTGCACCGCAGCCTGCCCAAGGGCACACTGTTCCCGGTGCCGTTGAATTGCGCCGTGCGCTTCGGCGCCCCCTTGCCGCGGCTCACCGGTGAAGACAAGCAAGCCTTCCTCGACCGCGCCCGCGCGGCCGTCGTAGAGGTCAGCCGATGACGGCCGAACGCAAGCTGCTGCTGGTGATCGTCGGCGTCGTCGCGCTGTTGGTCCTCGCCTCCCTCGTCGCCGCCGTGCTGCGCTGGCGCGCGCGAGAGCCGAGCGCCGTCATCGACAATCTCGTCGCGCGCATTCGCGCCTGGTGGGGGATGGTGGCGATTTTCGCCGCCGCCTTCGCCCTCGGCAGGGACGCGACCATCGCGATGTTCGCCCTCGTGTCGTTCTTCGCTTTGCGCGAGTTCATCACGCTCACGCCGACGCGCCCGGCCGATCATCGCGCGCTCTCGCTCGCGTTCTTCGTCGGCATTCCCGTGCAGTACGGCCTGATCGCCGCCAACTGGTACGGCCTGTTCGCGATCTTCCTGCCGGTCTACGGATTCCTCGTCCTGCCGGCGCTCTCGGCGCTCGCCGGCGACCCGGAGGATTTTCTCGCCCGCAGCGCCAAGATCCAATGGGCGGTGACGATCGCCGTGTACTGCATCAGTCACGTCCCGGCGCTGCTGACGCTCGACATCCCCGGCTACGCCGGCCAGGACGCGCTGCTGCTGTTCTACCTCGTGCTGGTCGTCCAGATCAGCGACGTGTTGCAATATGTCGTCGGCAAGATGTTCGGCAAGACCAAGCTCGCGCCGGTCGTCAGCCCCTCCAAGACGGTGGAAGGCCTCGTCGGCGGCGCCGGCGGCGCGGTTCTGATCGGCGCCGCGATGGCCTGGATTACGCCGTTTTCGCCGTTGCAGGCGGCGGGAATGGCGCTCGCCATCGTCGTCATGGGATTTCTCGGCGGCCTCGTCCTCTCCGCGGTGAAGCGCAGCCTCGGCGTCAAGGATTGGGGCGACATGATCGAGGGGCACGGCGGCATGCTCGACCGCATGGATTCTGTCGTCTTCGCCGCGCCGATCTTCTTTCACCTGACGCGCTATTTCTTCGCGTGAAGTCGGCAAAGGCAGGCCTCGCACAGCGGCGCGGCGCGCCGTCGCCGACAAGTCCTTTCCGATAATCAGAATTCGCGCTATGTTGAATCGTCAGCGCGTCCGGCAGGCTATCGTCGAGTGACTCGTCCCGCGGCCGAGGCCATGCAGAAATTGGAGACACCGCGATTCCGGCCCGAGCGACCAATAACCCCTTGATTTCCCTCGAAACGGCCAAGGAAAAAATTTGGAAATCCTTGGAAAAGTTTGGAATTTCCTTGGAATTTCCTTGGAATTTCCTTGGAAAAATTTGGAAATCCTTGGAAAAGCTTGGCGCCGCGGCGATAGGACGCTCAACCCCTTGATGGGCCGGCGTCGGCTGGCGGGCGAAGCGCTCGCTGCGCGACGAGGCGGCGGAAAATCGTCACGCAACCCCTTGAAAACAAACCATCACGCCCGAGAATGGCGCGGGCCTCGGTCGGTTCGGCGGTCGCCTCCGCCGCTGCGCGCTGCGCTGCGCCCCGACCGCCGCGAAGCGAACCATGCGGCGCTCGCGTCGGCGCCCGCGAGCCGCCGCTCCCCACCCAAAGCAGCCCGATGATTTCGGCGTCGAGCGTTTGGTTTCATCGACAAGCAGCGCGGACCGGCGATCCGCGCTATAGAGCCGGTGCGGCGCGCGTCGCCGCCGGCTGGCGAGGAGAGAGAATTGAGCGAGGTCGCGTTTTTGGGATTGGGGGTGATGGGCTATCCGATGGCGAGCCATCTGAAGGCGCGCGGTTACGGAATCGTCGTCTACAACAGGACGGCGGCGAAAGCGCAAAAGTGGGTCGCCGAACACGGCGGGGTGAGCGCGCCGAGCCCGCGCAAGGCGGCTGAGGGCCGCGATTTCGTTTTCGCTTGCCTCGGCAACGACAACGATTTGCGCGCTGTCGCGCTCGGCGCCGAGGGCGCCTTCGCCGGCATGAAGGCCGGCGCCGTCTTCGTCGACCACACGACCGCTTCGGCCGACGTGGCGCGGGAGCTTTCCCGCGAGGCGAGCCGCCTCGGCTTCGGCTTCGTCGACGCGCCGGTCTCGGGCGGGGAGGCGGGCGCGAAGAACGGAACGCTGACGGTGATGTGCGGCGGCGACGAAGCGGCCTATGCGAAGGCGGAGCCGGTGATCGCGTCTTACGCCCGCGCCTGCCGCCTGATGGGGGCCGCCGGCGCCGGACAATTGACCAAGATGGTCAATCAGCTCTGCATCGCCGGCCTCGTGCAGGGGCTGGCCGAGGGTCTGCATTTCGCCGCGCGCGCCGGTCTCGACCGGCAGCTGGCGATCGACGTCATCTCCAAGGGCGCGGCGCAATCCTGGCAGATGGACAACCGTCACAAGACGATGATCGCCGGCGAATTCGACTTCGGTTTCGCCGTCAACTGGATGCGCAAGGATCTGGCGATCTGCCTGGACGAAGCTCGGCGCAACGGCGCGCATCTGCCGGTCGCGGCGCTGGTCGACCAGTTCTATTCCGACATCCAGGCCATGGGCGGCGGCCGCTGGGACACTTCGAGCCTGATCGCGCGCTTGGAAAGGTAAGGGAAGGCCGAAACCCTCCCTTGTTGTTCTCTCGCCTCACCTCGGACAGGGCGGCTCGCCCGGCTTGCCGCAGGCTTTCTTCTCTTGCGCCTTCGCCGGAGCCGGCGGCGCGTGAACGACCGGAGGCGGCGGCGCGGTCTTGAGTTCCGGCGTCGGCTTCAGGACTTTCGAGGGCGTCGGCGTGGGGGTCGGCGTCGGAGTCGGCTTCATCACCTTCGTCGGCGTCGGGGTCGGCGTCGGCGTGGGGGTCGGCGTCGGAGTCGGCTTCATCACCTTCGTCGGCGTCGGCGTGGGAGTCGGCGTGGGAGTCGGATTCATCGCCTTCGTCGGCGTCGGGGTCGGCTGTAACGCCTTCAGCGGCGTCGCGCCCGGCGTCGGGGTCGGCGTCGGTTTGACGGCGTTGGCGCTAGGCGCCGGGGGTCGCGGCCTGACCCCGCCGGGCAGCGGAGGCGGCGGCGCGGGCGCCTGCGCGACCGGAGGCGGCGCTCCCGGCGCCGCGCGTCCTTCGTGGCGGCCGGCGTCGCGATACGGGCGCGCGGTCGCGATCAACGGAATCGCCACGATCAGGGCGGGCAGCACGCCGATCGCGCTCGGGGGCGCCGGCGCCGGCAGATGGCGCCAATCGTCGCCTTCTTCGGCGACGAAGCCGTAGGGCGGCGGCGGCGGAGGGGGGCCGAAATCCGGTCCTTCGAACACGAAGACCGGCTGGTCCGCGTAAGCGAGTTCGTCGGGCGGCGGCGGCGGCAAGTCGGCGTAGTCCTCCGGCGCGAAACCGGCCGTCGGCTCGAAGCCGGCGGATAGAATGGCGAGCCGACGCTCCGCGTCCGCGACGTGAGGGCCGCGCGGATACCGGCTCAAATAGGTCCAGTAGGCGCGCGCGCTGTCCTGCGCCACCGATCGGCGCCAGAACAACGCTTCGCGGCGTGCGGCGAGGATCGCGCGCACGCGCTTGGCTTGAACGCTGCTCGGATAGGCCGCAAGGAATTCCTCGTAGGCGGCGAGGGTGTCGCGCTCGACGGCGACCGCATAGGCCGCTTCGGCGGAGAAGCTGCGGATCGGCCGCTTGGCGGCGTCCTCGAGCGCGGCTTCAGCCGGCGGCGGCGGCGCGTCGGCGGCGCGCTCGAAGACGAAATAGGGCGCCGTCAATTTCGACGCGCTCCAGGGAAGTTGCGCTCCCCCGGTCGATTCGTTCACGCTCACGCGGGTCTGGGCGAAGACGTCGTCGATCGGCAGGCCGCCTTCGCGCATCGCGCCCGCGAGCGTCTTGGCGTAGACGCCATAGGGTCCGGCCTCGTCCGCGGCGACCAAGCCCGGCGAGGCGTTGAACGCCAGGAGCAGGCCGGGGTCCGGCTCGACGAGCGCCAGCCCTCCCGCGAGCGGCGAGCCTTGGCCGGCGTAAGGATTGGCGCGAGCCGCGTCGAGCACGAGGATTCGCGCCTGACCGGGCTCGGCGGCGAGCGCATGGGCGAAGTCGGCGACGCGCACCGCTTCGATCGGCACGTCCGAATCGCGCGCGATCTGCGCGTCGACGGGCACGAAGAAGTTTTCGCCCTCATATTGCGCGCCGCGTCCGGCGAAGTAGACGAAAGCCTGCATGTTCGGGCCGATCGCCGCCGCCTTGGCGAGAAAATCGCGTATTGCGCCTTGCAACGACTTTTGATCGAGATCGCGCGCGCCGACGACGTCGTAGCCCGCCGCCTGCAGCGTCTGCGCGATCAAGGCGGCGTCGTTGGCCGTCGTCGCGAGCGTCTGGTCCGGATAGGCCGATTCGCCGATCACCAGAGCGATCCGAGGATTCTGCGCGGTTTCGGCGGACTGCGCGCCCGCCGGCGCCGGCGAACCCGTCAAGGCGAGCAAAGCGAAGGAAGCGAACAGCAACCGATTGAGCATGGCGAGGGCTCCTGGCGGCGCCAATGGATGGCGTTCGCGCCCACTAAAGCGCCAAAGCGCCTGAACCAAGTCTGAATAAGGGCGCCGGGCGCCCGTCAGGCTTTGGCGCTCGAGCCGGCGGCCAGGGCGTCGCGCCGAAGCGCCAAGGGGCCGAATTTCCCCGAGGATGGCGATGCGCGCCGGTCGCCACATGGCGAATCTTAACGGGAATGACCGAGGTTATGCTCGAATCCCTTGTATTTTGTAGGCGCTCATTAAGGATTAACCGTCATGATCGCCGCTTAGCGTTGGCGTGCGCTCGTCGGGCGGTCATGAGTGAAGTTTCGGCGGAGAAGATCGACAGGGGTCGGGGCGGCGACCCGGCGGCGGCGGCGCGCCGGCGCAAGATGACGATCAAGCTCAAGCACGCCCGTCAGTCGCTCACCAGCAATTCCGTCGATTTTTCCGGACAATACGCCTCCCTTGTGCGCCTGTTCGCGCACAGCGTGATGAGCGCGACCCCCGCGATCGCTCTGGTCGTGATCGCGGTCGGCGCGACGGCGTGCCTGTGGGTTGCCCCGGCCAAGATCATGACATGGGGCAGCCTGCTCGCCGCGGCGCTCGCCGTGCGCTATGGCCTCGGCGTCGCCCTTCTCGATTCTCCCGACATCGAAAAGACTTCCGACTCCTGGCGGCGCAAGTTCATCGCCGCGGAAACTTTCGCCGGCGCGTCGTGGGCGCTGATCGTCGTTCTGCTGCTGCAATCGCCGGACCCCAACGCGCGCACGTTCGTTCTGGTCGTTCTGTTGCTGGTCGCGGGAATGACCGCGATGGTCGCCTCCGCGATCCCCTTCGCCGTCGCCGGCGGCCTATTGCCGATGGCGATCGCGATCGTCTACGTGCTGGGGCCGGCGACGCGCGAGCAAGCGTTGATGATGTCGGCGCTGTGCGTCGGCATCCTCGTTTACTTCGTCATCCTCGCCAATCGCCTGCACCGGACCTCGCTCGCCGGCCTGTCGTTTCAGGCGGAGAAGGACGCGTTGATCGCCGAACTCGAACAGGCCAAGCTCAATTCGGACGAGGCGCGCCGGCGCGCGGAAGGCGCCAATCTCGCCAAGTCGCGCTTCCTGGCGACGATGAGCCACGAGCTGCGCACGCCGCTCAACGCCATCCTCGGGTTTTCCGAGGTCATGAAAGCGGAGCTGTTCGGCGCGCACAGCGTGGCGGCCTACAAGGATTACTCCAACGACATCCATTCGAGCGGCCAGCACCTGCTGATGCTCATCAACGAAATTCTCGACCTGTCGCGCGTCGAAGCCGGGCGCTACGAACTGAAAGAAGAATCCGTCTCCCTGCCGGGCGTCGTCGAGGAATGCCGCCACCTCCTGGCGATGCGGGCCAAGAACCGCAACATCGCGATCGCCGAATCGCTCGACAAGGATCTGCCGCGCATCTGGGCGGACGAGCGCGCCGTGCGTCAAGTGACCCTGAACCTCTTGAGCAACGCCATCAAGTTCACGCCGCAGGGCGGCTCGATCGCGATCAAGGTCGGCTGGACGAGTTCGGGCGGGCAATATCTATCCATCCGCGACACCGGGCCGGGCATCGCCGAGGAAGAGATTCCGATCGTGCTCGCGTCCTTCGGGCGCGGTTCCCTGGCGCAGAAGAACGCCGACGAGGGCACCGGCCTCGGACTGCCCATCGTCAAGGGGCTGGTGGAGCTTCACGGCGGCGAATTCCGGCTTCTGTCCAAGCTTCGCGAGGGGACCGAAGTGGTCGTCATCTTCCCGCCGGAGCGCGTGATGAACGCCCTGCCCCAGCTCGATCCCGACGCGCCGCCCGAAGAGACGCCCGAGCAGAAAGCGACCCGGCGCGCGCGGCGCTGGGGCCGCAGGACGGCGGCGTAGGCGGCCGCCGCGCCCTTTCTCGACCCTGCGATCCCGGCGCGAGGCGCCGCGCAGGCCCGCGCTGGCCGAGCCTATCTAATTGAAAGCGGCCGATATTTCGGCATAGGTGTTGTTCAGCTGCGTGCCGGTGGAGGCGACGGAGACGACGATCGCGAGCACGATGCACATCGCCAGGAGCGCATATTCCACCGCGGTCGCGCCGGACTGCGATCTGGCGAATCGACCGATGATCTTCATCATGCGTCGCTCCAGACGGCGTCGCGTGCGCCGCTCGCCCGCGAATCTCGCCCTCGACGCGCGAGTTTAGACGCGGGCGGTTTCGCCGGAGTTAATCGCTTGGCCGTTCGCGAATTCGACCGCGATTCGAGAGCGTCGGGCGCGACATGCCGAAGGACGGGTCGATCCGGGCGCGTCGGCTCCCGCGCGGGACCCCGGCGTCACGCCGCGCCGGCCCTGCCCGCCGCGCGACGCGCTCGCCATCGTCGCCGGATCGGCCAGGCGCAAAGATGCGTCGCGCCCCATCCCCAGACCGTCGCGAGGCCGCCGACGATCAGAGATTCCGATGTCACGGGAACCGCGGGCTCGAAGTCCCGCAGCGTCTCGCCGGCGATCGCGGGATCGAAATCGCCCGCCATCACCCACAGACGGCGCAGCGGCCCGGCGCCCTGCAGCTCCGCGATCTCCCGCTCCAGGCGCGCTTCGCGGGCGATGTCGCCTTCGATGTCCGCGCCGCGCTCGCGCGCCAGCGGGTCGGGGTTGTCCTTCAGCCGGGCGATTCCTTCGGCGGGGGTCAGGGAACGGCTCGCCGCCTGGGCGTCGAACGCGTCGACGATCCGCCTGAGTTCGTCGAGCGCGCCGCCGAGCCGTTGACGATATTGCTGCGAGAATTCAGGCCATTGGGCACCGATGAGGCCGCACAGGAGTCCGATCGCCAGAGCCAGTCGTCGCGTCAACATCGAAAAGTCCCGCTATGCCGCGCGCAGGCTATCGCGCGCGTCGCCAAAAGTCACACGCCGCATTGACGCCGCGGCGCGAATTGGACTGAATGCGCGTCGTCGCAGTTCCGCGCCCAAGGGACCAGGCCTCGTTGAGCGAGAAATCCGCCGCCGCGCCGCGCCGCCCCTGGCCGCTTTTCCGGTCGTTCGCGGGATGGCGCTTCGGCGATCTCGGTGCCGACGCCGTCGCCGGCGTCACGCTCGCCGCGATCGCCGTGCCCGAGCAAATGGCGACGGCGCGTCTGGCCGGATTCGAGCCTCAGATCGGCTTTCTCGCGCTCGTCGCCGGGGCGGTCGGCTTCGCCGCCTTCGGCGCCAGCCGGCTGTTGTCGGTCGGCGCGGATTCGACGATCGCGCCGATTTTCGCCGGAGCGCTGGCGCTGCTGGCGACGAGCGGCTCGCCGCACTACGCCGCCGACGCGGCGGCGCTCGCGCTCGGCGTCGGCCTGGTTCTCGCGCTCGGCGGCGCCTTTCGCCTCGGCTTCGTCGCCGACCTCCTTTCCATTCCCGTCCTGACGGGATTCCTGGCGGGAATCGCCGGTCACATCCTCGTCAGCCAAGCGCCGGCGCTGCTCGGCCTCGAGGCCCCGCGGGGAATTTTGATCGCGCAGGTCGCCGCGCTCGCCGTTGGGCTAGGCGCGACGAATTTCGCCGCCCTCGGCATCGGCCTCGGCGTGCTCGCGATCATGCTGGCGAGCGAACGCGTCAATCCGCGCTTTCCCGGCGCTTTGATCGGGCTGGGGCTCTCCGTCGCGCTCGTCGTCGCGCTGGGGCTGGAGTCGCGCGGCGTCTCGACCTTCGGCGCGATGGCGGGCGCGACGCCGAAATTCGCGCTTCCCGTCGTTTCGCTCGACGATCTCCTGCAAATCGCGCCTCTGGCGCTGATCGTCGGCATCGTGGTCATGGTGCAGACGGCGGCGACGACGCGCAGCTTCGTCTCCGACCCGGCCCGCGGCCCCGACGTCAACCGCGATTTCGTCGGCCTGGGCGCGGCCAATCTGCTGGCCGGCCTCATCGGCGCCTTTCCCGTCAACGCCAGCCCGCCGCGCACGGCGGTCGTCATGGAGACCGGCGGCGTCTCGCAACTCGGCGGGCTCGTCTGCGCCGCCCTCGCGCTCGCCCTGTCGGCGTTCGGCGCCGGCCTCATCGCGCATGTTCCGCACGCCGCGCTCGCCGGCGTGTTGTTGTTCGTCGCTCAGCGCATCGTGCGGGTGACGACGATCCTCGACGTCTGGCGACGCAGCGGCGCCGAATTCGCCCTGATCGTCGCGACCATGCTGGCGATCCTCGTGCTGCCGATCCAGCAGGGCGTCGCCACCGGCATCGTCCTCTCGCTGATGCACGGCGTTTGGACGACGACGCGAGCCCGGACCGTCGAGTTCGAGCGCATCCCCGGCACGTCGATCTGGTGGCCGGCGAGCGCCCTGCAGCGCGGCGAGACCGTGCCGGGCGTGCGCGTCGTCGCGCTGCAGGCGCCGCTGTCGTTCCTCAACGCCTACGCGTTCCAAAAGGCGATCCAGGCGCTGCCGGGATCGGGAACGCGGCTGATCGTCATCGAGGCCAATGCGATCGTCGAAATCGATTACACCGGCGCCAAGATACTCGGCGAAGTCGTCGAACGCTTGCGCGGCGCGGGCGTCGACATCGCTTTCGCGCGGCTGGAATCGGTGCGCGCGCAAGAAAGCTTCGCCCGCCAAGGGCTGGAGGCGCTTGTAGGCCGCGACCACCTCTTTCACAGCGTCGAGGAAGCGGTGCGCGCGCTGACGCCGCCGTGACGGCGATTTTGGAGCTGATCGAAACGCGCTATGGATCGGCGCCGCTGGCTAGCCGCGACGCGGCGAGCCCGGACATGACCGGGGCGTTCGACTTTCGGCCGGAGACCTCAGGGCGAGAGGATTCGAAGTGAGCCAAGTCCCGATCGGCGTCGTCACCGTTTCCGACCGCGCTTCGGCGGGCCTTTACGAAGACAAGGGCGGGCCGGGGATCGAGGCGGCGCTGGCGGCGATCCTCGCGACGCCATGGCGCCCCGTGCGCCGGCTGGCGCCGGACGAGCGCGAGGCCATCGAAGCGGCCTTGCGCGAACTCGCGGACGTCGAGCGCTGCGCGCTGATCCTGACCACCGGGGGCACCGGTCCCAGCCCGCGCGACGTGACGCCGGAGGCGACGCAAGCGGTCTGCGACCGGCTGATGCCGGGGTTCGGCGAATTGATGCGCGCGCGCAGCCTCCTGGAGGTCCCGACCGCGATTCTGTCGCGCCAGATCGCGGGCTTGCGCGGACGCAGCCTGATCGTCAATCTTCCGGGCAGACCGTCGGCGATCCGCACGTGCCTCGACGCCGTGTTCCCGGCGGTGCCCTATTGCCTCGATCTGATCGGCGGCGACCGACTGGAAACAAACCCCGAGGTCTGCGCGGCCTTTCGGCCGAAAGTTTGAGAAGCCGGTCGCCGGTTTGATGCTGATCAATTCGGCGACCGCGCGTCGCGCTATCGCGGCGGCGCCAAAGTCAGGGAGAAGTCGAGCATGATGCCCGCGGACTCGATCGTAGCCGCCGCCGTCGAAAGGCGCCGCGGCGACCCCACCTACGTCGTGCAGATCTTGCGCGAGGTGCAGGAGGCGCTCGACTGGATCGCGCCTGAAACCGCCGAGGCCATCGCCTCGCAATTGCGCATTCCGTTCACTCAGGTGCAGAGCGCGCTGCAATTCTATTCGTTCCTGTACGACAAGCCGCGCGGTCGCTACCGGCTGCTGTTTTCCGACAACATCACCGACGAGATGCTCGGCAGCATAGGCCTGTTCGAGCACATGCTGTCGCGCCTGAAGCTGAAGCGCGGCGAAGTCTCGCCCGACGGGCTCGTCAGCGTCGATCTGACTTCCTGCACGGGCATGTGCGACCAGGGGCCGGCGATGCTCGTCAATAATCGCGCGGTGACGCGCCTGACCGCGCGGCGCGTCGACGAAATCAGCGACCTCGTTCGCGCGCGCGTTCCCCTAGACGAATGGCCGGTCGATTATTTCCGCGTCGACGACAATATTAGACGCGCCGACGCGTTGCTCGGCGGCCGCTTCGAGCCCGGCGGCGCGCTGCGCGCGGCGATCGCGCGCGGGCGCCAGGGCGTGCTCGACGAGATGAAGCGCTCCAACTTACGCGGTCGCGGCGGCGCCGGTTTCGCCACCGGCGTGAAATGGGAAACCTGCCGCAACGCTCCGGGGGCGGAACATTACGTCATCGGCAACGCCGACGAAGGCGAGCCGGGAACGTTCAAGGACCGCGTGTTGCTGCAAACGTACGCCGGTCGCGTGTTCGAGGGCATGGCGATCACCGGTTACGTGGCGGGCGCCGTGCGCGGTTTCCTCTATTTGCGCGGCGAGTACCAATATCTGCTCGCCCCGCTCGAAGCCAAACTCGAGGAGATGCGGCGCGCGCGCCTGCTCGGACCCAGCATTTGCGGCGCGCCTGGCTTCGATTTCGACATCGAGATTCACATGGGCGCCGGCGCCTATATCTGCGGCGAAGAATCGGCGCTGATCGAATCGCTCGAAGGCAAGCCGGGCCGTCCGCGCATTCGCCCGCCGTTCCCGGTGACCTCGGGCTATCTCGGCAAGCCGACAATCGTCGACAATGTCGAGACGCTGTGCGAAGCGACGGAAGTGGCGCTGCGCGGCGGCCAGGCCTTCGCGGGCCAAGGCACCAAGCGATCGACGGGCACGAAGATTCTCTCGGTGTCCGGCGATTGCGAGCGGCCGGGCCTCTATGAGTATCCCTTCGGGGTGCGCATCGCGCAAGTGCTGGAGGACTGCGGCGCCCACGACGTGGCGGCGGTGCAGGTCAGCGGCCCCTCGGGGGTCTGCCTGACGCCCGACGAATTCGACCGCCGTATCGCCTTCGAGGACGTGCCGACCGCCGGCGCCTTGATGGTTTTCGGCGGGCATCGCGATCTGTTCGAGGTCGCGCGCAATTTCGCGTATTTCTTCGCCCATGAAAGCTGCGGATTCTGTACGCCCTGCCGCGTCGGCACGGCGCTCATCCGCGACGTCATGGACAAGATCGCCTCCGGCCGCGGCACGCATTACGAAATCAACGAACTGATGCGGCTTTACGAACTGCTGCGCCGGACCAGCCATTGCGGGCTCGGCCAGACCGCCGTCAACGCGATTCACGACACCTGGCAGAAGTTCCGCCCCGCCTACGAGCGGCGAGTCCAATGGCGCGATTTCTCGCCGACGATCGACCTCGAAGCGGCTTCGGCCAGCGCGCGGCGGATCGCCGGGCGCGACGACGCGGACGCGCATATAGGAGCCGAGATATGACCACAGCCGACCCGATCATCACGATCGACGAACAACCTGTGCCGTTCAAGCCGGGGCAGACGATTCTGCAGGCGGCGTTGGACGCAGGCGTCTATATCCCGCATCTCTGCCATCACCCCGAGTTCGCGCCGCACGGGAGCTGCAAATTGTGCACCATCGTCGTCAACGGCCGCCACGCCTCAGCGTGCGCGCTTCGCGCCGCGCCGGGGCAGGAGATCGAAGTCGACACGCCCGAATTGCACGCCTACCGCCGCACGTTGGTGCAAATGCTGTTCGTCGAGGGCAATCATTTCTGCCCCGGCTGCGAAAAGAGCGGCAATTGCCAGTTGCAGGCGCTCGGCTACGAATTCGAAATGATGACCGCGCATTTCGTGCACTTCTTCCCCAATCGCCAAGTCGACGCTTCGCATCCGGACGCATTGCTCGATTTCAATCGCTGCATTCTGTGCGAACTCTGCGTGCGCGCGAGCCGCGACGTCGACGGCAAGGGGGTTTTCGCGCTCGCCGGGCGCGGCCTCGCCTCGCATCTCATCGTCAATTCGCCGTCAGGCAAATTGGGCGACAGCAGTTTTTCGATCTCTGACAAGGCGGCGCACGTCTGTCCCGTCGGGGCGATCCTGATCAAACGCGTCGGCTTCGCCACGCCGATCGGCGAGCGCCTCTACGATCTCGAGCCGATCAGCGCCGAAGCCGCGCAATGCGCGATCGAGGAGGCCTGACATGACCGATCCCGTCGAAGGCAAGGGGCCGCTGAAGATCCGGATCGCCACGAGTTCGCTCGCCGGCTGTTTCGGCTGCCACATGTCGCTGCTCGACATCGACGAGCGCCTGCTCGAACTGGTGAAAATCGCCGAGTTCGACCGTACGCCGCTCACCGACATCAAGCATTGCGGGCCCTGCGACATCGCCTTGATCGAGGGGGGCGCATGCAATACCGAGAACGTGCATGTGCTGCGCGAATTGCGCGCCAACGCGAAGATTCTCGTCAGCGTCGGCGCCTGCGCGATCAACGGCGGACTCCCGGCGATGCGCAATAATCTCGATCTCGGCATGCTGCTCGAAAAGGTCTACGTCGAAAGGGGCGGCGCGGCGCAGGTTCCCAACGATACCGAGCTGCCGCTGCTGCTCGACAAAGTCTACCCCCTCAACGAAATCGTGCGCGTCGACTATTTCATTCCGGGCTGTCCGCCGTCGGCCGACGCGATCTGGAAATGCCTCGGCGATCTGATCCTGGGCCGCATGCCGCGCCTCGATCATCAGCTTCTCCATTACGACTGACGGGAGCCGTCTCATGCTCAACCTGGAAACAGCGGAAGCTCCGCACAAGCTGCGTCGGGTGGCAATCGAACCGCTGACGCGGGTCGAAGGCCACGGCAAGGTGACGATCCTGCTCGACAAGGACAATCGCATTCACCAAGTCCGTTTGCACGTCGTCGAGTTTCGCGGCTTCGAGGCGTTCATCGAGGGGCGCCCCTATTGGGAAGTTCCGGTCATGGTGCAGCGCCTGTGCGGCATCTGCCCGGTCAGCCATCTTTTGGTCGCGACCAAGGCGATGGACCTCGTCGCCGGCTACGGACCGCTGACGCCGACGGCGGAAAAACTGCGCCGGCTGCTGCACTACGGCCAAATTGTGCAGTCGCACGCGCTGCACTTCTTCTACCTCGCCTCGCCCGATCTTCTGCTCGGCTTTGAGAGCGAGGTCGCGCGCCGCAACATCGTCGGCGTCGCGGCGGCCTTCCCCGATCTCGCCAAACGCGGCGTGCTGATGCGAAAATTTGGGCAGGAAGTCATCCGCCATATCATTGGCAAGCGCATTCACGGCACCGGGGCGATTCCCGGCGGCATGAACAAGGCGCTCAGCGTCGAGGAGCGCGACGCGCTCAGGCGCGATATCGACGGGATCGTCGTCTGGGCCCGCGAGGCGGTCGGCCTTTTCAAGCAGCTGCACGAAACGCATCCCGATTTCTACAATAGCTTCGGCGAGGCGCGCGCCAACATGATGGGCTTGGTCGACGCGCGTGGCGCGCTCGATTTCTATCATGGGGCCTTGCGCGCTCGCGATCCCGACGGGGGGACCGTGTTCGATCAGGTCGACTATTCGACCTACCGGCAGGTTCTGCATGAGGAAGTGAAGCCCTGGAGCTACATGATGTTCCCGTACATCGAGGCGCTCGGCGCGGAAAAGGGCTGGTATCGCGTCGGGCCGCTGGCGCGCGTGCAGGTCTGCGATTTCCTCTCGACGCCGCAGGCCGAAGAGGAGCGGCGCACGTTCATCGCGCTCGGGCGCGGCGCGCCGGTGCACGGCGCGCTGCTCTATCATTGGGCGCGCCTGATCGAGTTGCTGCACGCGGCCGAATTGACGCGCGAAATGCTCGACGACGCGGACATCGTCGGCACGGATCTGATGGCCGACAAGGGCCCGCGGCGCGAGGAGGGGATCGGCGTCATCGAGGCGCCGCGCGGCACGCTCTTCCACCATTATCGCGTCGGCAAGGACGACCTCGTGACCTATTGCAACCTCATCGTCTCCACCACCAACAACAATCAGGCGATGAACGAGTCGATCCGCGCCGTCGCGGCGCGCTTCCTCACCGGCCGCGAGGTCACGGAAGGGTTGCTCAATCACATCGAGGTGGCGATCCGCGCCTACGACCCGTGCCTGTCGTGCGCGACGCACGCGCTCGGCCAGATGCCGCTCGAGGTCGAGCTCGTCGACGCCGACGGCGCGCTGGTGAGCCGAGCCCGCAAGGGCGGCTGACAATGCGGCTCGTCGTCTTCGGCTGGGGCAACGAAGCGCGCGGAGACGATGGGCTGGGACCGGCTCTGCTCGCGCGTTTCGCTGCGGCGGACTGGCCGGAAACGACGACGGTCGAGGACTACCAGCTCCAGATCGAGCACGCCCTCGATCTCGAAGGTGCCGATTGCGCGCTGTTCGTCGACGCCGGCAAGAACACGCCAGCGCCGTTCTCGTTTTCCCGCCTCGCGCCGCGGCGCGACATGACGCACACCACCCACGCTCTGGCGCCTGAGGCGGTGCTCG
>JBEKAL010000037.1:0-19415 GCA_050015935.1 Roseiarcus sp.
CGCCTGGCAAAGGACTGGGAAAACCTCAACCGCAACGCCCTCGCCTTCCTCCGCCTTGCCTCCATCCGCCTCATGCTCAGAAAACTCTGTAATCCCTCATGAAGTCTCCGGACGGACTCTAATGCCCACCGGCCCTAAAGGCGAGAAGCGCCCCGCCGACGTCATCGGCAACGCCGTCAAAGTTATGCGCATCGCGACGGGCGAGGAAACCGAAACGTTCCCGGTTGACGACGGTAAAGACTCAGCCGCGACAGCTATGGGTCGAAAAGGCGGCAGAGCGCGCGCCGCAACGATGACACCGGAGCGGCGAGTGGAGATAGCTCGGAAAGCAGCGAAAACTCGTTGGAGTAAGAGGTAGCGTTCTTACTTGTTGGGTAATGCCTGGATTCTCTCAAACCCGGCGACATCGGTCGGCGTCATCACTCTTCTGGCATCTTCAATGAGGGAAGTCGCGCGATCCTCTGGAATATGACCGGTCGCCGCGCCTTCGAGCGTGCGGTTCCTCTTTCTGGCTTCTCCCCACCGTGTCATTGGCGAACGCGGCGCTGTCAAAGCCATCGAAGTGACCAAGACGCGTCTCGGCGCATTCGACTCGTCCGGTCGCCGGCGTCCGATCGACACCGGCGAAATCCAACTCGTCAGTTGCAACAGCGTCATTCTGGCGGTTGGCGAAAGCGTAGACGACGAATTCTGCCGCGCGTCCGGCCTGACCGTCAAGAAAGACGGGATGCTCGAAGGCGATCGTTACGACCTGACGACCAGCCGCGAGACCGTTTACGCGGGCGGCGATTTCCTGACGGGGGCGTCCAACGTCACCAGCGCCATGGGCATAGGCAAGAAAGCGGTGAGGAATATCGACCGCCATCTGACCGGCAAAGCTCGCTTCGACAGCATCATGCCCGCCTTCCAATACGACCAGACGCCGCCGCAACCCAGCGCGTGCTCCCGCCACAATGCGCGTTTCCTTCCGGCGGCGATCCGCGTCAAGACCTTCGAGGAAGCCGTCTCGGCCTTGCCGCCTGAAGCGGCGCTCGAAGAGGCCAGCCGTTGTATGCGCTGCGATATCCGGGAAACGGCAGCGCTTGCCGTTTTCCGCCGGCAAGGAGCAACTACGCGCCTCAGCAAATCTCGGTTCGCATCGACGGTGAATTGTGCACCGCCACAGAAGGCCAGACCATATTTCAGGCGGCCCACGCGAATGGACGATGCATCCCCTCGCTGTGCCATATGGAAGGGTTGAGTTCCCCCGGATCTTGCAGACTGTGCCTGGTCGAGGTTTCCGGCCTCGGCCGCCTGCTGCCAGCCTGTACGACGCCCGTCAAAAGCGGAATGTCCGTCATCACAAACTCGGACAGACTCGCCCATGACCGACTGATGGCGCTTGAGCTATTGTTCGTCGAGCGCAACCACGTCTGCGCGGTGTGCGTCTCCAATGGCCATTGCGAGCTGCAGTCGTTGGCGCAGACCCTCGGTCTCACCCATGTCGACATGCCCTACAATTACCCGCGGCTGCCGGTCGATGTCTCTCATCCCCGCTGGGTTTTGGACCACAATCGCTGCATTCTGTGCACCCGGTGCGTTCGCGTTTGCGACGAGATCGAGGGCGCGCACGTTTGGGACGTGTCGGCGCGCGGCATCAACTCGATGATCGTCGCCGAACTCAACGGCCCCTGGGGCGAGTCTCAGTCCTGCACCAGCTATGGCAAATGCGTACAGGTCTGCCCAACCGGCGCGCTGGTCGAAAAAGGCTATGCGGTTGAGGAAATGACCAAGCGGAACACCGTCGTCACGCAACTCGCCGTGAAAAGAGAGATCCATCCATGAAGAAGGCGAGACTGGCCACGATGTGGCTTGACGGCTGTTCCGGATGCCATATGTCCCTGCTTGACGTGGACGAAGCGCTCCTGTCCATCGCCCAGCGGGCGGATGTGGTTTACGGCCCATTGGTCGACGCTCAGGAATTTCCCCATGACGTCGACGTCGCGATCGTCGAGGGCGCCGTCAGCAGCGAGGACGACCTCGAAAGAATTCGGCGTGTCCGGGAACGCTCGCGCATCGTGGTGGCTCTCGGCGATTGCGCCGTCACCAGCAACGTTCCGGCTATGCGCAATGAGTTTGCGGTGAAGACGCTCCTCGAACGCGTCTACATCGAGGGCGCCGACGTGCAGAAAGGGATCCCGACCGATGGCGTGCCGGCGTTGCTGCGGCACGCCATACCGCTCCATGACGTGGTCAAGATCGACCTGCACGTGCCCGGTTGCCCGCCGTCAGCCTCCTCGATCCTGTTCGTCGTCAACGAACTGTTGGATGGCCGCATCCCTGACCTGAAGACCAAAGTGCGGTTTGGCTGAGGAGACCGTCATGCGGACCATTGTCATTGACCCGATCACCCGCATCGAAGGTCACGCGAAAGTCACGATCCACCTCGACGCGGACGGCAACGTCGCCGACACGGCGTTCCATGTCACGCAATTTCGCGGTTCGAGAAATTCACCGAAGGCCGGCCCTTCTACGAGATGCCGGCCATCACTGCGCGCATCTGCGGAATTTGCCCGATCAGCCACCTGCTGGCCTCGGTGAAGGCCTGCGACGCGATCATGAGCGTGCAGATCCCGCCGACCGCGGCAAAGCTGCGGGAATTGCTGCATTGCGGCCAAATCGTGCAGTCCCACGCGCTCAGTTTCTTTCATCTCTCCTCGCCCGATCTGCTTCTCGGCTTCGATTTCGATCCGGCCCGGCGCAATGTCTTTGGCGTGATCGAAGACCATCCGGCCCTGGCCAAGGACTGCATCGCGCTACGCAAATTCGGTCAACAGGTGATCGAGAATTTGGCCAAAGAGCGCATCCATCCGTCCTGGACCGTTCCCGGCGGCGTCAACGCCCCGCTTGAACTCGCCGTGCGCGACCGCATCCTGGCCGGCCTGCCGGAGGCAAAAGCAATCGCCTCGCGGACGCTGAGTTTCTTCAAAGGCGTCGTCGACCAATTCGGGGACGAGATCGCCTACTTCGGCAACGCCCCCACCATGTATGCGGGGCTGGTCGACGGCGGCGGCAATTTGCAACTTTACGACGGCGGAGTGCGGTTTGTCGACGCTTCGGGGAAAATCGTCGTCGACCGGATGGCGGCTGAAGATTATCGGCAGTTCATCGGCGAAGCGACGTTGCCGAACTCGTACTTGAAGGCGCCATATTTCAAACCGCTCGGCTTCCCGGACGGAATCTACCGCGTCGGTCCGCTCGCCAGACTGAACGTCGCCGATCGGTGCGGCACGCGGCAAGCCGATGTCGAATTTACCGAATATCACCGGAGATTCGGCAAGGTCGTGCAGAGTTCATTCCATTTTCATTACGCCCGTCTGATCGAGATCATCTACGCTCTCGAACGGATGGACGCCTTGTTGAACGACCCGGCGATTCTCGGCCGGCATGTCCGCGCCAGGGCGGGGGTGAACGCCCTGGAAGGCGTGGGAATCGCCGAAGCGCCGCGCGGCGTCCTCATCCATCACTACAAGGTCAATGAGGAAGGGGCGATGACATGGGCCAATCTCATCATCGCCACCGGGCACAACAATCTCGCCATCGGCCGCAGCATCGACCAGGTTAGCCGCCACTTCATCGACGGACAGAAGATGAAGGAGGGCATGCTCAACCGGGTGTCGGCGGTGGTTCGGGCTTACGATCCGTGTCTGAGCTGTTCGTCGCACGCGGCGGGCCAGTTTCCATTGGAGATTCAGTTGGTGAATTCCGACGGAGCCGTGGTCGACGCCATGCGCAGTTGATGGGCGCGGGCCGCGTCGACAGAGCGCGGCGGGAGGCTGCGTCACGAGCGACTCAGTCGGTTCGCGACGGCTTCAGCACCAGTTGGCGCACCGCCGCAATAACCTCCGGCAGCGCCGCCGCCACGGCTGCCGACAGGCCTTCGCTCAGCGCCAGCGAGCTTGCCCCCACCGTGACGAGGAAGGCCTCCGGCGATCTGCCGTAGAGCATGCCCGACATGCGGAGCAACTCCCGAGGATCGACATGGTGACCGAAACCCGGCGGTAGCGCCGTTGCGGCTTGCAACGGGGTTACGCTGACGCCGCCGGGCTCGAGACCGGCCTCGGCGTCGACCAAGACGACCACATCCGCCGCGGCAAAACGTTCGGCGAGTTCGGGCGCAAGCTGGCGGCAACTGACCGCTTCGACGCCGTCGATGGCGGCCTCGTTCGCGAACGCTCGGGCGACCGCCTGACCTACCCCGTCATCGCCGCGCAGCGGATTGCCATAGCCGACAATGAGCGCATTCCTGGTCATATCCGTGATTCAACACCGGAATGGGACCCCACCCCGAAAGGGGAGCAATACACTGAAATCGAATACGAATTCGCCTTGATGCCGGGGTTCCGATCGGCGCCGATCGGGATCCGATCCTCGCTTGCATTTTCGATGTCGCGTCAAAGCGCCAGATCGGGTTCCCTGGGGATCCCATCCCGGCGCGGAAACACGACCGACTGCAAACCCCTATCTGTCGCGAAGGCGGTCTGCAATCGTTTCACTGGGCGCCCGGAGGACATGCTCGATCCTCTCGGAATCTGACGCGACGAGCGGCTCTCTGCGAAGCTGCCCGCGCAGCGGGGCCGCTTCGCCGCCGAGCCGTCCCCGTGATCGCCTCGACCCGACAAACCCCAGCCTCCGGCTCGATATTATGCTCAAACATGCGCGTAGGCCGATCTCCAAATCCCGCCTCGCACGATCGCTCGCACGCGAAGGCGTTCGAAGATGGGGTCAAGACGGCGCTTGCGAAGCTCGCGATCGATTACCTCCAATGCAGGAGCCAACGAATCGGAACCGTGACCACCGCCAAGGCCAAGACGCCTGCAAGCCAAAGCGCCGCAAACCACAGAAGTTGCGCAAAGAGTCGTTCGCGCATTGTAGGCCGTCTCGCTTTTCGTTCGCTGGTCTCGTCGAATGGGACTTCGAAGCGCCGCGATCAATGATATCCGCCGCGGGCGTTCACCTTGCCGCGAAAGACCCAATAAGAATAGGCGGTGTAGACGAGAACGAGCGGAATGAGCGCCACGGCCCCGACCAGCAGGAACGCCAGGCTGTTTGCCGGCGCGGCGGCCTCCCAAATCGTCACCGAATTCGGCACGATGTGCGGATAGAAGCTGATCCCGAGCCCAACAAAGCAAAGAACGAACAGGGCAAGCGAAGCGATGAAAGGGCTGACTTCGCGCCGATCGATCAGGCCTCGCATCAGGATGAAGGCGGCAACAAGCACGAAGAGCGGCGTCGGCGCGACAAACAGCGACTGCGGCCAACCGAACCAATGCTGCATATAAGTTGCGTTGAGAAATGGCGTCCACGCGCTGACGACGCCGATCGACGCAAGCATGATCGGGGCCGCAATGAGCGCGGCGTCGTATGCGCGCCGCTGCACCGATCCTTGAGTCTTCCAGATCAGCCAGGTCGCGCCGAGAAGCGCATAGCCGTTGACCAGCGCGACGCCGGTCAGCAGGCTGAACGGCGTGAGCCAATCCCACCAGCCGCCGTCATAGGCGCGATTGGCGACGGGAATGCCCTGGACGAGAGCGCCCAGCGTAATTCCTTGTGCGAAAGCCGCGGCTGTCGAGCCGACCGCGAAAGCCCAGTCCCACAGAAACTGCGCTCGCCTGGTCTTCCAGCGATATTCGAACGCGACGCCGCGGAAGATCAACCCCAGCAGCATGACGACGATGGGAGCGTAAAGGGCCGGCATGATGATGGCGTAAGCCAGGGGGAACACGGCGAACAGGCCCCCGCCGCCGAGCACGAGCCACGTCTCGTTGCCGTCCCAGACCGGGGCGACGGAATTCATCATCTCGTCGCGATCGGCTTGTCCCTTGAAGAACGGAAACAGGATGCCGACGCCCAAGTCGAACCCGTCGAGAATCACGTAGGCTAGAACCGCGAAGGCGATCAGCCCGGCCCAAATGATGGCGAGATCGAGCGTCATGACGATGCTTTCGTCGCGCCCATCGCAGGCGCCGGCATGAGGCCCGCGGCCCGAATCGGCTCGCTCGCGGATAATTCACCCTCGCCGCTCTGCGGGGGATGGTTCATGAGCCTCAATGTGTAGAACAAGCCCGCGCCAAAAATCGTGAGGTAAACGAGCACGAAGGCGGTCAGGGAGGCGCCGACGGCGGCGCCGGCGACCGGCGACGCGGAGTCGGCGGTCCTAAGAAGGCCATAGACGGCGTAGGGTTGCCGGCCGACCTCGGTCGTGACCCATCCGGCGAGCACGGCGAGGAATCCCGATGGGCCCATCAACAACGCGGCGCGTTGCATCCACGGCGCCTCGTAGAGCCGTCCGCGCCAGCGCAGATAGAGGCTCCACAATCCAAGTCCCAGCATTGCGAAGCCGAGGCCGACCATGACGCGGAAACTCCAGAACACCAGCGCCACGGGTGGCCATTGGTCGCGCGGCCACGCGTCAAGTCCTTTGATCGTTCCGCTCGGCGAGTGGGTGAGGATTAGGCTCCCAAGCGCCGGAATCTCCAATGCGTAGTCTGTTCGTCCCGTCCGCGCGTTCGGCAGGCCGAACAGAATCAGAGGAGCGCCGGATTGGGTCTCGAAATGACCCTCGATGGCGGCGATCTTGGCCGGTTGATGCGCCAACGTATTGAGGCCGTGCGCATCCCCGGCCGCGATCTGCAACGGCGCGACGAGCGTCGCCATCCACATCGCCATCGAGAACATCAAGCGTGCGCCGGCATTGAAACGATCGCGCAAGAGATGGAGCGCGGCGACGCCGCCGACTGCGAACGCGGTAGTCAGATAGGCCGCCAGAACCATATGAACGAGGCGATACGGAAAGGAAGGATTGAAGATCGCCGCCCACCAGTCGGTGACGACAAATTGACCGTTGTCGTTGAACGCGTAGCCCGCCGGCGTCTGCATCCAACTATTCGCCGACAGAATCCAAAAGGCCGACACGAACGTTCCGACCGCGACGAGCGCGGTCGCCAGGAAATGCAGCCTAGGACCCACGCGCTCTCGACCGAACAACATCACTCCGAGAAAGCCAGCCTCGAGGAAGAAGGCCGACAGAACCTCGTAGCCCATAAGCGGCCCAAGCACAGGACCGACCTTGTCCGACCATACGCTCCAGTTGGCGCCAAACTGGTAGCTCATCACAATGCCCGAAACGACGCCCATCCCAAAGACTAAGGCAAATATTTTCTTCCAGTAGTTGAAGACGTCGAGATAGATCTGACGTCCTGACGCGATCGACAATCCGTTCAGAACGGCGAGATAGCTCGCCAGGCCGATCGAGAAGGCTGGAAAGACGATGTGGAAGCTCACCGTGAAGGCGAACTGAATTCGGGCAAGCGCGAGCGCTTCCATGGATCACTCTCTTCCGCCGGTCATGGCGCTTTGGCCCTCGCGCGACCCATTGCAATTCGGGGGCGGAGGCCCCTTCCCGATTGTGCGTGAGAACGTCGCGGTCAGGCGATGCCGATCGCTCCAGCGCCGCCGAGGGGAATCCTCTGAATAGTCATCGGTTTGGCATGGTCGCACTGGCCAAGAGCAATGAGCGGCTCGCTCGCAGTATTTGATTCTGACGCTCCGTTCACTCCAGGCGGACCGCGGCAGCGCAGATGGCCGCAAAGCGTCGAAGGGCAAGACTCCGCCGAATGACCGTTTAGGATCGAACCCGACAATTCGACCGGGCGCCAAGCGTCACGCTCCATCCACTCCAGGCTACGCCGCCGCGCCATGCGAGCGGCGCACGACCCGGCTCAATTGTCGCCGCGCGTCGGGTCCTTCGCGATCGCCGTCGGGGAACGGCCGTGCAGCAGATCGACCGCCGCGATCAACTGCGTATCGTCGGCCGGGTCGGGGGGCACATAGGCTTCCGATCCGGTCTTTTCGTCGTCGCCGTTTTTCAGGTGCCCGGTCAGCGAGGCCTCGCCCTTGCTGTCGACCTTGCCCTTCAGATCATCGGGGACGGTTTCTCCGACCTTGATGTCGGGTTCGATGCCCTTGGCTTGGATCGAGCGGCCGGACGGCGTGTAATAGCGCGCGGTCGTGAGTTTCAAGGCGCCGTTTTCGCCCAGCGACAACACCGTCTGGACGGAGCCCTTGCCGAACGATCGCGTGCCGATCAGGGTGGCGCGCTTGAGATCCTGCAAGGCGCCCGAGACGATCTCGGAGGCCGAGGCCGATCCGCCGTTGATCAGCACCGCCAAGGGCTTCCCCTGCGACAAATCAGCCCCGGCTCTGGCGACGTACTCCTGAGCCTGATCGGCGGCGCGCCCCCGCGTCGACACGATCTCGCCGTGGTCGACGAAGGCGTTGACGACTTCGATCGACTGGGTCAGCAAGCCGCCGGGATTGTTGCGCAAGTCGAGGATGTAGCCTTTCAACTTATCGGCGCCGGGGTCGTCGCGGAACCTGGCGATCGCTTTCTGCAGCCCGTCGAAGGTCTGCTGGTTGAACTGGGTGATGCGGATATAGCCGATGTCGCCGCTTTCGATTCGCGAGCGCACGGGCAGCACCTTGATGATTTCGCGAACGATCGTGAATTGCCTGATTTCCTTGTTCGCGCCCCGGCTCACCTTCAGACGGACCGAGGTGTTCGCCGGCCCGCGCATTTTCTCGACCGCCTCTTTGAGCGACATTCCCTGCACGGGCGTATCGTCGATGCCGGTGATGACGTCGCCCGACATCATGCCAGCCCGGGCGGCGGGCGTATCGTCGATCGGGCTGACCACGCGCACCAGCCCGCCCTCCTGCATGACTTCGAGCCCGAGGCCGCCGAATTCCTCGCCCTTCATCGAAGTTTGAAAGTCGTTCAAGGCCTTGGCGTCGAGATACGTCGAATGGGGATCGAGCGACGCGAGCATTGCGTTGATCGCCGCCACGACCATTTTGTCTTCGTCCGGCTTGTCGACGTAGGATTCCTTGACTTTGTCGAAAACGCGGGAAAACAGCGACAGCTGATCCGCGCCCGAGGTCGCGGTGGGCGCCGCGCCGCCGGCCGCATAAGAGGCGATCGCCGCGCCGAACGCGACGCCCACCGCCAAACAAGAAATCCCGCGCGGCATCCCGGCGATATCCTTTGTCGCGATCAGTTCGGCTGAGCGGCGTCCGGCTTGTTTTCGCTCGGAGGCGCCGCCGGCGCGTCCTTGATCGAATCGGGCGGCGCAGCCGCGGGCGTCGCGCCGCCCGCGTCCTGATCCGCCTTGGCCGGGACGACCACGGCGCGCTTGACGCCATGCAGCAGATCGATCGCGGCGATCAACTGTTTGTCGTTCTTGGGGTCCGGCGGCACGTAGGCTTGCGAGCCGGTCTTCTCGTCTTCGCCGTTCTTGAGATGGCCCTTGAGCGAGGCCTCTCCCTTGGTGTCGTCCTTGCCCTTCAGATCGTCCGGAACGTCTTCCAGGACCTCGATGTCGGGCTCGATGCCTTTGGCTTGGATCGAGCGGCCGGACGGCGTGTAATATCGCGCCGTCGTCAATCTGAGGGCGCCGTCCTGCCCGAGCGGCATGATGGTTTGCACCGAACCCTTGCCGAACGAACGGGTGCCGATCAACGTTGCGCGCTTATGGTCCTGCAACGCGCCCGAGACGATCTCCGAGGCCGACGCCGATCCGCCGTTGATGAGCACGACCAGCGGCTTGCCGCCGGACAGATCGCCGCCGGGCCGCGCATTGAAGCGCTGCGCGTCGTCGGGGTTGCGCCCGCGCGTCGAGACGATTTCGCCCTTGTCGACGAAGGCGTTGACGACTTCGATCGACTGATCCAGCAAACCGCCGGGATTGTTGCGCAAGTCCAAGATGTAGCCCTTGAACTTGTCCGCCGGCACATCGGCGCGGATCTTCTCCATCGCGCTCTTGAGGCCGTCGGCGGTCTGCTCGGTGAACTGCGTGATCCGGAGATAGCCGATGTCGTCGGCTTCGACACGCGAGCGCACCGACTGAACCTTGATGATGTCGCGAACGATCTTGAACTCCTTGACCTCCTTCGCCGGGCCGCGCAGGATTTTGAGCCGAACGGCCGAATTCACCGAGCCGCGCATCTTGTTGACCGCCTGATCGAGCGTCATGCCTTGCGTCGACTCGTCGTCGATCCCGGCGATGATGTCGCCCGAGAGAATGCCGGCCTTGGCCGCCGGCGTTTCGTCGATCGGGCTGACGACCTTGATCAAGCCGTCTTCTTCCGTGACTTCGATGCCGAGTCCGCCGAATTCACCCTTCGTCTGCACCTGCATATCGCGATAGGCTTCGGCGTCCATGTAGCTCGAATGAGGATCGAGCGAACTCAACATGCCGTTGATCGCCGCCTCGATCAGTTTGGACTCGTCGGGCTTCTCCACATAATCATTGCGGATCTTCTCGAAGACGTCGCCAAACAGGTTGAGCTGGCGGTAGGTGTCGGTCGCGGCGGCATAGGCGCTCTGGCCGAGCGCGGAAAGCGCTTGCGGAGCCAACCCCGCGCAAACGGCGCCGATTGCGACCCCGAACGCCAAGTAGGAAACCTTGCGTATCATCCGCGCGCCTTTTCGATGTCTGACTTCGCCCACCACGGCCCCGGATCGATCGCCGCTCCGTCTTTCCTCAGTTCGATATAGAGAACGGGTTGCGTGGCGCCAATAGCGGCGGCGGCCGCCGTCCTCGCCGATCCATCGCCCATGACCGCGACAGGCTCTCCGGCCAGAACGAACTGGCCGACCGATACGTTGATTCGATCCATGCCGGCCAACACCATATAGTATCCCCCGCCGGCGTTGATGATCAAGAGTTGCCCATACGACCGATAGGGTCCGGAAAACACCACCGAGCCGTCGACCGGCGAGGACACCGTCGCGCCGGAAGGCGAGGCGATGGACACCCCCTTTTCGGCCTCGCCGAACGCGTCGGCCGAGCCGAACGTCTTGAGAACGGCGCCGGCGACCGGCATGGAAACAAGGCCCTTGGCGTCGGCGAACGCGATCGCCGGCCTCAAGCGCGCGGGGTCCGCCCCGCGCGCCGCGGCGGCTTTGGCGGCGACGTCGGCCGCGATCGCTTGGTCGGCGGACTTCGTCGCGCCGATTTCCGTCTCCATGCGCGCGATCAAATCTTTGAGATTGGACGCTTGCTCGGCGAGTTGCGCGGCGCGCTCGCGCTGGGCCGCCAACGCCTGCTCCGCGGCCGACAAGGATTGCTGGCGCGCGTCGATGAGCGCGGTCAGCCGAGTCTTGTCGAGCGCCAGATTCGTCGAACGCTGAGCAAGGTCGTCGCGCTCCTTGGCGATCGAAGCGCGAAGGCCGGCCAGTTGGTCCAGATCCTTCCTCAACGCTTCCGTCTCGCTCTTGAGCGCGCCGACCGTCGAGCTGAGCACCATCGCGGCGCGGATCGCCTCGGCCATGTCCTGCGGCCGAACCAGGATCGCCGGCGGCGGCTCGCGCCCCATGCGCTGCAACACGGCGAGAACGTCGGCGATGACCCCGCGCCGATTTTCCAGCGATCGGTTCAGGGCGTCGGCGCCGGCGTTGAGGGTCGCGAGGCGTTCGTTGGCCGCGGCGATTTGCCGTTCCGCGTCCTGCACCTTCGCGGTCGTGTCGATCAGGGCGGCGATGAGTCGCGCCCGGTCGGCGCGAAACGATTCGATATCGGCCTCGATGCGCCGGCGCTGCTCGTCGGACGCGCGCATCGTGTCCTCGACGCCCCGCAACCGGCTCTCTTGAGCGGCCTTTTCATCGATCTTCGAGCCGACGCTGTCGGGGTCGGCGCGAGCGCCCGCGCCGACGAAAAGAAGCGCGGCGCCCATCGCCAGCGCCCGAAGCCCCGTCGCCACCGCCTTCATGGCCGCTCGATTTCGCTTCGCCATCGCGAACGCACGTTTCGCATGAACCGGCCGAACATGCCGCGATCAGCCGCGATGATAGGGGCGCCCGCCCAGAATGGAAAGCGCGCGATAAAGCTGCTCGCTCGCCATGACCCGCACGAGCTGATGCGGCCATGTCATCGCGCCGAAACTGAGGATCGTGCGGGCCTGAGCGCGCAAGACGGGATCGAGCCCGTCCGGGCCGCCGACCACGACGGCGTAGGCTGGCGCGGCCCCGTCGCGCGCCTTGCCGATCTCGGCCGCCCATTGCGCGCTGGTCATGGCGGCGCCGCGTTCGTCCAGCAGCGCCAGCCAAGCCCCCTTGGGCGCCGCGGCCAGAATGGCGCGCGCCTCCTCGGCCTGGCGATCCTCGGCGCGCCGCGCGCGACCTTCCTCGACTTCGCGTAACTCGACGCCGGACATCCCCTGCGATCGCGCGAGATCGACCAGCCGCCTGAAATAGCGGTCGAACAATTCCCGTTCGGGGCCGGACTTCAATCGGCCGACTCCGATCAGCGCCAAGCGCACCGTCGACTATCCCGGCGTTGCCGGACGCGCCTCGCCGGGCCGATCCGCGCTCCACATCTTCTCGAGATTGTAGAATTGGCGCACTTCGGGTTTGAAAATGTGGACGATGGCGTCGCCGGCGTCGAGCAACACCCAATCGCAATTGGGGATTCCCTCGATCCGCGGGGCTGGATAGCCCGCCGCCTTGCAGGCCTTGACCACATGATCGGCGATCGCGCCGACGTGGACCTTCGAGCGCCCGCTCGCTATGATCATGACGTCGGCGAGCGTCGTTTTGCCTACAAGATCGATGGCGACGATATCCTCCGCCTTGGAATTCTCCAAACTGGCGAGAATCGTTGGCCCGAGGAACTCCTCTTTTGACAGGGTCCGGGGGACGACGGGTTTGCGGCGGCGCGGCGCCGCGGGGTTCTCGGACGTCAGGGTCAGTGTCGCTATCCTTTCGCGTCGGCCCGCTGATTCGTTGCGGTCGATGAGCAAGAGATGATCCGTCCCTGCTACGTTTTCAAGACGGTCGACGGCGCCGGGGAAGCGGCCTGGCGCAACGCCGTCGAGGAAAGGCCGGAGCGCGGCCCATGCAGGAACATGAACGCCGGCGGACGAAGACGGGCGAACCGCGCCGCTTCGGATTCCGGTCGTCGATGCCGCGCCAGAACGGCGCCGGCGCGCCCGGCCAGCGCGCGCAGCGTCGATCCCGGACGGTCGACGACGAGGATGGGAACGAGGTCGGCGATCGCGCGCCAATGCCGCCAAAGGTGAAATTCGCTCAAATTGTCCGCGCCCATGATCCAGACGAAATGCGCGCCCGGCGCCCGGCGCTTGAGCCAAGCGATGGTTTCGTAGGTGTAGCGCGCCCCGATTTCCGCCTCGAATCCGGTGACGGCGATGCGCGGATCGCGCTTCAGCTTCCGCGCCGCCTCGATGCGCGCCCGCATCTCGGCCAGGCCCGCCGAGGGCTTGAGCGGGTTGGCTGGCGTCGCAAGCCACCACAAGCGATCGAGGCGCAGCCGCCGCAACGCGAATTCAGAAATCAGCCGATGCCCTTCGTGCGGCGGATTGAAAGAACCGCCGAGCAGGCCGATCGTCTGTCCCGGCGCAAAGGGCGGCAACCGCACGATCATCGCCCTCGCCCCAGTCGGCGATCGCCCGGCGCGCCGCCAAAGCGCAGCGGCGTCATCGCGTCGCCTGCGCAGCGAGCAGTTGCGCTTGACGCTCGGCCGTCAACGCGTCGACGATTTCGTCGAGTCCTTCGCCCGCCATCACTTGGTCCAGCGTGTAGAGCGTCAGATTGATCCGGTGATCGGTCACGCGCCCCTGCGGAAAATTGTAGGTCCGGATGCGCTGCGAGCGATCGCCGGAGCCGACCTGCGCGCGCCGCTCTTGCGCGCGTTCGTCGTTCGCCCGCTGGTTCTGCGCATCGAGAATGCGCGAGCGCAAAAGCGCCATCGCCTTGGCGCGATTGCGGTGTTGCGAGCGTTCTTCCTGCACCGCGACGACCACGCCGGTCGGCAAGTGCGTGATGCGGATCGCCGATTCCGTCTTGTTGACGTGCTGTCCTCCGGCGCCGCTCGAACGCATGGTGTCGATCTTCAAATCGGCTTCGTTGATGACGAAGTCGAGTTCCTGCGCCTCCGGAAGAACGGCGACCGTGGCGGCCGAAGTGTGGATGCGCCCTTGCGTCTCCGTCGCGGGAACGCGTTGCACGCGGTGAACGCCGCTCTCGAACTTCAGCCGCGCGAACGCGCCCCGCCCCGCGATTTCCGCGACGATCTCCTTGTAACCGCCGGCCGTTCCCTCGCTCATCGAAAGAATCTCGACCTTCCAGCGCTTGGATTCCGCATATTTCAGGTACATGCGAAAGAGGTCGCCGGCGAACAGGGCCGCCTCGTCGCCGCCCGTCCCCGCGCGCACTTCCAGGATGACGTTGCCGTCGTCCGCCGCGTCTTTGGGCAGCAGCGCGATGCGGATCGCCTGAGCCATCGCCCCAACGTCCGCGGCGACGCGCTCGAACTCCGCTTCCGCCATCGCGCGCACTTCCGGATCGAGCGCGGGCTCGTCGAGCAACGCCGCCAGGTCGGAGCGTTCCCTTTCCTTGGCGCGCCAGGCTTTGATCGCGCCCACGACAGGATCGAGTTCGGCGCGTTCGCGCGACAGCGCGGAATATTCGCCGCCGCCGACGCCCTCGGTCAAGCGCGCGCTGATTTCGTCGTGGCGACGCAGGATGATGTCGAAATTGTCGTTGGCTGACATGGCTGGCGTTTGGCGAAGGGGCGGAAAGTGCGAAGCGGAAACAGGCGCGAGGCCGCTACAGGCGAACAGCGAGACGATCCGCGAGACCTTGCAACGGCTCGCGCAACGATTCCCTGTGGTCGGGCGCCGCCAGCATGGCGTTCAGCCCTTGCGTCGCTGCGTCGGCGTTGAGCGAAAGGACCATGGCTTTCATCGGGCCGATCGCCGTCGCCGTCATGGAGAAATGACGATAGCCGAGCGCAATCAGCGCCATCGCCTCGAGCGGGCGTCCCCCCATTTCGCCGCACATCGTAACCGTCTTGCGATGTCGCGCCCCCGCGTCGGCGATCGCTTTCAGCGCGCGCAGGAAACCCGGCGAAAGCGGATCGAACCGGCTGGCGACGCGCTTGTTGTCGCGGTCGGCCGCGTAGAGATATTGCATGAGATCGTTCGAGCCGACGGAAAGAAAGTCCGCTGCGCCGGCGATTTCGTCGATCTGCCAGAGCAGCGCGGGCACTTCGACCATCACGCCGAACTTGACTTCGCGCGGTCGCTCGCGTCCGCATCGATCGACGAAAGCGAGTTCCTTTTGCAGGAAATGCCGCGCTGCGGCGAATTCCCCGACCGTCGAAACCATGGGAATCAAGACGCGCAATTCGCGTCCCGCGGCGGCGCGAAGCATCGCGCGCAATTGCGTGCGCAACAGCGCCGGCCGATCGAGGCCGATGCGGATCGCGCGCCATCCGAGCGCGGGATTCCTCTCTCGCGGACCCTTCATGTACGGCAGCACTTTGTCGCCGCCGATGTCGAGGGTGCGAAAGGTGACGGGGCGCTCGCCCGCGGCGTCGAGAATGGACCGATAAAGAGCCTCCTGCGCGCCCAGGCGCGGTATGCGCGGCGCCAGCATGAATTGCACTTCGGTTCGAAACAACCCGATCGACTGGGCGCCCGTCTCGCTCAAGTGCGGCAAATCGACGAGCAGGCCGGCGTTCATGTGCAGGCCGATCTCGACGCCGTCCGCGGTGACGCCGGGAAGATCGCGCAGCTCGCGATATTGGTCCTGACGGCGGGCGCGCAAGCGCGCCTTTTCGGCATAGGAGGCCTCGAGATCGGGCGGCGGGCGCAATAGCACTTCGCCGGTGACGCCGTCGACGATGATCGCGTCGCCTTGTTCGACGATCTCCGAAATATTGGGAATGCCGCTGACCGCGGGGATCGCCAGCGCGCGCGCCACGATGGCGACATGGCTCGAAGCCTCGGCTTGCTCCAACACCACTCCGCGCAAGCGCGCGCGATCGTAATCGAGCAGAGCCGCCGGACCCATCGAGCGCGCGACGAGAACGGCGTTTTCCGGCAGTTCGCTGGGCAAGAGAACGAGGCTCTGCCCCGCCAATTGATGCAGCAGTCGATTGGCGATGTCGGTCAAGTCGTGGAGGCGGTCGCGCAAATAGGGGTTGGTCTGACGCTGCAATCTGGCGCGCGCGTCGTTTTGCACGCGCTCGACCGCCGCTTCGGCGGTCAACCCGCTGGCGACCGCCTCGCGCAACCGGCGCAGCCAACCGCGGTCGTGCGCGATCATCCGGAACGCCTCGAGCACCTCGCGATGTTCGCCGTTGACGCCGTCGTCGCTGCGGTCGATGAGATCGTCGACCGAGGCGCGCATCGCCTCGATCGCCGTCTCCAGGCGGTTGAGCTCCAGCGCGACGTCGTCAGCGACGATTTTGGAGACGACGACACGCGGCTGATGCAGGACGACATGGCCGAGGCCGAGCCCCTCGGCGATCGGAGCGCCGATCAGCGAAACCGGGCGACGCACCGCAATCGGCGCGCCCTGCCCTGCGATGGCCTGCAATTCGCCCGAGGCGATCATCTCCGCGAGCAGCATCGCGGTGGTCTGCAGCGCTTCGATTTCCTCCTCGGAATAGGTGCGGCGCGCGCGGTTCTGCACGACCAGCACGCCGAGCGTCGCGCCGCCGCGCAGCACGGGCACGCCGAGGAACGAATGATAAATTTCTTCGCCGGTTTCCGGCTTGTAGGAAAAGGCGGGATGGGTTTGCGCGTCCGACAGGGCGAACGGTTCGGCGGTCGAGGCGATCAAGCCGACCAGGCCTTCGCCCGGACGCAGGGTCGTCAAGTGCACGGCCTTGCGGTTGAGGCCTTCGGTCGCGAACAACTCGAGCGGCCCGTCGGCGCGCGCGACATAGAGCGAGCACACCTCGGCGACCATGTTCGAGGCGATGAGCACGACGATGCGGTCGAGGCGCGCCTGCGCGGTGACGGGCTCCGCCATGACCTCGCGGAGCCGTCGCAGCAACAGTCGCGGTCCTCCCGGCGCACGCATCGAGGAATCCTCAATCTCTTCTTCACGCGAAATGCATGATTTCCGCGTCTCGCCGCACGCGGCTGCGCCCCGTGTCGCGCCCGCCGACCTAAACACGGGCGACGGCGCGCCATCGGTCGCCTGGCGCCGGTATAGCCAATGACTTGGCTGCGCGGCAAGGGCCGCGCGCGCCCCGCTCAAGTTCGATCGAGCGCCGGGACGGCGCCACGACGCGCGCCGCCCTCGCCGTTGCGAGCGCCGGACCGCGCAGAAGGAAACAGACCGACGGCGCTGGCCGATTCGACTTTAGGCGGAGGACCGAGCGGGCCGCCCGGCCGGGACTTCGTCGAGCCATTCCAGTCGCATTTCCAGCGCCGAAGAAAGCAGCAATTCAGTGTGAAAGTAATCGGGCGCCGCGGCCGCGCAGGCGGGATACGCGGCCGGGAGCATCGTGTCGGCGAAACGCGGCGCCCGCCCCCGCTGGGGCGGGCGCTTCAGCGCGCATTACGCCTTGATCCAGGCTTTTTCCAAGATCAGGCCGTTGTCCATGTCGAAGCCGCCGTGCGGCGTGTGGCCGCCGACCTTTTCGCTGTGCGCGTCGAGCCAATCCCTGAAGACGGGAATGATCGCCCCGCCGTCGTCGTGCAGCATCTTCTGCATTTCCCAGATATAGGGCTTGCGCTTGGCTTCGTCGGTCTCGCCGCGCGCGTCGGCGAGCAGCTTCTCGAACTTGTCGTTGTTCCAGTGCGTTTCGTTCAACGGCGCGCCGGCGGCGTAGGCGACCGACAGCATCTGCGTCGCGGCGGCGCGACCGCCCCAATAACTCGAAACGAAGGCGCCTTTGAGCCAGACGTTGTCCCAGTATCCGTCCGCCGGCTCTTTCTTCAACTCGATCTTGATGCCGGCCTGGGCGGCGCTCGCCTGCAGCAACGCGCCTTCGTCGACGGCGCCGTCGAACGCCGCGTCGGACGCCTGCAGCAGGATCTTCGGATCGGCGATTCCCGCCTTCTTGAAATGGAACGCGGCGCGCTCGGGGTCGCGCTTGCGCTGCGGCAGTTCGCCGTTGAAATAGGGATCGGTGGGCGGGATCGGGTGATCGTTGCCGAGCGTCCCGAAGCCGCTGAACAGCGCTTTGAGGATTTGCTCGCGGTCGGCGGCGTATTTCAGCGCCAGACGAATGTCCGGGTTGTCGTAGGGCGCCTTGTCGACTTCCATCGCCATTACGGCGTGCCAGCCGCCCGCGGCGCGCACGAGCTGGATATTGGGCGCCTTGGAGAGCGCCGCCACGGCTCTTGGATCGACGCGGTTGATGGCGTCGAGCTGGCCCGAGATCAGAGCGTTCATGCGCGCGGAACCGAAGTTGATGACCGTGACTTCCGCGGCGTCGAGATGGCCGCGTCCTTCTTTCCAGTAGTCGCGGACCTTCTTGAGCGAGATTCGCACGCCCGGATCGAATTTTTCCAGCGCGAACGCGCCGGTCCCGACCGGCTTGTCCCAATCCGTGAACCCGTCCGGCGCCATCAAGACGTGATGATCGGTCAGGGCGCAGGGCCGATCGGCGTCGGCCGCCGCGAGCGAAATCTGGATCTGGTGCCTGTCGAGTTTCTTGACTTCGATGACGCCCCTCATCGAGCCGGCGCCGCCCGACTTTCCGTCGCCGCGGTGCAGGTTCAGCGAATAGATCGCGTCGTCGGCGGTGAATTCCCTGCCGTCAGAGAACCTGACGCCCTTGCGAAGGTTGAAAATCCAATCCTTGGCGCCGTTCGCCGGCTCGAAGCTCGAGGCCAGATCGGGCTTCGGCTTGCCGTCCTCGCCCCATTCGACGAGGCCGTTGAACAGGCCGCGGCCGACGTCGATCATCACCGAGTCGTCGTAGGAGGCGATGTCGAGGCTGTCGGCGGCGCTGCCGCCGCACAATCCCAACCGCAGCAATCCGCCCTTCTTCGGCGTCTCCGCGGCGAACGCGTCGGCGCTCGCCAGCAGGCTCGAAATCACCGCCGTCGAGGCGCCGAGCGCGGCGGCGCGGCCGATGAACTCACGGCGCGAAACGCCGCCGGCTTGCAGTTTCGTCTTCAGATCATTCAGCTCGCTTATCGCCCATACCCTCCCGGAAATGGCCCGCGCCGGACCATCGGCCGGCCTACGCCGCGGCTTGGCGCAAGGCCCGCCAAACGCTTCGATCGATATTTTCGGCTTAGACGGATCGAGATGTCAATCGCCGGCGGCGCGCGGCCGTCTCCGCCCACGGCGAGCGGATTCGCTTGCGCGTTGACGCCGCCAATCGCGGATTCGCCGGGAAATCCAGGCCGTTGCGGGCGTCGCGGCCTTGACCGCGAGCGCGCGCGCGTCGCTTCGCCGTCAGCGGATGTCGGGACGGCATGGCAAGATCGCATTTTCATTGCGGTCGAGCGCGCCCCTAGGGGCGCCAAACCCCCCGGGCCCGCCGATCGGGGCGCGGTGAGTTGGTGAATTTAAACGAGTTGGGGGTTGGGGCGCGGCAAAATGGGCC
>JBEKAL010000038.1:0-19410 GCA_050015935.1 Roseiarcus sp.
CCTCGCCAAGGACTGGGAAAACCGCAACCACAACGCCCTCGCCTTCCTCCGCCTTGCCTCCATCCGCCTCATGCTCAGAAAACTCTGTAATCCCTCATGAAGTCTCCGGACGGACTCTTAGGAAATGTGGGGCCATAAAACGGGACTCGGCGATTCGCCGCCGAAAATAGCGGGAGCCGCCGATGCGGTAAAATCCGCCGCCGCCGCGACGGGTCGCGTCTCGGCCAGAATTTCAGCAAAGGGCTAAGCCGCCTTTCCTCGCGTCTTGTTTTTCGCCTGCGCTTTGAGCGATCGCTTCTTTCGCGTGAGCCATTCTTGCAGGGCGGCGTTGATGCGCGATTGCCAGCCGGGGCCTTCGTCGCGAAACGCGGTTATCACGTCCGGATCGAGCCGGATCGTCGTGGAAATCTTCGGCGCCTGCGACGGCTTGCGTCCGCGACGAACTTTCGCGGCTTGGAATTTCCTTCGCCATTCCGGCGCGCTCAAGTCGGGCGCGTCGTCGTCAAAATCGCCGGGCGTAGATGGCTTTTTCGCGGTCATTGGCCTTCCTCAAAGAGATGATGCGGCGCGCGCTGCGGCGCCGCGTCCAAACGCCGACGACCATACGAGCGTCGAGAAATCCGATCGTGATGAAACGATCCTCGCCGTAATCGCGTCGGTCGTCTGCAACCGTCAACGTCGCGCCCGAGAAAATCTCGCTCGCTCGCGCCATGTCGAGGCCGCGCTCATGCAGAGTTTGGTCCCGTTCGCCATCGTCGAGTTCGATTTTCACTGGATCGTCGTTACCACGACAGCGCGCCCGCATCAATTGTTGTAGTAACAAAAATCGCCGCGCGCGCTGTGGCTCGACTCCCCCGCCGCTTTGCGCTATGAGGCGCGCCTCAACTGAAAACAGCGCGCCGAAGCGCTCGCCGTTTCCGCCTCGCGGGCTCGGCGTCACGGCATGGAGAACAAAGTGAACATCATCGAGACGCTCGAAGCCGAACACGCGGCCAAATTGAGCGCGGACCGCAAGATCCCGGAATTTTCGCCCGGCGACACGATCGTCGTCAACGTCAAGGTGACCGAAGGCGAGCGCACGCGCGTTCAGGCCTACGAAGGCGTGTGCATCGCGCGCAACGGCGGCGGCCTCCAGGAGAGCTTCACCGTCCGCAAGATTTCCTACGGCGAAGGCGTCGAGCGCGTTTTTCCCGTCTACTCGCCAATGATCGATTCGATCAAGGTCGTTCGCCGGGGCAAGGTCCGTCGCGCCAAGCTCTATTATCTGCGCGACCGCCGCGGCAAATCGGCGCGCATCGCCGAACGCGTCGAGGGCCCATCCGCCAAGCCGGCCGAGCCGGCCAAGCCGAAGGAATAACGGAATTTCAAGCGAGAGACCGCCTATCTCTGCGGCGGGCGCGCGCCAATCTACCCCCGATCCGCCCCGCGTGTTAATCGCGTCGGCATGAGCGATCCTTGCCGAGACGGCGCGTTGGACCCCAGGCGAAGCGTCGTCGTCGACGTCCTCGCGCCGGTCGCGGTCGACACCGCCTACAGTTATCGCGCGCCCGCTCAATGGGGCCTCGCGCCGGGACAATTCGTCGCCGTGCCGCTCGGCGCCCGCCGCGCCGTCGGCGTCGTGTGGTCGACGCGGGAAGGCGGCGGCGACAATCTCAAATCCGTCGCCGAGATCCGCGATTTTGCGCCGCTGCGACAGCCGTTACGCGATTTCGTCGACTGGGTCGCGCGCTGGACCTTGGCGCCGCGCGGCATGGTGCTGCGCATGGCGACGCGCGCCCCTGAAGCGGCGGCCGCGCCGCCGCCCCGCCTCGCCTATCGCAAGACAGGGAAGGCGCCTCTCCGTCTGACGCCGGCCCGTGCGCGCGTGCTCGCGGCCCTCGCCGATTCGACGCCGCTGCCCAAGGCGGCGCTCGCCGAGGCCGCCGGCTGCGGCGCGAGCGTGATCGACGGGCTGGTCGACGACGGCGCGCTGGAAGTCGTCGCGCTTCCGCCCGAGCCGGCGGCGGCGCCGCTCGATCCCGATTTCGCCCTGCAAGCGCTGACGCCCGATCAGCGCGCCGCGGCCGACGCGCTGGCGCGCGCGGTCGAGGCGCGCGCGGTCGGCGCAATCCTGCTCGAAGGGGTCACCGGCTCCGGCAAGACGGAGGTCTATTTCGAGGCGGTCGCCGCGGCGTTGCGCGCCGGGCGTCAGGCGCTGGTGCTGCTGCCGGAAATCGCGCTGACTTCGCAGTTCCTCGATCGCTTCGCCGCGCGCTTCGGCGCCCGCCCCGCCGAGTGGCATTCGGCGATTTCGCCGCGCCAGCGCGAGCGGCTGTGGGGCGCGGTCGCGAGCGGAGCGGCGCGCGTCGTCGTCGGCGCGCGCTCGGCGCTGTTCCTCCCCTTCGCCGACCTCGGCCTCATCGTGGTCGACGAGGAGCACGAAGGCGCCTACAAGCAGGAGGACGGCGTGATCTATCACGCGCGCGACATGGCGGTGGTGCGCGGGCGATTCGAACGCGCTCCGGTCGTTCTCGCCTCGGCGACGCCGTCGCTGGAAACGCGCGTCAACGCCGAGCAGGGCCGCTACGGCTGGCTGAGGCTCGCCTCGCGCTTCGGGAAACGCGCCCTGCCCGATCTGACGGCGATCGATTTGAGGCGCGAGGGGCCGCCGCGCGGCCGTTGGCTGGCGCCGCGCCTGGTCGCGGGAATCGAAGCGGGTCTCGCCAACGGCGAGCAATCGCTGCTGTTCCTCAACCGACGCGGCTATGCGCCGCTGACGTTGTGCCGCGCCTGCGGCCATCGCTTCCAGTGCCCGAATTGCGCGGCCTGGCTGGTCGAACATCGCTTCCGCAAGGCGCTCGTCTGCCATCACTGCGGCCACGTCGAAAGGCGTCCGGACGTCTGCGCTGAGTGTCAGGAGGTCGAGACCCTGACCGCCTGCGGCCCCGGCGTCGAGCGTCTGGCCGAAGAGGTCGAGGCGCTGTTCCCGAATGCGCGCACGCTCGTGCTGTCCTCGGATTTTCCCGGCGGGCTGGAACGCCTGCGGGCGCAGCTCGGCGCGGCGGCGCGCGGCGAGTACGATCTTCTCATCGGAACGCAGCTCGTCGCCAAAAGCCACAATTTTCCGCTTCTGACATTGGTCGGAGTCGTCGACGCCGACGTCGGCCTCGCCAACGGCGACCCGCGCGCGGCCGAACGCACGTTCCAACTGTTGCGCCAGGCGACGGGACGCGCCGGTCGCGGGGAAAAGCCCGGCCGCGCCGCGCTGCAGACCTGGCAGCCCGAGCATCCCGTCATCGCCGCGCTGCTCTCGGGCGACGCCGAGCGCTTCTACGCCGAGGAGGCCGAACAGCGGCGGCGCGGCGGCCTGCCGCCGTTCGGGCGCCTGGCGGCGATCATCGTCGCGGGCGAAGACCGGGGCGGCGCCGAAGCGCACGCGCGCGCGCTGGCGCGAGCCGCGCACGCGCTTCAGCCGGGCAAGAATTGGCGTCTCGCGCCGATCGGGGGCGCGGCGCAGAGCGACGAGATCGTTCTGCTCGGCCCCGCGGAGGCGCCGATGGCGATGCTGCGCGGACGCCATCGCTTCCGCCTCGCGGCGAAGGCGCCGCGCGGCGTCGACCTGCAAGGATTCTTGCGCGCGCTCCTTTCCGCCGCCCCGCCGCCGCGCGGCGGCGTGCGCGTCGCCGTCGACGTCGACCCGCAGAGTTTCATGTGAGGGCGGGGCGGTAGCGATCGGGCCAATTGCCGAACGCAAACCGACATCCACCGTCATGGCCGGGCTTGTCCCGGCCATCCACGTCTTTCTCACCGGCTCACGCATTCAAGTCTTCATATAAGTCCCGCCAATCGGGATTGGCGGCGTGGATGAGGCGCACTTTCCAGGCGCGCGGCCAGCGCTTGATGTTGCTCTCGCGCTGGATGGCGTCGCGGATGTCTTCGTAGAACTCGGTCAGCACCAGGCGCTTGAGGCCATACCGGCGAGTGAAGCCGTCGATCAGGCCTTCGCGATGTTCATACGCGCGGCGCGCGATATCGCTCGTCACGCCGGTGTAGAGCGTGCCGTCGGGCCGGTTCGTCACGATGTACACCCAGCCGCCGCGCATCACGCCGTACGCTATCGCGGTTGCGGTGATGGGCAAAGACATGGATGGCCGGGACGAGCCCGGCCATGACGGGTTTGGGGGCGTGGCGGGCGTGAGCGCCCCCTACTCGCCGCCCTTCGCCAGCCGCAGGTTCGGCAGCGTCTCGAGCTTGCCCGCCTCCTCCTCGCCGAACTCAATCGCGTCGATGCGCGCGGCGCGGCGCGTGAGTTTTTCGGCCGAGGCGGCGACCAGGCCGACGTCTTCCTGCGCCTGGCGGAAATGGCCCTCCAGTTTCGCCGTGCGCTCGGGCCAAATCGCTGTCCCCTGAGTGGCTACAGCAGCAAACAATTGACGCGGTCTAAAGTTCCAATTTGCGCCCGAGCGCCTAAGATTGGAGTTTCTTGACGAGCAATTCCCCGATTCTCTCGATACCCGTGGCTATCGGCACATAGCCGATAGTGGGCAAGAGCCCTTCAAGCTCAATGTCGTCGACGCGGATCGGTAAGATATACTCGCTTCCCTTCTCTTCTAGCGCTCTAGCTTGGGCGCTGCGGGCTTCGAGACTAGTCCACACCCGGTCCCGATATTCCTTTGACACGAACATAACACAGAAGCGTGCTCTTTTCCGAAAGATTTCGTCGAAAAACACTGGCAAATTCTTGCCCCAGAGCTGCTCAGGATAGAAATTGTCATAGAAAACCGCGTAGCCTGCCGCACGAAGGAAGTCGGCCAATTTTTCGGCGTGAGCGCGCTCGGTCCCGGCGAATGAGATCGCGACGTCGAAGCTGTCCGGCAACCTTGAAGCTGGCGCACCGATGTTCCCGGCCTTGGATTCAGTAGTGGGCCTCGCCGGTCTGGCCACGTTGGAAGCAATATCGGCACTCATGCGCGCGGCGGGCTTCTCGAACGGCAAGAAAGTCATGCCGGCCGCTTCGACAGCGGCATTTGCCGCCAGCAGATGTTCAATCGCCGGCGAGAATTGCTTCTCGTGTGCGTCGAATGTCCCATGCGCCCATTCAACGTTGCCATGGAAAGGATTGTTGTCGTCTGCAATGAGCCGAAGCGTCCTAAAATAGCAGCTTTCGAAATCAAACTCGGGGCAATCTTCAAATTCTTGCAAGCCGAGGTATCGAAAAACGCTTCGCATCTCAGAGGAGAGCGGCAGGTGTTTGGGTCGGTAGTGCGTGACGAATCCCTTGTCGCCGCCTGTATCAATGAAAGTGAAGCGATAGAGGAATTTGTCGTCCTCCGTCTTCTTCATTGAATCAGTTTTCATCGCTGTATGGCCATCGCCATTCATTTCTGCGGAACCACGAGGAGAGCCGCGACCAGACGCGCCAAGGAAAAAGCCCCAGCCTTCAGGTTGCGGAAGGCGAAATCCGCATGCTTGAAGTCCTCGCTCAGCTCCTTGCAAATGTCCGAACCCGACGTTGCATGCGGTGGCGAATGCTTGTACGTCGAAACTCTCCGGAACCTCCTTGCTGTAGCACCTCCCAAGACCCGTGAACTGGCAGCGGTCGTTCCTTTGGAAACCGAGGTACGACAGCCAATCTGTCATCTGGAGTCCTGCAGTCGAATACGAAGTTGGATTGGCATGGAGCGTGTAGGCCTTCTGCTCCTTGCTCCATTGCAGCTTCGCGAGAACGACTTCAAAGGACCCCGCGTTGATTTTCGTCACGGGCTCGAATTTCACTGCAGTATGGTGGTCCCGCGCAGCCATCCCTCGACCTCCTGTCAATTACATCAGCCGCTCGATCGGCCGCATCCCTTCCGGTAGTCGAAAGGCAGCGTCGCTTGGGCGTGGGCGCTATCACCTTCTCTCGCGGTGAATCATCTGGTCGACGTAGGAGCGCAAGACGGCGTTGATCTTGGTTTGGTAGCCGCGTCCGTCACGCCGGAAAAATTCCAGGACGTCACGGTCGACGCGCATGTTGAGAACGGCCTTCGACTGCGGCATTTCGACCGACGCTCGGGACCAATCGACCGTCATCCCCGCTTCCTCGGGGTCCGCGGCGATCGCCGCCTCTATTTCTCCGTCCGTCATGGCGGCCGCCCGCGCCCAATCGCTCTTGCTTTCGCCGCGCTGGCGCATCGCGCGCAATTCTTCAGCCGAATATCGCACGATACGCGCTTTCTTCACCATTGCGCGCCCTCCTGAATGAAATGATCCGCCGCGCATCGCCGCGCCACGTCCATACGACGGAGTAGAACTTTCCGTCGTCCAAAACGGCCGTCGAAACGAACCGATCTTCAAATGGGCAATTCGACGGCGCCGACGCCACCGCACGCCCATCAAACATATGACGGCGTCCACGAAATCGAGATTCTTGCTCTCGATGTTGGTCCGGCGCTTGTTTTCATCCCATTCGAACATTTGTGTGTATATACGATTTGTATATATCTGTCAAGACAGGAAGCGGCGGACAGGTCCAGAATTGAATTGGCCTATCGAACCCCCCTACTCCCCGCCCTTCGCCAGCCGCAGATTCGGCGGCGTCTCCACCTTGCCAGGCTCGTCCTCGCCCTCGAATTCCATCGCGTCGATGCGCGCCGCGCGGCGGGTGACTTTTTCGCTCGAGGCGGCGATCAGGGCGACGTCCTCCTGCGCCTGGCGGAAATGGCTTTCCAGTTTCGCCGTGCGCTCGGCGAGCAGGCGCACGTCGTTGAGCAATTTTCCGACTTCGGCGTGGATCGCGTGCGCGGATTCGCGCAGGCGCGCGTCGCGCAAAATCGCCTGCGTCACCTGGATCGCCATCATCATCAACGACGGCGAGACGATGACGACGCGGCCGCGATGCGCCCTTTGCACCACGTCGTCGAAATGCTCGACGAGATCGGAGTAGATCGACTCCGAGGGCACGAACATCAGGGCGATGTCCTGCGTCTCGCCGGGTAGGAGATAGCGCTCCATGATGTCCTTGACGTGCTTGCCGACGTCGGCGCGCACGCGCTGAACAGCCGCCTTGCGCGCCTCCTCGGAGCGCGCCTGATTGAACAAGGTGAAGGCTTCGAGCGGGAACTTGGCGTCGACCGCGAGCACGCGGGCGTCGCCGGGCAGCCGGATGACGCAATCGGGGCGCGTATTGTTGGAGAGCGCGGCCTGGAACTCGTAGGCGCCGGCGGGCAGGCCGTCGCGCACGATCGCCTCCATCCGCCCTTGGCCGAAGGCGCCGCGCGTCTGCTTGTTGGATAGAATGTCCTTGAGCGAGACGACTTCCTCGGTCATGCCGGCGATCCGCGCCTGCGCGGCGTCGATGACGGCGAGCCGTTCGTTGAGCTTGCCGAGGTTGGCGCCGGTCGCCTGCGCGTGGCTTTCGAGCCCGGCGCCGAGCCGCGCGCCGACGTTGTCGAGGCGCTCCACCATCACCCGCGTCATATCCGCCTGCCGCGAGCCGAGCCCTTCGCTCATCGAGCCGAGGCGCCCGGCGAGCTCGGCGCCGGATTGGGCGAGCGCTGCGATGCGCGCCTCGAGTTCGCGCCGCCCCTCGGCCGCGGCCGCGGCCTCGCGCCGGCGCGCCGCGCTCGAGCGCGCGAGCGCAAGGATGACAACGAGGAGCAACAGCGCGATCGCTCCGAGCGCGCCGCCGAGCGCTTCGGCGAATGTCAGGGGATAGCCGTCGAGGATGACAAGGACCTGGTTCATGGCGCCCACCTTAGCTGATTCGCCGCCGCGAAACGAACGAAGGAAGAACAGGTTTGACCGCGCCGCGCCGCGCGATTATCAGACGCGAGAGAGACGAAAACTCAAACGCGAAAACGAAACGGACGCCATGGCTCTGCGCCCCCTCATCATCCTCCCCGATACGAAGTTGCGCCTCGTCAGCGCGCCGCTCGGACAAGTCGACGACGCGCTGCGCAAGCTGATGGACGACATGGTCGAGACCACGCGCGCCGCGCCCGGCATCGGCCTCGCGGCGATCCAGATCGCCGAACCGATCCGCGTCGTCGTGATCGATCTCGCCAAGAAGGACGAGCCGCCGCAGCCGCAATATTTCGTCAATCCCGAGATCGTCTGGTCCTCCGACGAGCGGTCGGTCTACGAAGAAGGCTGCCTGTCGATCCCCGAATATTACGAGGAGGTCGAGCGTCCCGCCAGCGTGCGCGCGCGATTTCTCGACCGCGAGGGCAAGCGCCAGGAAATGCTCGCCGAGGGGCTGCTGGCGACGGCGCTGCAGCACGAGATCGACCATCTCAACGGCGTGCTGTTCATCGACTATATCTCGAAACTCAAGCGCGACCGGGTAGTCAAGAAATTCGCCAAGATGGCCAAGCGCGCGGCCGACGGCCAACGGCCGCTGTGAGCGGCGCGTCTTGGGAGCCGCAAGCCCGGAGGGAGAGAGACGATGAAGATCGACGTCAGCGACTTTCGCCTCGCCGAGGGCGAACCGGCCTCCCTCGCCAAGCGCGCGACGCAGGCAAAACCAGTTTACGAGTCGAAGGCCGACTACGCCGAGATCCTCGCCAAGCACGCAGCCGCGCTGAGCGAGCTCCAGGAAGACCTCCAACGATCGACCCGCTACGCGCTGCTGATCGTCTTTCAGGGCATGAACACCGCCGGAAAGGACGGGGCGATCGCGCATGTGCTGTCCGGGGTCAATCCGCAGGGCTGCAAGGTCGTCGCCTTCAAGCAGCCGACGCCGGCCGAGGCGGGGCACGATTTTCTCTGGCGCGAGATCCGCGAATTGCCGGAGCGCGGCATCATCGGCGTCTTCAATCGCTCCTACTACGAATCGGTGCTGATCACCCGCGTCCATCCCGAACTGTTGCGCGCGGAGGGAGCATTCGAAGCGCAGGGCGACCTCGAAGCGCTATGGGCGGAGCGCTTGCAGTCGATACGCGGCCTGGAGCGCCATCTGCACGCCAACGGCACGCGTTTCGTCAAGATCTATCTGCACCTTTCCAAAGAGGAGCAACTTCGACGCCTGCTGGAGCGCCTCGACACGCCGGACAAGACCTGGAAGGCCTCGCGCGCCGACGCCGAGGAGCGAAAATACTGGAAAGACTACATGAGCGCCTATGAGCATGCGCTCGGCGCGACCAGCGTCGCGTTCGCCCCCTGGCATATCGTTCCCGCCGACGACAAGCTGAACGCGCGGCTGATCGTGTCCCAGATCGTCATCGACGCGCTGGAGGGATTGAAACTCGCCCCGCCCCCGATCGACGCGGCGCGGCGACGAGAATTGCAAGCGATCCGCGAATTGCTGAAAAAATAAGGGCGCGGCGGCGCTCCCCTTCTCGGGCAAGCGGGAGAAGGGAAACGCGCCGCCCCTGTTTCACGACGCCTTCAGCGCATCCAGCGCCATGTTCAGGCGCAGGACGTTGACCCGCGGCTCGCCGATCAACCCGAGGAAACGACCTTGGATATTCGCCTCGACGACAGCGCGCACCTTGTCCTCGGGCAGATTGCGCGCCTTGGCGACCGCCGCGATCTGCGCGAAGGCGTATTCAGGCGAAATATGCGGGTCGAGACCGGAAGCCGAAGTCGTCACGGAATCGGCGGGGATCGGCCCCGTCCAGCCCGCGGCGCGCTTGGCGTCGACGTCGGCCTTCACGCGGTCGATGAGCTTCTGCGAAGTCGGGCCGAGGTTCGAGCCGGTGGAATTGGCGGCGTTATACGGCGCGTCGATCGTCTTGGTGGAATCGTCGGGATAAGCCGGATCTTGCGCCTGGGTTGCCGAAGGCCGGCTATGGAAATATTTGTCGCTGGCGAAGTTTTGACCGATCAGCGCCGATCCGACCGGCGCGCCGCCGACGGGCAACAGACTGCCGTTGGCCTGGAACGGCGCCACGAGTTGGGCGACGCCGGTGATCGCCATGGGATAGGCGAGGCCGGTCAGCAGAGTGAACAACGCCAGCAAGACGATAGCCGGACGAATTTGGCTCAACATGACGTTTATCCTCAAGCCAGACGCAGGAAGGCGATCAAGACATCGATGACCTTGATGCCGATGAACGGAACGATGATGCCGCCGAGACCGTAGATGGCCAGGTTGCGGCGCAGCAGAGCCGCCGCGCCGATCGGGCGGTAAGCCACGCCCTTCAACGCCAGCGGAATGAGCGCGATGATGATCAGCGCGTTGAAGATCACCGCCGAGAGGATCGCCGACTTGTCCGAATGGAGGCCCATGATGTTGAGAGCGCCAAGTTCGGGATAAGTCGTCACGAACAACGCCGGAATGATGGCGAAATATTTCGCCACGTCGTTGGCGATCGAGAAGGTCGTCAGCGAACCGCGCGTCATCAGCAACTGCTTGCCGATGCCGACGATCTCGATCAGCTTGGTCGGATCGGAGTCGAGATCGACCATGTTTCCCGCTTCGCGCGCCGCCTGGGTGCCGGTTTGCATGGCGACGCCGACATCGGATTGCGCGAGCGCCGGCGCGTCGTTGGTGCCGTCGCCGCACATGGCGATGAGCCGCCCGCCCTGCTGCTCCTTGCGGATGTAAGCGAGTTTGTCCTCCGGCGTCGCCTGCGCGAGAAAATCGTCGACGCCGGCTTCCGAAGCGATCGCGGCGGCGGTCAACGGATTGTCGCCGGTGACCATCACCGTCTTGATGCCCATCGCGCGCAACTCGGCGAAGCGCGGGCGGATGTCGGGCTTGACGATGTCCTTGAGGTGGATGACTCCGAGCAATCGCTTGTTGTCGGAGACAGCCAGAGGCGTGCCGCCGGCTCGCGAAATGCGGTCGACCGTGTGATTGAAATCGGCCGGCGCGTTGTGGCGCGTCAGACCTGACTGCGCGAGGATCGCGTCGACGGCGCCCTTGCGCAACACGCGTCCCGGCAAGTCGATGCCGGACATTCGCGTATGCGCGCTGAAAGGCACGATCGAGGACTGCGCCGAATCCGCCGTAGCCTCGACGCCATAGCGGCTCTTGGCGAGCGCAACGATCGAGCGGCCTTCCGGAGTCTCGTCGGCGAGGCTGGCGAGCAATGCCGCTTCGGCCAACGTGCGTTCCGAGACGCCCGCCACGGCGATGAATTCGTCGGCCATGCGATTGCCGAAAGTGATCGTCCCGGTCTTGTCGAGCAACAACGTGTCGACGTCGCCGGCCGCCTCGACCGCCCGTCCCGAAGTGGCGATGACGTTGAACCGGATCAGCCGGTCCATGCCGGCGATGCCGATCGCCGAAAGCAGGCCGCCGATCGTCGTCGGCATGAGGCAGACCAGGAGCGCGACGAGCACCGTCACCGAAACGACCGTTCCGGAATAGCCCGCCAGCGGCCACAGCGTCACGCAAACGATGAGGAATATCAGCGTCAGGCCCGAGAGCAGGATCGACAGGGCGATCTCGTTCGGCGTCTTTTGCCGCTCGGCGCCCTCGACGAGCGCGATCATGCGGTCGATGAAGGTGGAGCCCGCCGAGGCGGTGATGCGCACCTTGATCGAGTCGGAAAGCACCGTCGTCCCCCCGGTCACCGCCGAGCGATCGCCGCCCGCCTCGCGGATGACCGGCGCGGATTCGCCGGTGACCGCCGATTCGTTGACCGACGCCAGCCCCTCGATGATGTCGCCGTCGCCGGGGATGATTTCGCCGGCCTCCACGAGAACGACGTCGCCGACGCGCAAATCCGTTGCGTTCACGCCTTCGTACGCGCCGCGGAGATTTTTCGGGTCGACGTAGCGCTTGGCGCGCGTGTCGCTGCGGCTCCGGCGCAGCGTTTCGGCCTGCGCCTTGCCGCGTCCCTCCGCCACCGCTTCGGCGAAATTGGCGAACAGCACCGTGAACCACAGCCAGAACGCGATCTGGCCCGAAAACCACGGCGACGTTTCTTGCGTGATGAGATCACGGATGAAAAAGCCGGTGACGACCAACGAGACCGCCTCGGTGACGAAAATCACCGGGTTGCGCGCCAGCGCCCGCGGATCGAGCTTGCGCGACGCGTCCAGGGCCGCCCTGCGGATAATCGTGGGATCGAACAGTCCCTGAGCCTTCGCCTTCGTCGACATGGATAACTCCAATCAGAATGGGACTTGCTGTCAAAAAGCCTTGCCGCCCAGCATCAGGAAATGTTCGACAACCGGCCCCAGCGCGAGCGCGGGGAAGTATTGCAGCAGGTAGAGGATGACGACGACGCCGAGCAGCAGGCCGACGAACAGCGGTCCGGTGGTCGGGAAGGTTCCCGCCGACGGCGGCGCCTTCTTCTTGGCGGCCAGCCCGCCCGCAAGCGCCAGCACCGGAATCGCGTAGGCGAAGCGGCCGAACAGCATCGCGAGGCCGAGGGTCGTGTTGAACCAGGGCGTCGCGCCGTTGAGGCCAGCGAAAGCCGAGCCGTTGTTGGCGTTGGTCGAGGCGAAGGCGTAGATGATCTCCGAAAGCCCGTGCGGCCCCAAGTTGTTGCGGCTGTCGAGAGCCGTCTGCAGCAGCACCGAAGCCGCGGAGAAGCCGAGCACGCTCATCGGATAAATCAGCACAGCGAACATCGCGAGCTTCATTTCGCGCGACTCGATCCTCTTGCCGAGATATTCCGGCGTGCGGCCGACCATCAGACCGGCGATGAACACGGCGATGACGGCGACCACGAGAAAGCCATAGAGCCCCGCGCCGACGCCTCCCGGCCAGATGCAGCCGGCCAGCAGGTTGAACATCGGCACGAGGCCGCCGAGCGGCGTCAGCGAATCGTGCATCGTGATGACGGCACCGGTGCCCGTGCCGGTCGTCGCGCCTGTGAACAGAGCGCTCATGGCCTGGCCGAAACGAACTTCCTTGCCCTCGAAATTGCCGGCGGAGGGATCGACGCCCAGCGCGGTCAACCCCAAGGTTCCCACGCTTTCCGCCCAATAGATGACGCCGATACCGATGACGAGCAGAATGGCCATCGTCACCAGGATCGCGCGGCCCTGCCGAAAATCGCCGACGGCTCTGCCGAAGGCGAGCACGGCGCTGACGGGGATGAGCAACAACGACCAGATCTGAATGATATTCGTCCAGGCGTCGGGGTTCTCGAACGGATGCGCCGAATTGGCGTTCATGAAGCCGCCGCCGTTGGTGCCGAGTTGCTTGATCGCTTCCTGGCTGGCCATCGGCCCCATCGAAATGGTCTGCTTGGCGCCTTCGAGGGTCGTCACATCGACTGAACCGGTCAACGTCGCCGGGACGCCGAGCGCGACATAGGCGAGCGCGATGACGATCGAGATCGGCAGCAGGACGTAAAGGGTGATGCGCGTCACATCGACCCAGAAATTACCCACCGTCGTCGCCGACGAGCGCGCGAAAGCGCGCACCAGCGCGAAGGCTATGGCGAGGCCCGTCGCCGCCGACAGGAAGTTATGCGTGGTGAGGCCGAGCATCTGGGTGAGATGACTCATCGTCGTCTCGCCGCCGTAGTTTTGCCAATTGGTGTTGGTTATGAAGCTGACAGACGTGTTGAAAGCGAGATCGGGCGGAACGGCGTTGAAGCCCTGCGGATTGAGCGGCAACACGTTCTGGAACCGCTGAATCGCATAGAGCGAGACGAATCCGGCGATCGAAAACGCGATCATCGCGATCGCATAGATGAACCAGTTTTGTTCGCGCGTCTCGTCGACGCCGGCGAGCCGATAAAAGCCGCGCTCGACGGGCCGCAGAACCGGCGAAAGAAAGTTGTCTCCGCCTGCATAGACGCTCGCTATGAAGCCGCTCAAGGGTATGGCGGTTGCGAGCACGAGCGCGAGGACGATCACAATTTGCGACCAGCCGACGACTGTCATGGCGTCACCTTCAAATTCGGAATTCTCTCAAAACGCACATCAGAATTTTTCGGGGTGGATCAGCGTGTACAGGAGATAGATCCCGAGGCTGATTCCGACGATCAAGCCGATGATGGGCTCGGTCATGGCGATTCTCCTTACAATCGGTCGCAAGCGTGGGCGTAAAGGCCCATCAGGACGAAAAACAGAATCCCGATGACTAAATAGACAACGTCAGCCATGGCGCGGCGCCTCCAATTCTTGCGAAGGGTTCTTGCGCCGCGCGCCCGTAAGCGATCAATGCGGGATTGAGCGCCGCAACATAAGGAAAACGTAAGGATCAGGAAGGCGGATGACGGATTGGGCGGCGAGGCGATGGCGCCTTATGAATCCCTTACGCCTACGAACGACATTCGATATGGAGTTCTTGCGGCGTTCGGCGCTAGGAGTTCGGCCCGATGAACCCGGCCCAATCCAGGAGCTCGTCGTGCTTGAGCACAGTCCTCGCGCCGAACTTGACGCAATCGCGTCGGCGGTCGACGTGAATTTCCACCGCCTACCGCCGAGGGAAATCGCGCGCGCCGTGTCGCGGGCGATCTTTATCGGCGCAACCGCCGTCTTGTTCGTCGCCTGGCTGGCGTCTTCCCATTAACGCAGATCGGCCATTGGCGCTCTCGGCGCTGCCCTTCGTCTCAGCGTTTTATTGCGTAACACGCCCTCCCATGCGCTATAGTGATCGCCAGCAATCGGCGAAGTCGCGGTCCTTTGGCCAACGAGCGAAACCCTGAGCGTCGACCCGACCCGGACGCGCTGCTCGCGTTGGCGGAAAAGGAAAAGCGCGGGCGATTGCTGGTGTTCCTGGGCGCCGCGCCCGGCGTCGGCAAGACCTATGCGATGCTGCAACGCGCGCGGCTGCTCCGCCAAGAGGGCGTCGACGTCGTCATCGGTCTGGTCGAAACCCACTCCCGCGGCGACACCGAGGCGCTCACGCGCGGCCTCGAAATCCTGCCGCGCCGCATCGTGCGCTGGCAGGAGCGGCAGATCGAGGAGTTCGACCTCGACGGCGCCTTGCGCCGCAGGCCCAAGCTGATCATCGTCGACGAACTCGCGCACACCAACGCGCCGGAGAGCCGACATCCTAAACGCTGGCAGGACGTCGAGGAACTGCTCGACGCCCGCATCGATGTCTGGACCGCGCTCAACATCCAGCACCTCGAAAGCCTCGCCGACGTCGTCTCGCGCGTCACCGGCGTCACGGTGCGCGAGACCGTGCCGGACATCGTGCTGCGCGACGCCGACGACATCGTGCTCGTCGACATCACCTCCGAGGAGCTGATCCAGCGCCTCAAGGACGGCAAGGTCTATCTTCCGGAAACGGCGAAGCTCGCGCAGCAGAAATTCTTCACCCTGCGCAATCTCACGGCGCTGCGCGAAATCGCGCTCCGTCGGACGGCGGCGCGGGTCGACGACCAGATGGTCGAACAGCTGCGCCAGAACGCGATCGAGGGCCCCTGGGAAACCGCCGAGCGCCTGCTCGTTTGCGTCGGCCCGGACGCGCTGTCGATGGACGTCGTGCGCGCCGCGAGCCGCCTCGCCACCGGCCTCAACGCCAGCTGGGTCGCGGTGACCGTCGATGCGCCGGGATACGGCGACGCCCCCGGCAAGAGCGCCAAGCACGTCGACGACGCTCTGCGCCTCGCGGAAAGTCTCGGCGCCGAAGTCTCGCGACTGGTCGGACATGACCTTCCCGCCGAAATCCTGCTCTACGCACAGCACGAGAACATCACCCAGATCGTCGTCGGACGCTCGCGGGCCGGCTTTCTCGGCCGTCTTGCCGGCCGCTCCCTGTCGGAGGCGCTGGTGCGGCGCGCCGTTCTCATCGGCGTGCATGTCGTCACCGGGGACAAGCCCCGCGAGACGACCAGTCGATGGCGGCCCGGCGCGGGATTCGCGCAAGATCTGCCGATCGACCTGCTCGCGGCGGTCGCCTCGGTCGCCGCGGCGGCCGGCGTCGGCGAATTGCTCAACCTGTGGCTGCGCCTGCCCAATCTGTCGATGATCTTCCTGATCGCGGTGCTGCTCTGCGCCGTGCGCTTTGGCCTGCGCTCCGCGATCACGGCGGCCATCCTTTCCTTTCTTGCCTACGATTTCTTCTTCATCGAGCCGCGATATGAATTCAGCGCCAACGAGCCGCATGAATTTTTCGCGCTCGCCGTTTTCCTCATCGCCGCCATTCTCGTCGGCTGGCTCGCCGGCCGCGCGCGCGACCAAGAGCGTCTGGCGCGCGAAAGCGCCCAGGCGACGCGTTCGTTGTTCGAACTCTCGCGCAAGCTTTCCGGCGCCGTCGAGCTCGACGACATATTGCAGGCGGCGACCGTCTATGCGCAGAAGACGCTCAACGCGCGCTGCGTCGTGATGCTGCTGCCCGAGGACGGCGATCTCGTCCTCAGCTCCGCCTGGCCGCCCATCGACGCGCTCGACGCGGGCGAAACCGGCGCGGCGCGCTGGGCGTTCGAGAAAAGCGAGGCGGCGGGCTGGAAGACCGACACCTTGCCGAACGTGCGTTTCCAGTTCCGCCCGCTGGTCACCGCGCGCGGCGTCGTCGGCGTCTGCGGCTTCGAGCCGGCCGACGCCGTCGCCCCGCTTTCGCCGACGCTCGAGCACGCGTTCAACCTCATTCTCGAACAAGCGGCGATCGCGATCGACCGCTCGATCCTGGTCAAGGCATCCGTGCGCACCGTGGCGCTGGAGGAGAACGAGAAGTTGCGGACGACCTTGCTGGCCTCGTTGTCGCACGACTTGCGCACGCCGCTGGCGACGATCACCGGCGCGGTGACGACGCTGCAGAAGTTCGGCGACGCGATGCCCGTCGAGCAGCGCCACGACCTGCTCGCCTCGATCGAGGAAGAAGCCAGCCGCCTGACGCGATTCATCGCCAATCTCCTGGACATGTCGCGGATCGAGGCCGGCGCCTTGCGGCCGAAGAGCGATTTCGTCGATGTCGCCGAAATCGTGCGCGCGGCGGTCGAGCGCGCGAGCAAGGCGTTTGCCGGGCAGGCCTTTTCGACCAGTCTGGCGCGCGATCTGCCGTTCATGCGCGGCGACGCCAACCTCCTCGAACAGGTTCTGTTCAACCTGCTCGACAACGCGCAGAAATACGGCGGAGGCGGGCGGGTCAGCATTCACGCGCGGCGCGACGGCGCCTCGGTGTTGCTTTCCGTCACCGACGAAGGACCGGGCGTCAAGCCGGCCGACCTCGACCGCATTTTCGAGAAATTCTATCGCGGAGGGCGGCCCGACGGGCGCAAGACCGGCACCGGCCTCGGCCTTTCCATCAGCCGCGGCCTGATCGAGGCGATGGGCGGGAGGATCTGGGCGGAGAGCCCGGCGGCGCGACGGCGCGGCACGCGCATCGTCATCGCGATGCCGGCCGCCGAGACGCCGGAAATCGCGAAGGCGGCGCCATGAACGGCGCGCGCATTCTCATCGTCGACGACGAGCCGCAGATCTTGCGATTTCTGCGCCCCGCGCTCGAAGCTTCGGGCTATGTCGCGCTGCACGCCGCGACGGGTCACGAGGCGCTGCGCCTGATGGCCAACGCGGCCCCGGACCTCATCGTCCTCGACCTGGGGCTTCCCGACATGGACGGCAAAGACGTGATCGTCGCGGCGCGGCAATTCACGCCGGCGCCGATCGTCGTTCTTTCCGCGCGCGACCGCGAAGTCGAAAAGATCGCGGCGCTCGATCTGGGCGCCGACGACTATGTCGAAAAGCCCTTTGCGATCGGCGAATTGCTGGCGCGCCTGCGCGCCGCGCTCCGCCACGCCAAGACCGGCGCCGCGCCGAAGACGCGCGTCGAGATCGACGGCCTGACGATCGACATGGACAAGCGGTTGGTCACGCGCGGCGGCGCCGCGATCAAACTGACGCCGCGCGAATACGATCTTTTGTGTGTGCTCGCCGGCGCCGCCGGGCGCGTGATGACGCACAGCCAGATCCTCACCGCGGTCTGGGGCCCCGCGCACAAGGACGATACGCAATACTTACGCGTCTTCGTCGGTCAGTTGCGCAACAAGATCGAGCGCGACCCTTCGGCGCCCGCGATCATCCGCACCGAATCGGGGATCGGCTATCGCTTCAGCGAAGGCGTTTAGGCGGCGCCGACGCCGATCGGACAGGAGACTCCGGTCCCGCCGAGGCCGCAATAGCCGCCCGGATTCTTGGCCAGATATTGCTGGTGATAGCCTTCCGCGAAATAGAACGGCCCGGCCTCGGCGATCTCGGTGGTGATCGCGCCGTAACCCTTCGCCTTCAGCGCCTCGCCGAACATCGCCGCGGATCGGCGCGCCGCCGCCAATTGGCCGGGCGTCGTCGCGTAGATCGCCGATCGGTATTGCGCGCCGACGTCGTTCCCCTGGCGCATGCCCTGCGTCGGATCGTGGCCTTCCCAGAAGATTCGCAGCAGCTCGTCGTAGGCGATTTTTCCCGGATCGAAGGCGACCAGCACCGCTTCGGCATGGCCCGTGCGTCCGCCGCAGACCTCCTCGTAGGTCGGATTGGGCGTGAAGCCGCCGCAATAGCCGACGGCGGTGACAAAGACGCCCTCGCCCGCCTGCCAGAATTTGCGCTCGGCGCCCCAGAAGCAGCCCATGGCGAAAATCGCCGTTTCGACTCCCGCGGGATAGGGGCCTTTGAGCGGACGGCCGTTGACGAAATGCTCGTGCGCGGCGGCGATCGGCTGCGAACGGCCCGGCAGGGCCTCGGAAAGCGAAACGACGCGCGCTTTGTCGGCAAGGAAGCTCGCCATGGTCGACTCCTGAATGGTTGCGGCGCTTAAGTCGCGCGGATGGCGCCGTTTGTTACATGTTACCCGCGGGGGCGTCTCAGCGGGCCCGGCTCGAGGCGCCGATCCCGGGCGGGCGAGGGCGAACGAAATAGAACAGGCAAAACCCGAGCGCGGCCATGTCGACAAAGGCCGGTGCCGAGAGGATCGCGACAAGAACCGGGTCCCACAACAGCGGGTGCAGCCGCTTCTCGACGAACGGTTGCAGCAGCGGGAATTTACTGGGAAAGGCGTAATCGAGCGCCACGCCCATCGTCGTCAGCGCGACTTGCTGGGCGGCGAGGGAGCGAGCGCCGTCGATGACCGCGGCGGCGAAGGCGCCGGCGAGCAGAATCAGGCCGACGAAGCGGAACAGCAATCGGAACACGCCGCAATCTCGCGCGAGGCCCAAGCCGCCTCGTCTTACGCAAAGCCTCGCGCTCTGTCCACGCCGCGGCGAGCGGCGCGTCGACTTGCGCGTGGGCCATGCGCGGTGATATGCGCGCTCTTCGCGCGAAAACGCGCGTCGCGGAGGGGTGGCCGAGCGGCCGAAGGCGCACGCCTGGAAAGTGTGTATACGGGAAACCGTATCGCGGGTTCGAATCCCGCCCCCTCCGCCACGACTTAAGTATTTGATATTACATAGTACTCAGACGCCGAAGAGGCCGAATTACCGCCTGCTTTCGGGGCTTTGCCGGCGATGCATTTTGCGGCAAGTCAGCAGAGACGACTCCGGGGCGAGATATGCGCCCTCTCCACGCCAAAGTCTCGAAAGCTGTTTTCAAAGGTACGGGCGTCTCTGACTGCGCGGCCCCTGAAACCTTGTTTCGGTCCGCGCGTCTCCGAGCGAGGCGGCG
>JBEKAL010000039.1:0-19246 GCA_050015935.1 Roseiarcus sp.
CCAACGGCCAGAGAGACGCGCGACCCGGGCGGCATCATTCCGTTACGGTGGGCGGCATCATCTCGTAACCCCGGGCGGCATCATCCCGTTTTACCCGGGCGGCTTCGTCGGAATCCGCAGCGGCTGTCCCGCTGCGACGAAACGCTTAGTCTCCGAAAGAATCTCGTATTCCCAGTGCCCGCCACGTCCGCCGACATCGCGGGGCGACTCGACGTTGTCAAGCGTTCGAAACAGGCCGGTGATCTCCTTTTGCAAGCCGCGGAGAAACGATGGAGAAATCTCACGCTTCCAAGTATCGATAATTGCGTCGTTCAAGGCTTGAAGCGAACGGTCGTTCAAGCGATCAGCATCGTTGATGGACCGCCTAATCCACGTCTGCACCGCCGCTGGCCGGGGCACTTTCTTATGAATGTCGTCGCGCACATTTCAAGGTTGCCACGCAATCCAGACATTGTCAATACGCGGACAAAAAAATATCTTGACAATGTCAGACTAAAGTACAATAACAGTATGTTTATAACCAATTCACAGCGCCGGGCCGCGCCCGCCTCCGCGAGCCGTGCCTTGATCAGCGACGACGCGGCGGAAAATCGTCACGCAAGCCTTTGAAAGCAAATCCTCGCGCCGGAAAACGGCGCCAGGGCGATTCCAACGCCGCCCCCCGCGCCCGCTTGCGCCCCCCGCGCCTTCCTGCCAAACAGGCGCGCATTCTGATTCCTGCAAGAGGAGCGTTTCGTGATGCAAGCCGCGCCCGCGCGAACCGGCGGACAAATCCTCGTCGATCAGCTCGTCGCCCAGGGCGTCGAGCGCGTCTATTGCGTGCCGGGCGAATCCTATCTCGCCGCGCTCGACGCGCTGCGCGACGCGCCGCTCGCGGTCACCGTCTGCCGCCAGGAAGCGGGCGCGGCGATGATGGCGCTGACCGAGGGGCGCCTCACCGGCCGGCCGGGCGTCTGCTTCGTGTCGCGCGGGCCGGGCGCGACCAACGCCGCCCACGGCGTCCACATCGCCGAACAGGACTCCGCGCCGATGATCCTGCTGGTCGGCCAGATCGAGCGCGCGATGAAGGGGCGCGGCGCCTTTCAGGAGATGGACTACCGCGCCTTTTTCGGCTCCGCCGCCAAATGGGCGACCGAGGTCGAGGATCCCGCGCGCATCCCTGAGATCATGCAGCGCGCGTTCCACACGGCGATGCAGGGGCGCCCCGGCCCGGTCGTCGTCGCGCTTCCCGAGGACGTTCTGAGGGAAGCGGCTCATGTCGCCGACGCGCCGCGCGTCGAGCCGGCGGCGATCTGGCCCGGCCAGACGCAAATGGCCGAATTGCAGAAGATGCTGTGGGCGGCCGAGAACCCGATCGCCGTCATCGGCGGCGGCGGCTGGAGCGAGCGCGCGGGCGCCGCCTTCATGCGCTTCGCCGAACGGTTCGATCTGCCCGTCGCGGCTTCGTTCCGCCGCGCCAGCCTCGTCGACAACGGCCATCCCAACTACGTCGGCGAGATCGGCGTCGGCCCGAGCCCGAAACTCAAGGCGAGGATCGAGGCGGCCGATCTCGTTCTCCTGATCGGCGAGCGTATGTCGGAAACGCCGTCGCAAGGCTACACGCTGTTCGCGATTCCCCAGCCTCGCCAAACGCTGGTCCACGTCCACCCCGATGCGCTGGAGATCGGCCGCGTCTATCATCCGCGCCTCGGCGTCGTCGCCACGCCGCCGGCGTTCTCGGCCGCGCTCGAAGGCCTTCAGCCGCCGAACGCGATTTTGTGGAGCGAAGCCGCCCGCGCGGCGCGCGCCGAATACCTCGCCTGGAGCGATGCGGCGCCGGCCAATCCGGGGCGCGTGCAGCTCGGTGAGATCATGCTGGCGTTGCGCGAGGCGGCGCCCGACGCGTTCTTCACCAACGGCGCCGGCAATTTCGCCATCTGGCCGGGCCGCTTTCTGCGCTTTCGCCATTTCAATCAGCAGCTCGGGCCGACGTCCGGCTCGATGGGCTTCAGCGTGCCCGCCGCGGTCGCCGCCAAGCGGGCGTTCCCGGAGCGCACGGTCGTCGCCTTTTCCGGCGACGGCGATTTTCTCATGAACGGGCAGGAATTCGCCACCGCCGCGCAATACGGCTTGGCGATCGTCGTCATCGTGGTCGACAACGGCATGTACGGCACCATCCGCATGCATCAGGAGCGCGAATATCCCGGCCGGATCAGCGCGACCGAGTTGCGCAATCCCGATTTCGCCGCCCTTGCGCGCGCGTTCGGCGGCCATGGGGAAACGGTCGAGGAGACGGGAGAATTCCTGCCCGCCTTCGCGCGCGCGCTTGCCTCGGGCAAGCCGGCGATCCTGCACGTGAAAGTGGACCCGGAGGCGATCACGCCGACGACGACCTTGAGCGCGATCCGCCGAGCCGCGTTGAAGCGCCGCGGCGGGTCGTGAGCTGAGGGGCGATGCCTGATTCCTGGCTGCTGATCGGCGCGGTGGCGCTGGGCGCGGCCCTGGCGGGGTTTGTCGAAGGGCTTTCCGGCTTCGCCTTCTCCCTCGTCGCGATGGCTCTGTGGGCCTGGGCGCTGCCGCCGCAGATCGCCGCGCCGCTCGCGGTGTTCGGCGCGCTGCTCGGGCAGGTGGCGAGCCTCGCTTCGGCGCGCCGCGGCTTCGATCTCGGGCGCGTCGCGCCGCTCGTCGTCGGCGGCGCGCTCGGCGTGCCGGTCGGCGTGTTCCTGCTGCACAACGCCGATCCCCTGCGCTTCAAGCTGGCGATCGGGACGGCGCTGACGCTTTACGCCCTCTTCGGCTTGGCTGTGCGCGAACCCCCGCGCGTCAAGGCGGGCGGCCGCGGCCTCGACGCCTTCGCCGGCCTGGTCGGCGGCGCGCTCGGAGGCCTGGCCGGCTTGTCGGGGACGGCGCCGGCGATCTGGACGCAATGGCGCGGCTGGAAGCGCGATCTGAGGCGCGCGACGCTGCAGGCCTACAATATATCCATGCATGTCCTGACGCTCTGCGCCTACGCCAGCACGGGAACCCTCGACGCGACGGCGTTTCGCCTGTTCGCCCTGGTCGCGCCGGCGATGCTGATCCCTTCCTATTTCGGCGCGCGGCTCTGTCGCCGCTTCGGCGAAAAGGCGTTCGAGCGGCTGGCGCTGGCGCTGCTGCTGGCGTCTGGAGCGGGACTGCTCGTCGGCGTCGCGCGGGCGCTGTGGGGGAAGGCGTAGCCGTCGCGCGCGTCCGCCCCGGCCGTCATGACGATCTCGGGTTCGAGACGACGAGATCGCCGCCCTCAACGTCGACGAAGCCTTGCGCCCGATCGTCGCCGCCTAGGGACAGCCGCTCGCGGCGTCGCAATGGGCGCTCGATCATTGGGACGAAGCCTCGCCGCGCTTCATCGCCAAGCGGCGCGCCTTCGCCCGCAGGCGCGGACCGATCCGTTCTCGAACGGAAACGGCCGCCTCGCCCGTCGAGCGAAAGCGGCCGTCCGATTTCGCCCCTCGGCCGCATGGCTCCTCGCCGGCGTCCGAGGTTCGCGCGTGGACGCGAATCAGGCTCAGCCTTGCGGCGTGGCGGCGGGGGCCGGCGCCGGCATCGGCTTCTTGGCCATTGGCTTCACCTTATGGTGGACCACCTTATGATGGACCATCTTATGATGGACCATCTTATGATGGACTACCTTATGATGGACTACCTTATGATGGACTACCTTATGGTGGACCACCGGTTTCGCCGGCATGGCGGCCGGGGCCGGCGCGGCGGTCTGCGCCATGGTGGCGACGGGCGCGAGAATGAGAGCGGCCCCCAGGCCGATTGCGGCAAGCGTCTTCAGCATTTTGTTTCTCCATTGCGAGTCTGCGAACATAGTCAACGACTCGCGTCTATAATGGCCAATCGAACCTGAATTGGCGATGAACAATGCGCGAGTTCGCCCTTCGCCTCGTCTACGCGGCTTCGTTTTTGATCGCGGCTTTGTGACGCAGCCTTGTCGAGTCGGCCGGCCGCCCTGCCGAACCTCGGCGGCGCGGGGCGGCCGTCACACGGTTTGACGCCGGAGCGGCGGCTCCGTAAGAAGTGCAGGAGCGTAGCGCATGTCCCATAACAGCTTCGGCCATCTCTTTCGCGTGACCACCTTCGGCGAAAGCCACGGAGCGGGAATCGGCTGCGTCGTCGACGGCTGTCCGCCCCTGATCCCGCTCGATGTCGCCGACATCCAGGCCGATCTCGACCGGCGCCGTCCGGGAACTTCGCGCTTCACCTCGCAGCGGCGCGAGCCGGACGAGGCGCGCATTCTCTCCGGAGTCGTGATCGACGAGCGCAGCGGCCGGCAGGTGACGACGGGCGCGCCGATCGCCGTCCTCATCGAAAACGTCGATCAGCGCCCGAAGGACTACGGCGACATCAAGGACAAGTATCGGCCCGGCCACGCCGATTACGTCTACGAAGTCAAATACGGCATTCGCGACTATCGCGGGGGCGGGCGCGCCTCGGCGCGCGAGACGGCGGCCCGCGTCGCCGCCGGGGCGATCGCCCGCAAGGTCGTGCCCGGCGTGACGATTCGCGGTGCGCTCGTCCAGATGGGCAAGCTGAAGATCGACCGCGCGCGCTGGGACTGGGACGAGGCGGCCCGCAATCGGTTCTTCTGTCCCGACGCCGAGGCGGCGGCGCGCTTCGCCGATTATCTCGACAAAGTGCGAAAGGCCGGCTCTTCGGTCGGCGCGGTGGTCGAGATCGTCGCCGAGGGCGTTCCGGCCGGTTGGGGCGCGCCGATCTACGGCAAACTCGACAGCGAGCTGGCGAGCGCGCTGATGAGCGTCAATGCGGTCAAGGGCGTGGAGATCGGCGACGGCTTCGCCGCGGCGGAGCTTTCGGGCGAAGAAAACGCCGACGAAATGCGCGCGGGCGCGGATGGCCGACCGAGGTTCCTCTCCAACCACGCCGGCGGAATCCTCGGCGGCGTCGCCACCGGCCAGCCGATCGTCGCGCGCTTCGCGGTCAAGCCGACCTCGTCGATTCTGTCGCCGCGCCGCACGATCACGCGCTCGGGCGAGGAAACCGAGATCGTCGCCAAGGGCCGGCACGACCCGTGCGTCGGCATCCGGGCGACGCCGGTGGGCGAGGCGATGGTCGCCTGCGTTCTCGCCGACGCGTTCCTGCGCCATCGCGCGCAGACCGGCCGTTAGGGCGCGCGCGCCGATGCGCCGGCGATCGGGGCGGCGCGTTCGATTCCCCCGGCGCGCACCGGTCAGAAATGCACGCTCGCGCCGATGCGCACCACGTTGGTCGTCGTCGTCAGCGTCTGCGACGCGAAAGGCGTCGAATAGGTCGCGCCGCCGAAGTCGTAGCGCAGCAACTCGGCCCGCAGCGAAACGTTGCGCGTGAGCGCGTATTCGGCGCCCAGCCCGAAGGCGACGCCCCTGACGGTCTCGTCGCTGGACGCGCCGAGGAAGTGATAATCCGTCGTCGACCAGGCCCAGCCGAGCGTGCCGTAGGCGAGCAAGTCGCCGAAGGCGTAGCCGCCCTTGACGCGCGCGGAGGAGAGGAAATCCTGGCTGAAGGACGCCGACCCCAGCGATCCGCTTCGGATCGAGCTGAACATCCCGTCCGCCTCGACGCCGCCGACCACCCGGCTGGCCTGAAAATTATAGCCGATATGCGCGCCTCCGGCGGGACCGGAGATATTGGCCGAGCTCGCCGAGCCCAGCGCGGCCCCCAGATCCGGGCCGAGTTCGACGCCCGAAAAATCCGCGCCGTTGGGGCCGGTGTTCGTTCGATTGAAATCGTCCGCGTCGGCGCCGGAAGCGCCGAGCAAGAGGGCGAGCGGCAGAAGCGACGAGGCGAAGCGACGCATGACAAGTCCTCTTCACGTCCGCCTCGCGAGCGGACGACGACAATTTTACCGCTCTTTTTCACGCTTCGTTCGCCAAACTCGATTCAGCCTCAACAAAGCTTTAACTGGCCCACGGGCGGCTTCCTCCCCAGCCGATCGAGGATCGCGAGCGCGCGAGGGCCGGCGACCGCCGGCCTCGTGTTGCGCTGTCGGGGCGCTCGTGGCAAACCTTGCGACCGACGAAATTGCGCCGACGGGCCGCGGAATGGGCGGCCGGCGCCATCGGGTCGCTCGAGCTCGGCATCGTTTGAGCTCTATCGATGATTTAGCGTTATTGGCGCCGGCGTCGGCGCGGCGACGGGGAGAGCGGTCATGTTTGGAAAAATCCTGCTGCCCATCGACGTCGCCGAACCGGAAGTCGCCAAGGAGGCGATCGACGCGGCCGTAGGCATGGCCGGGGCCTTCGACTCGGATATCCGGCTGATCCACGTGACGAGCCCCATCGTCATCGCTTCGCCGATGGCGGTGATCCCGCAGACGGTTTACGACGAACTCGGGGTTTACGAGAAATCGCAACTCGAGCGCATGGCCGCTTCGATCGACAGGCCGAAGGGGACGCTCACGACCGTCGTGCGCATCGGCGGCGTTTATCCCGAATTGCTGGCCGAGGCCGCGGAATGGCGTGCCGATCTCATCGTCGTGGGCGCGCACAAGCGCTCGATGGCGACCTATCTGTTAGGCTCGAGCGCCGCCGCCATCGTGCGCCACGCGTCCTGCACGGTGATGGTCGTGCGCAGCGGCAAGAAAGCCACGTTGCTTTGATTTGCGCGTGAGGCGGGCTCGCCGCGCCGGGAAAAGAAACGTCGTCGGAAGGAGAGGCCTATGACCGCGACCGTCCGTTCCGCCTTGAGGAAGGTGACGCTGCACGCCGCGCGCTCGAAGGCGTTTCCGGACGGTTCGATTCGGCACGGCTACGAGTTCGCCGCGCCGCTGACGGAGGCGGGACGCATCGACGTGGAGGCCTGGAAAGCGCGTCGCGGCGAATGTTTCGTCCATCGCTTCTGGGGCGACGAACCGCCGCAACGCGGCTTTCTGACGCATCGCCCCGGCGGGCGCGGCGGCTCCAGCTGGGCGTTCGAATACGGATCGGCCGCCGCGCCTGACGAGGAGGAAGCCGGATATCGCTTCGGCGATCACGTCTTCCGCGTGGGCGAATATGTCTCGATCCGCGAAGAGGGCGGCGAACTCACGACCTTCAGGGTCGTCGACGTGAGCTGACGCGCGCCGGCCTCGAGGGATGGGCGCGACGCGTCGCGCTTCACCTCGGCAGCACGGTCGCGCCCATCAGCGCCTCGTCGATCGCGGCCGCGCATTGGCGCCCCTCGCGGATCGCCCAGACGACCAGCGACTGGCCGCGCCGCATGTCGCCGCAAGCGAAGACCTTTTCACGGCTGGAGGCGTAGCGCGTCGTGTCGGCCGCGACATTGCCGCGCGCGTCGAGCGCGACGGCGAGTTCATCGAGCATCCCCTCGCGCGCCGGCCCGAGGAAGCCCATCGCGAGCAGCACGAGATCGGCCTTCAAAGCGAATTCGCTGCCCGCGATCGGCTGCATCCGGTCGTCGACGCGCACGCAATCGATTCGGCTCAAGGCGCCGTTCTCGCCGACGAACGAACGCGTCATCACCGCGAAATCGCGCTCGGCGCCTTCCTCGTGGCTCGATGAAGTGCGCAGTTTCAGCGGCCAGTTCGGCCAGTTCAGCATCTTGTCTTCCTGCTTGGGCGGCATGGCCAAGATTTCGAGTTGCGTCACCTTGAGCGCGCCCTGGCGGATCGAGGTGCCGATGCAGTCCGATCCGGTGTCGCCGCCGCCGATGACGACGACGTGCTTGCAGCCCGCCAGGATCGGCTCGTTGGTCCCGATCGGCTCGCCGCCGACGCGGCGGTTCTGCTGGGGCAGGAAATCCATGGCGAAATGAACGCCGGCGAGGTCGCGGCCCGGCGCCGGCAGATCGCGCGGCGCCTCGGCGCCGCCGGCCAGCGCGACGGCGTCGTAGCAATCGACCAGCGACTTCGCGCTGACGTCGCGCCCGACGAAGACGTTGCAGCGGAAGACGATTCCCTCCGCCGTCATCTGCTCGACGCGCCGTTCGACATGACGCTTTTCGAGCTTGAAATCGGGAATGCCGTAACGCAACAGGCCGCCGGCCTTGGCGTTCTTCTCGTAGACGTGAACTTCATGGCCGGCGCGCGCGAGCTGTTGGGCGCAGGCGAGCCCCGCCGGCCCGGAACCCACCACGGCGACGCGCTTGCCGGTCGCGCGCTCCGCCGGCTCGGGCTTGATCCAGCCTTCCTGCCAGGCGCGGTCGACGATCGCGCATTCGATCGTCTTGATCGTGACCGGCGCATCCTGAATGTTGAGCGTGCACGAAGCCTCGCACGGCGCCGGACAGACGCGGCCGGTGAATTCGGGAAAATTGTTCGTGCTGTGCAGGTTGCGCGCCGCCTCCCGCCAGTCGCCGCGATAGACCAGATCGTTCCAATCCGGGATCTGGTTGTTCACGGGACAACCGACATGGCAATAGGGAATGCCGCAATTCATGCAGCGCGCGGCCTGATTGCGCGTCGTTTCCTCGCTCAGCGGCAGGACGAATTCGCGATAATGGCGAATGCGGTCGGAGGCGGGCGCGTAGCGCCGATCCACGCGGTCGATCTCGAGAAAACCCGTCACCTTGCCCATGCCGCGCCCTTCTTCCCCCTCCCTTGCGGGGAGGGGATTCGCTCGCCCTTCTTCCCCCTCCCCCACAAGGGGGAGGGGATTTTCGCGCCTTTCTGGGGCCAGACGGCCGTTACCCGCGGTCGAAGTTCATTCAGTTTCAGACGCGTCGTTTCCAAGACGTGGTCGATGTTATGAAAAACCTCGTCATTCGTGAACCTCAATACCGAATTGCCGTTCGCCTTCAACATCGCATCCCTTCGCGCATCCCTTTCGGCTTCCGCTTCTGTCGAATGCGCGGCGCCGTCCGCTTCGACAACGAGACGGGCCTCGTAACACGCGAAGTCGACAACGAAGCCGCACAGGATCGCTTGTCGGCGAAATCGAAACCCCTTTAGCTTGCGCGCATGGATCGCCTTCCAAAGGTTTCTTTCCGCCGACGTCTGATTCCGCCGCAATTCTCGCGCCACTGGCGTCAGTCGATTGTCCACGACCCTCACCCCAGCCCTCTTCCGCGAACGGGAGAGGGGTCTCAATCACTCCCCCGCCGCCAGCAAAACCTCCTTCGATCGGCTCGCCGCCAACTCGGCGAGCGCGCGGCGATACTCGACCGGCATCACCTTGCGGAATTTGGGCAGCGTCGCCTCCCAGTTCTCCAGGATTTCGCGCGCCCGCGCCGAACCGGTGTAGCGCGCGTGATTGGCGATCAATTGGTGAAGGCGCTCCGCGTCGAAGCGGCTCATGTCGCTCATCACGTCGACGCGGCCGTGGCCTTGCAGATCGCCGCCGGAATGAAGGTGGCGCTGCATGACCTCTTCTTCCGCGGCCACCGGCTCCAGTTCGACCATCGACAGGTTGCAGCGCTCGGCGAAATCGCCGGATTCGTCGAGCACGTAGGCGATGCCGCCGGACATGCCGGCGGCGAAATTGCGGCCGGTTTCGCCGATGACGACGACGACGCCGCCGGTCATGTATTCGCAGCCGTGATCGCCCGCGCCCTCGACGACGGCGACGGCGCCGGAATTGCGCACGCCAAAGCGTTCGCCCGCGACCCCGCGGAAATAGCACTCGCCGGCGATGGCGCCGTAGAGCACGGTGTTGCCGACGATGATCGAACGCTCGGGAACGAGCTGGACCGCCTCCTTGGGCGGATAGACGACGATGCGCCCGCCCGACAGGCCTTTGCCGACATAGTCGTTGGCGTCGCCCTCCAGTTCGAGCGTCACCCCCTTGGCGAGGAAGGCGCCGAAACTCTGGCCGGCCGTCCCTTTGAACTTGATGTGGATCGCTTCGTCGCGCAGGCCCGCGTGGCCGTAGCGCCGCGCGATTTCGCCCGACAGCATGGCGCCGGCCGAGCGATCCGTGTTGCGGATCGCCATCTCCAGCCGGACGTGCTTGCCGCGCTCCACGGCGTCCCGCGTCTGGGCTATCAGGCGGCGGTCGAGCACGTGATCGAGTCCGTGATCCTGCTCGGTGCAATGGTGGATCGTGTCGCTCGGCCACGGCGTCGGCTTGTAGAACAGCTTCGAGAAATCGAGCCCGCGCGCCTTGGCTTGGGCGACGAGCGAGGCCTTGTCGAGCATCTGGCTCTGGCCGATCAATTCATCGAAAGAGCGATAGCCCATCGCGGCCATCAGGGCGCGCGCCTCCTCGGCGACGAAGAAGAAATAGTTGATGACGTGCTCGGGCTGGCCGACGAAGCGCTTGCGCAACACGGGGTCCTGTGTGGCGACGCCGACGGGACAGGTGTTGAGATGACACTTGCGCATCATGAGGCAGCCGGCGGCGATCAGCGGCGCGGTGGAGAAGCCGAATTCGTCGGCGCCGAGCAGCGCGCCCACCACGACGTCGCGTCCGGTGCGCACGCCGCCGTCGATCTGCACGCTGATACGCGAACGCAAGCCGTTCATCACCAGGGTCTGGTGGGTTTCGGCCAGGCCGATCTCCCATGGCGAGCCCGCGTGCTTGATCGAAGTCAGCGGCGAAGCGCCGGTGCCGCCTTCGAAGCCGGAGATCGTCACATGATCGGCCTTGCACTTGGCGACGCCCGCCGCGACCGTGCCGACGCCGATTTCGGAGACGAGCTTGACTGAAACCTTCGCCTTCGGATTGACGTTCTTGAGATCGAAGACGAGCTGCTTCAAGTCCTCGATCGAATAGATGTCGTGGTGCGGCGGCGGCGAGATCAGGCCGACCCCCGGCATCGAGTGGCGCACCTTGGCGATCACCGCGTCGACCTTGTGGCCCGGCAATTGCCCGCCTTCGCCGGGCTTGGCGCCCTGCGCCATCTTGATCTGCATCATGTCGGAATTGACGAGATATTCCGCCGTCACGCCGAAGCGGCCCGAAGCGACCTGCTTGATCGCCGAACGCATCGAGTCGCCGTTGGCCATGCGCTTGAATCGGTCGGGCTCTTCGCCGCCTTCGCCGGTGTTCGACTTGCCGCCGATGCGGTTCATCGCGATCGCGAGCGTGGTGTGCGCCTCGCGCGAGATCGAGCCGAACGACATGGCGCCGGTCGAGAAGCGCTTGACGATCGAGGCGGCGGCTTCGACTTCGCCGAGGGGCACGGCCTGACGGCCGTCCTCGGCGGCCTCGCGCAGACGGAACAGGCCGCGAATCGTCAGGAGATGCTCGCTCTGCTCGTTGAGCAGCTTGGCGTAGGCCTCGTACTTGTCGCTCGCGTTTGCGCGCGCCGCGTGTTGCAGCAGGGAGACGGTTTGCGGCGTCCAGCAGTGGGCCTCGCCGCGCAGGCGATAGGCGTACTCGCCGCCGACGTCCAGCGCCGTGCGCAACACCGGCGATTCGCCGAAAGCCTCGGCGTGGCGCCGCGTGGTTTCTTCGGCGATCTCGCCGAGGCCCACGCCTTCGATCCGCGTCGCCGTGCCGAAGAAGAACTTTTCGACGAAGGCCCGCGACAGACCGACCGCGTCGAAGATCTGCGCGCCGCAATAGGACTGGTAGGTCGAAATGCCCATCTTCGACATGACCTTGAGCAGGCCCTTGTCGATCGCCTTGATATAGCGCTTGAGGAATTCGTAAGCGCCGATTTCCTCGGGCAGTTCCTTCGCCATCGCGGTCAGCGTCTCGAAGGCGAGATAGGGATTGATCGCCTCCGCGCCGTAACCCGCCAGGCAGGCGAAGTGGTGAACTTCGCGCGCTTCGCCGGTTTCGACGACCAGACCGACCGACGTGCGCAGCCCCTTGCGGATGAGGTGGTGATGCACCGCCGCGGTGGCGAGCAGGGCCGGGATCGGTATGCGATCCGGCCCGACCATCCGGTCGGAGAGGATGATGATGTTGTAGCGGCCGAGCACGGCGGCTTCGGCGCGTTCGCAAAGGCGCTGCAGCGCCTCTTCCATCCCCGCGGCCCGCCGTTCGACGGCATAGGTGACGTCGAGCGTCTTGGTGTCGAAGGAATCCTCGAAATGACCGATGCAGCGGATCTTTTCCAGATCCTCGTTGGTCAGAATCGGCTGACGCACTTCCAGCCGCTTGCGCCGGGCGGCGCCCGCGAGATCGAACAGGTTCGGCCGCGGCCCGATGAACGAGACGAGGCTCATGACGAGCTCCTCGCGGATCGGATCGATCGGCGGGTTCGTCACCTGCGCGAAGTTTTGCTTGAAGTAGGTGTAGAGCAGCTTCGACTTGTCCGACAGCGCCGAGATCGGCGTGTCGGCGCCCATCGAGCCGACCGCCTCCTGGCCCGTCGTCGCCATCGGCGAGAGCAGGAAGGCGAGATCTTCCTGAGAATAGCCGAAGGCCTGCTGGCGATCGAGCAGGGAGACGTCGGTGCGCGAGGCGCGCGGCTCGACGGGATTGAGATCCTCGAGCACGATCTGAGTCTTTTCGAGCCACAGCCGATAGGGATTGGCGCGCGACAACGACTGCTTGATCTCGGCGTCGGAGACGATGCGACGCTCTGTCAGATCGACGAGCAGCATCTTGCCGGGTTGCAAGCGCCACTTGGCGACGATGCTTTCCTCGGGAACGGGCAGCACGCCCATTTCGGAGGCGAGCACGAACAGGCCGTCGTCGGTGACGAAGTAGCGGGCCGGGCGCAAGCCGTTGCGGTCGAGCGTCGCGCCGATCTGGCGCCCGTCGGTGAACGCCATGGCGGCCGGGCCGTCCCACGGCTCCATCAGCGCGGCGTGATATTCGTAGAAATCGCGCCGCTCCTCGTCCATCAGCGGATTGCCGGCCCAGGCTTCCGGGATCAGCATCATCATGGCGTGGGCGAGCGAGTAACCGCCGCGCACGAGGAATTCGAGCGCGTTGTCGAAGCAGGCCGTGTCCGATTGGCCTTCGTAGGAGATCGGCCACAGCTTCGAGATATCGTTGCCGAACAATTCGGAATCGACGCTCGCCTGGCGCGCCGCCATCCAGTTGACGTTGCCGCGCAGCGTGTTGATCTCGCCGTTGTGGGCGACCAAGCGATAGGGATGGGCGAGCCGCCAGGACGGGAAGGTGTTGGTGGCGAAACGCTGATGCACCAGCGCGAGCGCGGTCTTGAAGCGCGGATCGAGCAGATCCTTGTAATAGGGCGCGAGTTGGCGCACCAGCACCATGCCCTTGTAGACGATCGTGCGGCACGACAGCGAGACGGGATAATATTCGGCCATGCGCTCGCCGCCGGCCGCGTAGACGCGACTGGAGACGACCTTGCGCAGGATGAACAGCTTGCGCTCGAAAGCGTCTTCGTCGACGATATTCGGACGGCGTCCGATGAAGAGTTGCCGCTGAACCGGCTCGACCGCCTTCACCCGCTCGCCGAGGCCCGAATTGTCGACGGGAATGTCGCGCCAGCCGATGAGGATGTGCCCTTCGGCGGCGACGGTCTCCTCGACGATCGCTTCGATTTCGGCGCGCGCCGCCGCGTCGCGCGGCATGAAGAATTGTCCGACGGCGTAATGGCCGGGCTTGGGCAACTTCAGGCCGAGGTTTTCCCATTCGCGTGCGAAGAACTCGTGCGGAATTTGCGTCAGCACGCCACAGCCGTCGCCGAGCGCCGGGTCGGCGCCAACGGCGCCGCGATGGTCGAGATTGACGAGAATCTGCAAGCCCTTTTGCAGAATGGCGTGCGACTTGCGGCCCATCATGTCGGCCACGACGCCGACGCCGCACGAATCGCGCTCGCGCGCCGGATCGTAAAGACCCTGCGCGCGCGGCAGCAAGGGATCGGCGCCGAGCGCAGCCGGGGCGCTGGTCGCGAGGGCGGGCGAAGCGTCGAGCGCGTCGCGGCCGTGTTGGGTTTCTTGGGCCCTGGCGTTCATCTCTCCACTCCCCCGCACGGTCGCGCTCCAATCCGACCGTCGTTCGTCAAGTATTTGCTGGCTTATATCGGACAAATGCGGCTGCGATCGCGTGACGGCCGTAACGGCTTCACGCGGCGGGTTTTTTTCGATCCATTTTGATCGGTGCGTCCGACATCGCTCTTCGCCTCGCGTCGGTCCGACCCGTAAATGGTCAGCACGACTGTCCTATCTCGCCTGACCTTGCCAGAAACGCCCTCGGGATACAAGACGCGGCGGCGCGTCGAAGCGAGTTTTTTTGCTAGCCCGCTTAAATTCCGGAGATTGCCGAGAGATCGCCGGCCGAGCATGAAATCGAGTTGCGGCGCCGGCGCCCACGAGGCCCGGGCGAATGTACTTCGCAAGCGATAATGGCGCGGGCGCGGCGCCGGAGATTCTCGAGGCGATCGTCCGATCCAGTCGCGTCGATGCGCCGGCCTACGACGCCGACGATTGCGCCGCGCGCCGAGGCGCGGCTCGGCGAGATTTTCGAGCGTCGCGTATCCGCCTTTCCGGTCGCCGCAGGCACGGCCGCCGACGCGCTGGCGCTCGCCGCATCGCCGCCGCAATTCTTAGCGAAGAGTTGGCGGGCTGAGGCGTCGTAAGGGAGTTCGTGAGCATGGTCGACAGTCAGAGCGCCGCGCGGACGCTGAGTCGGTTCGCGCATTTCGCGGCGGCGGCCGCGGTCCTCCTTGCGATATCGCCTGCGGCGAAGGCGCAGGGCCTGTTTTCGTTCTTTGGCGGCGGTCCCTCGTCCTATGAGATCGAGCGCCGGCTCGACGCCAGCGGCTACACGCTGACCGGCCCCGTGGTCCGTCGCGGCGATGTCTATCTCGCCGATGTCGTGGTCGCGCGAGGCGACTCCGAGCGCCTGGTGATCGACGCCGAGACCGGGCGCATCATGCAGCGCTTTCGCTCCCGGCCGGCGCGCTGGCGCGACGCCGCTCCCGGCGCTTGGGATCAGGAGGAATCCGATTTGCGGGGTTCGCCGCCGCGCCCGCCGGGCGTGATCGTCGATCGCCGGGCGCCGGGCGAGGCGTTCGATCTTCCCGGCGCCGGCCCAGAGCCGCGCCCGGCGGCCCGCGACCAATTCGCCCGCAGCGACGAGGCGGCGAAGCCGACCGTCATTCTCGGTCCCGGCGGCGCGCCGGCGACGTCGTCCGATCTGATCGAAAAACCCAAACCCAGGCCGTCCGACGCCAAGCGCAAGACCGCGGCGCCTGCGCCGGCCGCCAAGGCGACCAATCCGGCGGCGCCGGAAAAGGCCGCCGAACCCGCCGCCGCGAACCCGCCCCCGTCGCAGGCCGTCAAGGCCGACGCGCCGGCGAGCGTCGTGGCGGCGAAGTCGCCGCCGCCCGCGGAAACGTCCGATGCGCCTGCGCCTGCGCCGGCAAAGTCGAAGGTGGTGAACGATCTGCCGGTGACGCCGTTGGATTGAACGAAAAAGGGCGCCCGCGAGGGGCGCCCGTGACATTTGCTCGGCCGGCTCCGGCCGATCGGCGTCAGGCGGCCTCCTTGGCCGCGGGAGCGACGTCGATCGTCTTGCCGACGGTCTGGATTGGGATCGTGCGCGGCTTCTGCGCTTCGGGAACTTCGCGCACGAGATCGACGTGCAGCAATCCGTTCTCGCAGTGCGCGCCCGTCGCCGTCACATGGTCGGCCAAATGGAATCGGCGCTCGAAGGCTCGCGCGGCGATGCCCTGATAGAGCATTTCGCGCTTTTCGCCGCCGTCCTTCTGTTGCGCGTCCTTGGCGCCGCGCACGGTCAGCGTGTTCTCGCGGGTGTCGACGGCGAGTTCGTTTTCGCCGAATCCGGCGACCGCCAGCGTGATGCGATACGCGTTCTCGCCGGTGCGCTCGATGTTGTAGGGGGGATAGGTCGGAGCATTCTGTTCGCCCCCCGCCACTTTGTCGAGTATCGAAAGCAGACGATCGAAGCCGACGGTGGAGCGATAGAAAGGCGAAAGATCATAGTTCAACATAATCACATCCTCCTGTTGAAGCGATATGACGCTCAGCGCCCCATTTCTCCGGCGGCGCTGGTCGTTGCGGTTCCCTTCGGACCCCGCATGCTTCATCTGGGGCGGGCGCGCGCCGTTTCAAGAGGGCGGCGGCCGTCACAAAAAATCCGAGTTTGCGAGCCACAGGCGCGATTGCGCGGCCGCGCGCCGCTCGATATAGCGGGATCGCTCGCGAGCGGGCGCCTCCAAATCCGGGGTTTAAAACGCATGATGAAGTCGATTTCAGCGCTGGCCGTCGCGGCGGCCGCCCTCTGTTTCGCGACTGTCGCTCTTGCCGCAAACACCGTCAGTGACGAACCGCCGAAGCCTCTGCCGCCGCAGCAGAAGAACTTTCCGCTCGACCAGACCTGGTCGCTGCGCGAACTCAACGGCAAACCGATCGACGCGACTCTCGACGTCAGCCTCAAGATCGACAGCGCGCTTCGCGGCTCCGGCTACACCGGCTGCAATTCGTGGTCGGCGACGATGTATCCGATCAAGGATCAGCACTTGCTCGTGGGCCCCTACGCCCTGACCAAGAAGCAATGCGACAAGGACACGATGGCGATCGAGTTCGGCTTTCTGTCGGCGCTGTTGGCGCAGCCGTCCTGGGATCTCGTCAACGGGGAACTCGTCATCAAGGGGCCGCGCGGCGCGCTGCGGCTGGTTCGCTCGCTGTAGGCGGATCGTCGGCGGCGGCGCTCATTCCGCCGCCACGATCGTCGCCGGTCCGCCGACCTGCGGCGCGAGGGCGATGCGCCGCTTGTGGAAGGCGGCGAGGGTCGCGCGATGGCCGATCGAGACGAGGGTCGTCTTCGGCAGCGTTTGCGCGAGCGCGCGATAGACCTGGGTTTCGCTCCGCTCGTCGAGCGCCGAAGTCGCTTCGTCGAGGAAAAGCCAGTCGGGCGCGGCGAGCAGCGCCCGCGCGACGGCGAGCCGCTGCTGTTCGCCGCCGGAGAGGCGCATCTGCCAGTTGTCGCTGTCGTCGAGCCGGTCGGCGAAGGCGGGCAGGCCGACCTTGGTCAGGGCGGCGCAAATGGATTCGTCCGAGACCTCCGCGGTCGGCTCGGGGTAGGCGATCGCGTCGCGCAGCAGCCCGATCGGGATATAGGGACGTTGCGGCAGCAGCATGATCTTGGCCTTGGGCTCGGCGATCGTTCCCGAGCCATAGGGCCAAACGCCCGCGACGGCGCGCAGCAGCGTCGATTTGCCGACGCCCGACGGGCCGACCAGCAGCGTCGGCTCGTCGGCGGCGAAAGCGAAAGTTTCGATGCGCGCCAGTCGGCGCCCGTCCGGCAAATCGAGCGACAGTCCTTCGAGCAAAAGATCGCGCGAAGGCGACGCAGCCAGACGAATGCCGTGCTCGTGCGAGATGACCTGCTGCGCGCGCGCGATCGCGTCGTCGAACGAGGTCAATCGATCGAGGACCGCCTTGAATTCGGCCAGGCCGACATATTGCGAGACGAAGAAATTGAGCGACATGTTGACGTTGCCGAAGGCGCGTGCGACCTGAACCAGCACGCCGAGCTGAATCTTGCCGATAAAATAGAACGGCGCGCCGATGATGATCGGAAAATACTGGCTGATTTGATCATAGGCGCTGGTGAAGATGCGCAAGCGTTTGCGCACATGCACGATGCGCATGTAATTGTCATAGACGTCGCCGAATCGGCGCATCGCGGCGGAGGCTTCGACCGGCTCGCCTTTCAGCAGCGCGATCTGCTCGCTGTATTCGCGCAAGCGCGCGAGGCCGAAGCGAAAGTTCGCTTCGAATTGCTGCTGTTGGAAATTGAGGCGGATGAGCGATCGGCCGATCAAATGAGCGAGAACGGTGCCGATCGTCGCATAGACCAGCGCGATCCAGAACAACAGGCCGGGAACGACGAGGTTCGTTCCGGGGAAGGTGAAATTCGCCGAAAGGCCCCAAAGAACGATCGCATAGGACACCAGCGAGGTCAGCGTCTGCAACACGGTGACGGAATAGCCGTAGAGGCCGGTTCCGGCGCCGCCGCCGTAGATGAAGCCGTAAATGTCCTCGCTGATGCGCTGATCCGGGTTGTCGGCCGGTGTGCCGGCGAGCGCCATCGGGTAGTGCGCGCCGCCGCCGAGCCAGCGGCCGATATAGCGCGCCGAAAGCCAGCGCCGCCAGCGGATGACGAAAGTCGACGTCACGACGTATTCGACGACCAGGCTGGCGATGAGGATCGTCGCGAAGGGCAGGAAGACCGCGAAAAGCTGATACCAGAACTCCTGCAGATTCTTTTCCTGCAACGCGTTGTAGAAATCGCGGCTAAAGAACGACAGGCGCACGTCGAGGGCGACCTCGACCTGATTGAGAACGATCAGAAAGACCAGCGCCGCGGCGGCGAGCCGGTTCTGCGCGATGGTGAAGGCGGGAAAGGGCCAAATCCTCGCGACGGTGGGCGCCCTCTCGTGGAAATAGGGATCGGCGATATCCGTCATCTTGCGGACGACCGGGATGAAGGAGATTGCGTAGACGAACGAGCCGAACAGGGCGACCGTCAGGGGCAGGGTGCTCGGGAGCGCGTAGTCGGCGTAGGCTTTCGGCCAAAGGTCGAGCGCGTCGGTGAGATACGCGAGGCCGAACAGGATGGTCTCGACCGCGAAAATCGCTTGGAAAATCCGTAGGAACACCGAAATCCGCTGCGACAGATCGGTCGCCGCGGCGCAAAGCAGCGCCGCTGCGGCGAACAGGAAGACGCCGACGTCGGGCGAATGCAGGCCGACCAGAAGGGCGGCGAGCGCGAAGGCGGCGACGGCGAGGCTGAGGAGACGCATGAGCAAGGGCCTTCGAACGACAAATTAGGGCCTGCCGATCCGTCACTTTGGACAAAGCGAAACAATCCAGACTGGGTGGGCCGAGTTCGGCCCACGCGGCTGACACGGGGTTGCTTCGCTGTCGCCCGCAATGACGAGGGAATCGCGGCGCGGATCGGATGACTATCGCAGACGGCGGCGTGCGAAAAAAGGCTGCGCCCGAAACCGTTCGATGAAACCTTGGTAACCCGCCGGCAACAAAAAGGGCGGCCGAAGCCGCCCTTTTCCTCTATTCGCGCGTCGGACTTAGAAGTCCATGCCGCCCATGCCGCCCATGCCGCCGCCGCCGCCGCCCATCGGCGTCGCCGGCTTGTTCTTCGGCACTTCGGCGATCATCGCCTCGGTGGTGATCAAGAGGCCGGCGACCGAGGCCGCGTCCTGCAGCGCCGTGCGCACGACCTTGGAGGGGTCGATGATGCCGGCTTCCAGCATATCGACATAGGCGTGGGTCTGCGCGTCGAAGCCGTAGGTCTGCGACTTGTTGTCGAGGATCTTGCCGACGACGATCGAGCCTTCGCCGCCCGCGTTCTCGACGATCTGGCGGATCGGCGACTCGAGCGCCTTCAGCACGATGTTGATGCCGGCCTGCTCGTCGGCGTTGTCGCTC
>JBEKAL010000040.1:0-19147 GCA_050015935.1 Roseiarcus sp.
CGTCTTTCGCAAGCCTTGTTGTATGCGCAACGATACGACCGCTGGGCGACGGTGGCGTTCGTCGATCTCGACAATTTCAAGATCGTCAACGACAGCCTGGGCCACAACGCCGGCGATGAACTCTTGCAGATCGCCGCGAGCCGGATGGTCGCCTGCGTGAGGGCGACCGATACGGTGGCGCGGATCGGCGGCGACGAATTCGTCATTCTTCTTCTCGATCAGCCCAAGAGCGCGGATATGATCTCCGCGACCGTGCGAGAAATCAGCGCGGCCATCGCGGCGCCGATTTGTCTCGAAGGCCACGATATTCGCGTGACGAGCAGCATAGGGATCGCGACCTACCCCAACGACGGGACGGACGCCGACACGCTGCTGGCCAACGCCGACGCGGCGATGTATCGCGCCAAGGAAATCGGGCGCGACAATTTCCAGTTCTACTCGCCCGAGCTGAACGCCAAGGTCCACGCTAAATTCCTGCTGCAGGAGGGATTGCGAAACGCCGTCGCGCGTTGCGAGTTCGTCCTGCTCTATCAGCCGCAGATCGATTTGCACACAGGACGCATCTTCGCGGTCGAAGCGCTGATACGCTGGCGGCATCCGACTCTCGGCGTGTTGCCGCCGATCAAATTCATTCCGATGGCCGAGGAAACGGGCTTGATCGTGCCGATCGGCGATTGGGTGCTGCACGAAGCCTGTCGGCAGAACAAGGCCTGGCAGGATGCGGGCCTGCCTTACATCAACGTTTGCGTGAACGTATCGGCGCGGCAATTCACGGAAAAGAACTTGATCAGCCATGTCGTCGGCGCGCTGAAGGACAGCGGATTGAACGCCAAATATCTCGAGCTGGAGCTGACCGAGAGCCTGATCATGCAGGACGTCGAACAGGCGGTCGCGACGATGAAGGAGTTGCAGGGCCTGGGCGTTCAGCTCTCGATCGACGACTTCGGAACCGGCTATTCCAGCCTCAGCGCGCTGAAGAATTTTCCGGTCGTCCGGCTGAAGATCGACAAATCGTTCATTGACGGTCTTCCCGCCGACGAGAACGACAGGGCCGTCGCCAGCGCCGTGATTTCCTTGGGTCAGAAGCTCAATCTGAAGGTCATCGCCGAGGGCGTCGAAACGGACGCACAGGTTGCGTTCCTGCGCGACAACAATTGCGACGAGATACAGGGTTATCATTTCAGCAGGCCGATCCCGGCGCAGGAGATCGAGGAATTGCTCAAGGCGGTTCGCGACGAACGCGAGGGTTCGCGCGCCATCGCCGAAAATCAAGCCGACGCCGGAAAATGAGCCTGCTCGCGCAGGCTCGAGACCTCTCCAGGAGTTGGCGTTTTCGCTAACCCGCCGGCGCGGCGAGTCGCTCGAGCGTCTCGCGGCCCCGCCTCGCGTCATCCCATTGTCGCATCGCCGCCCCCATTCCGGCCTCGCCCGCGCCATGCTATAGCCGGTGCGAGAAACGCCTGCCGCCGTCATGGCCGGGCTTGTCCCGGCCATCCACGCCGCTAAGGCGCCGGTCGGATTCAGGGCGACGCCGCGACCGCGCGGCTTCTTCTTGAACGGCATGGCGATTTGGCCGCGTGGATGGCCGGGACGAGCCCGGCCATGACGAATCGAAGCTCTTGGCGGTTGACGTTTCGCCGGACCGCCACACGACCGTGCTCGGAGCCGCTCCCTTGAAACAGATGCTCGCCCGATTGGAACGTCGCCGCGCCCGCGCGCGCCTAGGGGGCGGGGAGCAACGGATTTCGACGCAGCACGGCAAGGGCAAGCTCACCGCGCGCGAGCGCATCGACCTGCTGCTCGACCACGACTCGTTCGAAGAATTCGACATGTTCGTCGAGCACCGCTGCGCCGAATTCGGCATGGCGAAGACCAAGATCCCCGGCGACGGCGTGGTCACCGGCTGGGGCACGGTGAATGGGCGCACGGTGTTCGTGTTCGCCAAGGACTTCACCGTCTTCGGCGGTTCCTTGAGCGAGGCGCACGCGCAAAAAATCAACAAGATCCAGGACATGGCGATCAAGAACCGCGCCCCGATCATCGGCCTGTTCGACGCCGGCGGGGCGCGCATCCAGGAGGGCGTGGCGGCGCTCGGGGGCTATGGCGAGGTGTTCCAGCGCAACGTGCTCGCCTCCGGCGTCATTCCGCAGATTTCGCTGATCATGGGGCCTTGCGCGGGCGGCGACGTCTATTCGCCGGCGATGACCGACTTCATCTTCATGGTGCGCGACACCAGCTACATGTTCGTCACCGGCCCGGATGTGGTCAAGACCGTCACCAACGAGACCGTGACCGCCGAGGAACTCGGCGGCGCGCAGCTGCACACGGCGCATTCCTCGATCGCCGACCGCGCCTATGACAACGACGTCGAGGCGCTTCTACAGATGCGCCGGCTAATCGACTTCCTGCCCGCCTCGAATTTGGAGGCCCCGCCGCGGCTGCCGAGCTTCGACGATCCCGACCGCATCGACATGTCGCTCGACACCTTGGTTCCCGAGAACCCGAACAAGCCTTACGACATCAAGGAGCTGATCGCCAAGATCGCCGACGAGGGCGATTTCTTCGAAATCCAGGAGGCGCACGCCAAGAACATCGTCATCGGCTTTGCGCGCATCGAGGGGACGACGGTCGGAATCGTCGCCAATCAGCCGTTGGCTCTCGCCGGCGTGCTCGACAGCAACGCCTCGCGCAAAGGCGCGCGCTTCGTGCGCTTCTGCGACTGCTTCAACATTCCGATCGTCACCTTCGTCGACGCGCCGGGGTTCCTGCCGGGAACGGCGCAGGAATATGGCGGGCTCATCAAGCACGGCGCGAAGCTGCTGTTCGCCTATGCCGAGGCGACGGTTCCCAAGGCCACCGTCATCACCCGCAAGGCGTTCGGCGGCGCCTATGACGTCATGGCGTCCAAGCACCTGCGCGGCGACATCAACCTCGCTTGGCCGACCGCGCAGATCGCGGTGATGGGCGCCAAGGGCGCGGTCGAGATCATCTTCCGCGCCGACATGAACGATCCCGCCAAGATCGCCGAGCGCACCGCCGAATACGAAGCGCGCTTCCTCTCGCCGTTCGTCGCCGCCGAGCGCGGCTACATCGACGAAGTGATCATGCCGCACGCGACGCGCCGCCGCCTTTCCCGCGTCCTCGCCATGCTGCGCGGCAAGAAGCTCGAAAACCCCTGGAAGAAGCACGACAACATTCCGCTGTGACGGGCCCCTTCTGCCGCGAGCGCGAGAGCGGGGATCCTCGCTTCATCTTATTGAAACCATGCGTCTTTGCGGCGCCTTAACCCTTTCGACGGGCGCTTGGACGGATTCACGAGCTGGCAAAGATTGCGGCCCAGAGTCGCCTCAACAGAACAAGCCGTCCAACGAGACGGCGGGGGCGTCGGATAGGGTTGCGTCATGGCGTTTACGGTCGATCGGAGCCGCACGATCATCAGCGCGATGATTCACGGCCGCAAAGTCAGCGCGATGGACGTCGCTTGGCTCCGGCGCGAAGTGTTCGCCGAGGGCCGGGTTTCGCGCGAAGCTGCGGACGAATTGTTCGCGGTCGAGCGCGCCGGGCTCGCCAATGCTCCCGAATGGGGCGAATTCTTCGTCGAAATGATCACCGAACACGTCGTCTGGCAGGCGCCGCCGACCGGAATCGTCGACGAAAACCAGGCGGAATGGCTGATCGAGCGCGCCGACGAATGCGCGTCGGCCAATGCGCTGGCGGCGCTCGCGGCGGTGCTCGCCGAGGCCCGCAGCGCCCCGCAATGGTTGCTCGCCGCCGTGCGCGCGCGCGCGAAGCGCGGCTGGCCGGGCGTGAAGGAGGCGCTGCTGGCCGCCGCCGCGGGATAGTTCCTCTTGTCGGCGATCCTCGAGCGATGCGCTGTTTACGCGCGGTTCGCGCTCCAATAGAACCGCCGGAGCGACAAAGCCCGCGCCGAGGGCCGTCGTCCGAGGGGGCAATGTTCGAGAAAATCCTGATCGCCAATCGCGGCGAGATCGCGTGCCGGATCATCAAGACCGCGCGCCGCATGGGGATAAAGACGGTCGCCGTCTATTCCGAGGCCGACAAGGACGCGCTGCACGTCGAGATGGCCGACGAGGCGATCGCGATCGGGCCGCCGGCGGCCGCCCGGTCCTATCTCGCGATCGAGAAGATCGTCGCCGCCTGCAAGGAGACCGGCGCCGAGGCGGCGCATCCCGGCTACGGCTTTCTGTCCGAATGCGCCGCCTTCGCTCGCGCGCTCGCCGATGCGGGCGTCGTCTTCATCGGCCCGAACCCGAGCGCCATCGAGGCGATGGGCGACAAGATCGAATCGAAGAAATTCGCCAAAGCCGCCAAGGTCTCGATCGTTCCGGGCTTCCTCGGCGTGATCGAGAGCGCGGAACAGGCGGCGAGAATCGCCGACGAAATCGGCTATCCCGTGATGATCAAGGCCTCGGCGGGCGGCGGCGGCAAGGGCATGCGCGTCGCCTCGACCCGCCAGGAGGTCGCCGAGAGTTTCGCGCGCGCCAGGTCTGAGGCCTTGTCTTCGTTCGGCGACGATCGCGTCTTCGTCGAGAAATTCATCGTCAATCCCCGCCACATCGAAATTCAGGTGCTCGGCGACAAGCATGGCGATGTCATTCATCTCGGCGAGCGCGAATGCTCGATCCAGCGCCGCAACCAGAAAGTGATCGAGGAAGCGCCTTCGCCGCTCATCGACGAGGAAACGCGGCGCAAGATGGGCGAGCAGGCGGTCGCGCTCGCCAGGGCCGTGAACTACGATTCGGCCGGAACGGTCGAATTCGTCGCAGGGCGGGACCGCGGCTTCTACTTCCTGGAGATGAACACGCGGCTTCAGGTCGAGTTTCCCGTGACGGAGCTCGTCGCCGGCGTCGACCTCGTCGAGGAGATGATCCGCAGCGCCTGCGGCGAGCGGTTGCGCCTGACCCAGGCCGACGTGAAGCTCGAGGGCTGGGCGATCGAGAGCCGCGTCTACGCCGAGGACCCGACGCGCGGCTTCTTGCCGTCGAGCGGACGTCTGGTCAAATTCCGCCCGCCCGCCGAACGCCATGTCGACGGCGTCACGGTGCGCACCGACACCGGCGTCTTCGAGGGCGCCGAAATCTCGATCCATTACGATCCGATGATCGCTAAGCTGGTGACCCACGCGGGCGACCGGGCGAGCGCGATCGAGGCGCAGGCGAACGCGCTCGACGCCTTCGTCGTCGACGGCGTCCGCCACAACATTCCCTTCCTCGCCGCGCTGATGCAGCGCCGGCGCTGGCGCTCGGGCGAGTTGTCGACCGGCTTCATCGCCGAGGAATTCCCCGACGGGTTTTCCCCGCTCGTCGCCGCCGGCGAGACGCAGCTCGTCATGGCCGCCGTCGCCGCGCACGTCGATCATGTCCAGAACGTGCGCAAGCGCGGGATTTCAGGGCAATTACGGGCGGCGAGCGGCTTGCGCTTCGAACTCAGGCGCGCGGTGCTGCTCGGCAAGAAGCGCATCGATGTCGAGGTCGAGCCGCACGAGGGCGGGATGGACGTCGTGTTCTCCGACGGGCGCCGGCTGCGCGTCGATTCGCCGTGGACGCCGGGCGAGCTGGTCTGGCGCGGCGAAATCGACGAGAAGCCGATTGCCGTGCAGGTGCGCGCGATCCTCAACGGCTTCGCGCTCGCCCATCGCGGCGTCGTCGTCGCGGCGCGCGTCTACACTCATCGCGAAGCGGCGCTCGCCGCGCTGATGATCGAGCGCAAGGACGCCGATCAATCGCGCGCGCTGCGGTGCCCGATGCCCGGCCTGATCAAATCGATCGCCGTGTGCGAGGGCCAGGAAGTCAAGGCGGGCGAAGCCTTGTGCATGGTCGAGGCGATGAAGATGGAGAACGTGCTTTTCGCCGCGCGCGACGCCACGGTGACGAAGATCCTCGCCAGGGAAGGCGACTCGCTCGCCGTCGACGCGGTGATCATGGAATTCGCTTGAAGCGCGAGGGCGGGGCGGAGACGATCCGCTCAGAACATCAGCCAGGCGTAGAGGAACAGCGTATTGTTGCCCGACGCGTTGTGCGTACCTCCCGCGCCTGGAGTTCCAATCATTCCGTCGAAGTTGTTCGTTCCGCCGTAGAGCTTCAGGTATTGCGTGTACTGGATGCCGATGCGGGCGTTGTAGGTCGAATAGGGCCACGGGCTGCCGTGGCTGAACGGCAGGTAGGCGACGTCGAAAATCAGGCCGTTGCCGTCGGGGCTGTTGCTCAAGCCGCCCGGGCTGGCGCCGCAGCTAACTCCGTAAAGATCGCAGTCTTTCGTGCCGGAAATATTAAAATAGCCGGCCGAAAAACTATAAGCGTGGTCCAACACAAACGACGCGTTCGCCTTGAAGCTGTTGAGCCGGTCGTTGGGGTTCGACGAAACGCTCTGTGCGAAGGAGGAATTCAGCTTTTGATACTCCACGATGTCGGTCAGCTTCACCGTGACGCTGTATTTATCCCCGTCATACTGATATTGAGAATCGAAGCCGATATCGGTGTAATCGTCGTAGCCGAAACCGAACATGCTCGACGGCGCCAGCTGGCCATACATCCCGAACGCGCCGATCATCAGGCAGTGGTCGCCCCAATGCGGCTCCAACGCCAGCCGCCAATAGGGCGCGACGCCGTTCAGCACGTCCGGCGTAGGGCCGGGTTGATCGCCGAGCGCTTCTTCGGTGGCCCTGGAAATTCAGCTGTAGGCGGTCAGTTCGGCATAGAGCATGTCGTTCCAGAACACATAGGCGCCCGCGCCTTGGATCGCCGGCAGCCCGAAGCCGGTCTCGATGCGGGTGAGCGGCGGCGAGAAGGCGGGCGCGAGAGTCGAGGAGATCTGCGGGAAACCGAACGCCGGGGTGGTGTTCCAGACGTCCTGCTCCGTCGGCGAATTGTTGACCATGACGCCCCAGAACGTGTCGGCGCCGAACAGCTTGAACGAGTCGACGTAGCGGGCGTCCGAAGCGTCGAGAAAGACTTGCCCGGTGACGGGGTCGCCGGTCACCTGAATGAACCCGCCGAGATTGCCGTAAATCTGGCCCGCGTAATAGCCGCTCACCTGTTGGGTGACGAAGTTGTCGTTGGTTCGCGTGCCCGGCTCCGGCGGAGAATCCTGCGCCGCTTGGGTATGGGTGAACGACTGCATCAGCAAGGCTGCGATCGGCGGAAACTTGGAGTCGCCGCCCTGAAGCGTATAGCCGCTGAGCTTGAAGCGTCGGCCGAAGGGCGTCAGTTCGGGAAAGGCCGTGTGACAGGCTGCGCAGGGCTGGCCGGTCTGGCGCGAGAAACTCGGGACGGCCGAAGCCGGCTGAACCGCAACGAGCCAAGCCAGCGACAGGACTGCGAAAAAACCAGCGCGGCGGCGGCCGATGCGAGCCGTGTCGCGGAGCCGGAAGATTGCTCGCCTCGCCGCATTTCTCGCCCCCGCAGCGGACTTCGCGCCGACCGCGGCGCAACGGACCGTCGCCCGGCCGCCGCGCCGCGGGAAATCTCCATGATTCGAAATTACCCCCCGCTTGCAGCGATGCAAGCGTAACAAGGTTAACAGATTGTGAACCCGCCATCACGCCTTCTTGACCCAGAGCTTGCACCAGCCGGTCGGCGAGATCACGCCCGCCACCGTCTTGCAGGAATTCGGCGCGATGAACAAGTTGCAGCCATCGCACTGTTTGCCGTCCTTCGGCGAGTCCTGGTAGCCGACGGCCGCTTGCGGCAGTCCGGCCGCCTCGGCGCCGCTCGCGCCCAGCGCCAGCAACGGCGCCGCGCCCGCCGCGGCGAGCAACAAGGCGCGGCGATTGACGCCCTTGGAATTCGATTCGTTCATGACGCTCTCCTTTCGATCACGCCCGAAGTTCGGACGCCCGCGACATTCCCCCGCGAGGCGCGCCTTGCGCATCCGCAATCGAACCGATCGCAAGTGGAACCGACCATCGCCCGCTCGCGTTTCGCACGCCATCCCATTTTGCCGATCGAGTAAAGTCGAGATTGCGACCAATCGTCGCGCCGACGCGAACGCTCTGGCGGCGGCCGGCGCGATCGGCTTCGCTCGCTTTCGCGGCGGCGGCGTGCTAACGGCCTCGTTTCGCCGGGGCAGCGCCCTTAAGGCGATCGCAGGCGACGAGCAAGACCATGAGCGACATATTTCAGGAAGTCGACGAAGAAGTCCGGCGCGACAAGGCGGCCGAATTCTGGAAGAAATACCAGAACCTGATCATCGGCGCGGCGGTCCTCATCGTGCTCGCGACCGCCGGCTATCGCTTTTACGACAATCGCCGCCTCGCGGCCGAACAGGCGGCGGGGGCGGCGTTTGAACAGGCGCTGGCGCTCGATCGCGAGGGCAAGGGCGCCGAGGCCGAGGCGGCCTTCGCCAAAATCGCCGCCGACGCGCCGCGCGGCTACCGGACGCTCGCGCGGCTCGCCGCGGCGGCGGTCGAGGCCAAGACCGATCCCAAGGGCGCTCTTTCCGCCTATGACGCGCTCGCCGCCGACGCTTCGATCGGCGCTCTGTTTCAGGACACCGCCCGCCTGCGCGCCGCCTTGCTGCGCCTGGACGCCGGCGAGGCCGACGCGGCCAAGCCCGCGCTCGAGGCGCTGGCCGGAAGCGGCGACGTCTATCGCAATACGGCGCGCCTGACCCTGGGCGTCATCGCGCTGGACGCGCAGGATTACGACGGCGCCGGCAAATGGCTCGACCTCGTCGCCGCCGACCCCGAAGCGCCCGACACGGAAAAGCGCTGCGCCGAGAGCCTGCTCGGCCTCGTCGCCGCCAATCGGCCGGCGGCCAAGTGAGCGCCGCGCGCCGCGCGCCTCCGCACTGGGATGGTCGTCGTTGAGCCGTCGCCCATGAGCGCGAAAGTCGCCATCGTCGGACGCCCGAACGTCGGCAAATCGACGCTGTTCAATCGGCTCGTCGGGCGCAAATTGGCGCTGGTCGACGGCCAGCCCGGCGTCACTCGCGATCGGCGCGAGGGCGAAGCGCGGCTCGGCGATCTTTCCTTCACCATCGTCGACACCGCCGGGCTCGAGGAGGGCGACGGCGCTTCGCTCGCCGGCCGCATGCGCGCGCAGACCGAAGCGGCGCTCGCCGACTGCGACGCGATCCTCTTCCTCATCGACGCGCGCGCCGGCGTGACCGGGGGCGACCGGCATTTCGCGAAAGCCGTGCGCCGCGCCGGCAAGCCGGTCATCCTGATCGCCAACAAGGCCGAGGGGCTCGCCGGGCGTCAGGGCGCCTACGAAGCCTTCGGGCTCGGCCTCGGCGATCCCATCGCGTTTTCGGCCGAACACGGCGAGGGCCTGGGCGAACTCCACGAGGCCCTGGCCGAGGCGCTGCCGCGCGCGGCGCGGCTCGACGCGGACGAAGCGGACGAGCCCGCGCCGCCGACGTTCGGCGAGGAGGAGGACGGCAGCGAGGCCGACCCGCTGAAACCGTTGCGCATCGCCGTCCTCGGGCGTCCGAACGTCGGCAAGTCGACCCTGCTCAACCGCATTCTCGGCCAGGAACGCCTGCTGACCGGGCCCGAACCCGGCCTGACGCGCGACAGCATCGGCCTCACGGCGAGCTGGCGCGATCGGCGCATTAAGCTCTACGACACCGCCGGGCTGCGCCGCCGCTCGCGCGTCGTCGAGAAGCTGGAACAGCTCGCGGTCGCCGACGCGCTGCGCGCGGTGCGTTTCGCCGAGGTCGTCGTTCTCCTGCTCGACGCGACGATTCCCTTCGAGAAGCAGGACTTGACGCTCGCCGATCTGGTCGAGCGCGAGGGCAGGGCGCTGGTCATCGGCCTCAACAAGTGGGACCTCGTCGAGAACAAGAGCGCCAGGGCCCAGGAGTTGCGCGCCGAGGCCGACCGGCTGCTGCCGCAACTGAAGGGGACGCGCGTCGTTCCCGTCTCGGGGCTCACCGGCGCCCACGTCGACAAACTGCTCGAAGCAGTGATCGCCACGCACGAAATCTGGAACCTGCGCATCTCGACCGGGCGGCTCAACCGCTGGCTGGCGCCGGTCGTCGACGCGACGCCGCCGCCCGCCGTCGCCGGCCGCCGAGTGAAAATCCGCTACATCACCCAGCCCAAGGCGCGCCCGCCGTTGTTCGCGCTGTTCGGCAATCACGTCGACAGCATTCCCGAGAGCTACAAGCGCTATCTCGTCAACGGCCTGCGCGAGACTTTCGGCCTCCATGGCGTGCCGATACGGTTGTCGATGCGCGGGGGAAGCGAGAACCCTTACGCGCCGAAAGACAAACGCAAGTCGTGAGGGCCCGCGCGCTCCTCGAGGGCTACGGCGTTCAAACGTCTCCTAGGCGCGCCCCTTTTCCCCTTATGCGCTGCGGCGTGCGCGCGTCTCCGCGACAGCGCGGAAACTCCCCCGGACCCCTCGCCCTGCCTCTCATAAGCGACGACGCGGGGAGAGGGGAAGAACGGCGCCGCGCGCTCCTCTCCCCGCTTGCGCCCGCCAAACGCTTCGCGTTTGCGGCGGAGAGGCAGGGCGAGGAGCGTGGGGGTTGGCCGCTGACGCCGCCAAGACGCGCGCCGCACCCTCTTGCCGTCGAAGACGAGCGTCCTTCGGACGCCCTATGCGGGCGAAGGGATTTCCGGCGTCTTCGCCTGCGCCGCCGCGCGTTTGAGATTGAGGTCGAGCAGGCGTCGAAGCGCGTCTTCGGTGGAAATGTCCTCCGGCCAGCCGTAGGCGCTCGCCACCGCGCGGTCGAGCGCTTCGTGCGCGTCGGCGAGCCAGCGCGGGCGCTGGTTGTAGAGGTTGGTCAGCGTGCGCTCCCTGAGCTTGACCGCCGCCTCGACGTTTCTCGGCAGAATGCGGTCGGGATAGCGGCGCGGCGCTTCGCCCGGCGCGGCGGTCGGCGTGACCTCGGGGACGATCTCGACGAGATCGGGCGGATTGAGCCAGGCGCGGCGGAGGTCGTCGAGTTTCTTCGCCGCCGCGGCGATGCGGATCGCGCGCGGGTCGGCGGCGTAGTCGGCGGCGGCGATATTCGGCGTCAGGCCTTCGGGGAAGAGGAAGGTTTCGAAGGTGGTGGTCGGGGTGTAGCGCGGATCGTTGCCGACGCCGAGCCACGTGCCGAGCCGCAGCGACCAGGCTTCGTGAAAGCGCGAATGCAGGATGCCGAAGGTCGTGTCGTCGTCGCGGGCGATGGCGATAATCTGGCTGTCGCTACAGACTTCTATAGGCAACCAAACAAACAAGCGATGCTTGGCCACCCTCGGAGTGCCGATATAGCGTGCGCCTTCGCTCATTCCGTCATGCCCGGCCTTGTGCCGGGCATCCACGCCTTGCCGCGCGTCGGAAAGACGTGGATGGCCGGGACAAGCCCGGCCATGACGGTCTCTCAGCAAAGCGAGGGCCGCCCGTAACGCCGGACGTGGCTCGACATGGCGCCACCAATGGTCACGGTAAGTCGCACGACGATTGCCGTCGCGTTCCGGCTTCACCTTTTCGAGGGCGTGCGAGAACGGGGCCTCGTAGAGCGCCGCTTCTCCTTCGCGCATGGTCCAGCCGAAGTCGACGATCCACATGTCACGCTCGCGCCGAGTCAAGTCGAGACCATTGATCCAGGGCGACAGCACGTCGCTATTGGGGCGTCCATTGGCGTTGAGCGGTTCGGCGAGCCAAGCTCGCGCGAGGTTTCCCTCAATGTCGAAGGCGCCGCCCTTGGTGTCGCCCATGAACGCGACATGGGCATTTTCCGGCAATCGCCGCGCGGTCGGCAGGTTGGAAATTTCCGCGCTGAGGTCGGCGTGAACCCGGTCCACCGGCGCTGCATCCAGTCGAGCGCCGTCTTCAGCTTTGCCGAAACACACCAGCGACACCCTCACCGCTGCGCCCTCGATCGTCCAAGGCTCGTCGCTCCACGCCTCGAAAATCGAGCCTGCTGCGGCGATCGGCTCCAGCACCTTGCGGTTCGCGCCGCCGCGGATCGAGTTGGTCGAGACGAGGCCGACGCGCTTGGCGCGGCCGGCCTGCAACGCCTCCCACGCCTTGGCGAACCAGTAGCAGACGAGGTCCGCCTCGGCGGGAACGCGCCCTTCGTAAGCGCGAAACAGCGCTTCGACGGTTTCATCGCCGAGCCCGCGCCGCAGCAGCTTGCCGCCGAGAAACGGCGGGTTGCCGACGATGAAATCCGCCTCCGGCCACTCCGCCTCGACGAAGCCCGCGCGCAATTCAGTTTTCGCGCCTTTTGCCGTCATGGCCGGGCTTGACCCACGGGTGTCCGGCATGACGGAGGGAATTGATTTGCCCTCTGCGAGCCGAGCCTCGCCAACCGGCGTCAGCAGCGCGTCGCGGCATTCGATCGAGTCGAGCTTGCGCAGGATCGGGCGGGGGTGGTGGGTGATGGCGTTCTTCACCCGCCATTGGATGTCGCCGATCCAGATCGTCGTGCGCGCGAGTTCGGCGGCGAGCGGGTTGATCTCGATGCCGTGCAGAATCTCCGGCCCGACGCGCGGCACCATCATGCCGAGGCCGAGCGTCTCGCATTCGAGGATCGCGCGATACTCGATGTCCTTGACCGCCTGCAGCGCGAGATAGAGGAAATTGCCGGCGCCGCAGGCGGGGTCGAGGATGCGCAGGCCGCAGAGCCGATCGATGAAAGCGTCTCGCCTGGCCTCCGCCTTCGCCCGCGCGGCGAGGAACTTCTTCTCGATCGCCTCGCTCGCCGCCTTGCCGCCGCCGCCGGAAGCGGCCAGCGCCGGCGCCATGATCGCCTCGATCTCGCACCTGACCGTCTCCCATTCGCGCCGCAGCGGGCGCGCGACGACCGGCTCGACGATCATCATGATTTTTTCGGGATCGGTGTAGTGGGCGCCGATCTGCGCGCGCTTGTCGGGATCGAGAAAGCGCTCGAACAGGGTGCCGAAAATCGTCGGGTCGATCAGGCTCCAATCCAGACTCGCCGCGGCGAACAGCAGGCCGATCTCGGTGTGTTCGAGCGTCAGCGGCGGGCGTCCGTCGAACAGGCCGCCGTCGAACTGCGCGATGTCCTCGAGATTGAAGTCGCCGCCGTCCTTCATGTCGGCGAACAATTGCTCGAGCCATTGCTTGCTCTTTTCCGGCTTGCGCGAGGCCGTTTCCAACAGCTTGCGCCAGACGCCGTGCGGCAGCAGGCCGACGCTGTCGGCGAAGAAGCAGAACACCAGCTGATTGACGAAATGGGCGACCGCCTCGCGGTCGGGGTTGCGGTGCTGCAACGAATCCGAAATCGTCTGGAACTTGTCCGCCGCCTCCTTGGTCAGCTTGGCGCGCGTGCGCCCCGAGCGCAGCTTTTCCGGATCGAAGAAGACCGCGTTGAGGATCGCGAGGTTCTTCGGTTCGGCGAGGTCGTCGAGTTCGAATTCGTATTGGGCGGGAACCTCGTTGGTCCAGCGCGTCTCGATGCGAAAGAGATGGGTGTCGCAGGCGACGTGCAGCGGCGGATTTTCGAGTGCGGCGGCGTAGCGGGTGAGCTGTTCCAGCGCTTTATCCAGATCGCGCTTCTTCTTCTTGTATTCCCAAGCGAAAAAGCCCTTCTTCCAGACGTCGGCGAAGCCGTCGCCGCCGCCCGTCTTGGAAACGCCCTTCTCGAAGGTGAAACGCTCGCCGATCGGGTCGTCCTCCGCCGGAGTCGGATGGTCGAGCAGACGGCAGAGATCGAGAAAATGCTCCTGCGCGGTCGCGCGCTCGGTGAGCGCGACCGGCTTCCATTTGCGGATGAAGTCTTGCGGAGTCATGCGGCGCCGGGGAGGGGACGGCCAATCCGGTTAGCACGATTCGTCGCGCGCGCCCAAAAACCGGCAATCGCGCCGCGAGGCGGGCGAGGGCTCGCGACGGTTCCGAGGCGACAGACCGCTTGCGCCGGGCGCGCCGAGCGGAAGTTTCACACCGACGGTTTTCCCCGGCTGGGGTGACGCCTCAATTGAACCAGAAGGCGTAACCGAGGAAGTTGCCGCCAAAGGCTTGGTTCCACTGGTTCCAATCGTCCATCGATAGCGTCGGGCCCTCTTCGAGGTAAGGCGCGGCGCCATAGCCGGCGATCCACAGCACCAGATCGAAATCGCGCGGTTCGAAGAAGACGCGCCTGAAATTGAAACCATGGACGAAGCGCCAGTGCGGCGCGAGCTTCGTCCCGTCGAGCGCGGCGTCGAAATCGTCGAGCGCGACCAGCCAGGCGTCGACTTGCGCTTGCGTGACGGGCATGTCGGTCACCACGCCGTTCTTTTGCTGCGGCCCGGGAATCCATTCGCGATCGTCGTCGGTCCTGGCGAGGATCGATTTCCAACTCGCTCGGCTCATCGCGATGACCTGCTTGAGGTCGGCGTGCGCGCTTTGCAGGCGCGCCGGTTCCTTCAAGGGCCAACGAATCTCGTGGATCAGGACGATGAAATCCGCGATCTGGCCGGCGTCGCCTAGGAATCCGTCGCTTCCGCCGACCAGAACGGCGTTCGGGGGGAACCGCGGCGGCGCGATGCGCGGATAAAACAGGCTGCCGACGCGTTCGAAGGTGTTGCGCCAATCATAGGCGAGAACGAATTCCAGAGAGGCGGAGAGGAGGCGGCAATAGCCTCGCAGCCAAAAGGCGTCGGCGTTGTCGAACTTGACCTCGAAGGGGCCCGACTGCGCCGGCGCCGCTCTTGCGCCCCGGGGCGATTGCAGATTCGCCAGGATCGAGCCCAGCGTTTCCATGCCCTCGGCCTTGCCGTCGCCGCGGAAATCGAATTTGACCGCGTTGAGGTCGATGACGATCTTGGTTTCGCTGGCGCGCATCGGCGCGAGCGTCGCCTCCACCTTCGCCAGGTCGTCGAGCAGGCCCTGCAGGTTGTCGCGCTGCTTTTCGTACGTCAGCTCCTCCGGCGCGGGGTTGACCGGCACGGGCAAACGAAGGACCGGAATCATCGCATTGGCGGGCGCGCGAAGGCCAAAGCGATATTGACGTTGTCCGAAACGCTCGAGCGCTTCGGCGAAGCGGATCATTCCGAGGCCGAACCGCGCTTCGTTGTCGGAGGGATCGGCGGCGACGCGCGCCGCCAAGTCCGTTTCGCCGGCCTCGAAGCGGCCGCTCTCCAGCGCCTGACGCGTCCCGGTCGCGGCGTCGCCGGCCGCGGCCGAGAGAGGGAACATCCAAGCGAGCGCCAAGGCCAACGCGATTGAACGGATCATTGGGCAGCCCCTCTTTCGCGATCTGGCGATCTCTCAGGCGGCGCCACGCTAGGCGGTCGCGGCAGCAGGCGCAAGCCGCCAAATCCCTATCGCCATGCAGCCGTTGGCCGCAGCCGTGAGCGTCACGCCGATCCGACGTTTCGCGCGACCACGAGCCGGCAAACGAAAACGGCCCCGCCTTCGCAAAGGCGGGGCCGCCTGGAAACGCTTGCGGACGCTTCGCTCACATTTGCGTCAGCGAGCCGTGGCCCTTCGGCGTCATCATGCCTTCGCAGGTGCCCTTGGCGACGTATTTCCAGTGATGGGGGTCGTAGTCGACCGTCGAGGTGCCGGCGCAGCTGGTGCCGGCGCCGGCGGCGCAATCGTTCTTGCCGGCGAGCGCGACGCCGTAGCACTTGTCGGCGCCGGGCTGCGCCGGCGCGGGGCCCGCCTTGGCGGCGGAGGCGAGCGCCATCGCGACGGCGAGCGAGCCGGCGAGCGAGGCGGCGGTGAAGGCGATTCTGGCGTTCATGGGCGGTGTCCTCGTTGAAAAGAAACAGTTTCTTTGAGCGTCGGTTGTCGCCGCGCCCGCCGGCCGCACCTGTCGGCCGTGCATGAGGTCTTTCGCGCCGCCGCCGCCGAGGTTACTTCAGGCGCGATCACGAAATCGTGAGGACGGCGCGTCGCGCGCGCCGGCCGCGACTTGCCCTTTGCGCGCCGATGGGGCCATAAACCGGGCGCGCCGCCTCTCCCGCGCTTCCTCGATTCGCCGCTTTCGTTCAGCCCGATCATTCAGAGTTGCGAACCCATGCGTCTCTCCCGCTATTTCCTGCCGATCCTCAAGGAAACGCCGAAGGAGGCGGAGATCGTCTCGCATCGCCTGATGCTGCGCGCCGGCATGATCCGTCAGGAAGCGGCGGGCATCTACGCGTGGCTGCCGCTGGGCCTGCGCGTGCTTACCAAGATCAGCGCGATCGTGCGCGAGGAACAGAACCGCGCCGGCGCCATCGAACTCTTGATGCCGACGATTCAATCGGCGGACCTGTGGCGCGAATCGGGCCGCTACGACGATTACGGCAGGGAGATGTTACGCATCCGCGATCGCCACGAGCGCGACATGCTCTACGGGCCGACCAACGAGGAGATGATCACCGAGATTTTCCGCGCCAGCATTCGCTCGTACAAGGATCTGCCGCTCAACCTCTATCACATCCAGTGGAAGTTCCGCGACGAGGTGCGGCCGCGCTTCGGGGTGATGCGCTCGAGAGAATTTCTGATGAAGGACGCCTATTCCTTCGATCTCGACGCCGAGGGCGCGCGCCATTCCTACAACAAGATGTTCGCCGCTTACCTGCGCACCTTCGCGCGCCTCGGCCTCACCGCGATCCCGATGCTCGCCGACACCGGCCCGATCGGAGGCGACCTTTCCCACGAATTCATCATCCTCGCCGACACCGGCGAGAGCGAGGTGTTCTGCCACAAGGACTACCTCACGTTCGCGCCGCCGCCCGAAGGAATCGACTTCGACAGCGTCGGCGCGATGCAGGGCGTGTTCGACCAATGGACTTCGCTCTATGCGGCGACCTCGGAAAAGCACGACGCGGCGGCGTTCGAGAGGATCGACCCGGATTTGCGAATTTCGGCGCGCGGCATCGAAGTCGGCCATATTTTCTACTTCGGAACGAAGTACTCGGAGCCGATGAAGGCGGTCGTCAACGGCCCCGACGGCAAGGAGCGATGCGTCCACATGGGTTCCTACGGCATCGGCCCGAGCCGCCTCGCCGCCGCGCTGATCGAGGCGGGCCACGACGAAGCCGGCATGATCTGGCCCGCGGCGGCGGCGCCGTTCAGGGTCGGCCTCATCAATCTCAAGGTCGGCGACGCGAGTTGCGACGGCGCCTGCGCGCGCGTCTACGCTGCGCTCTCCGAGGCCGGCGTCGATACGCTCTACGACGATCGCGACGAGCGCCCCGGCGCGAAATTCGCCGTCATGGACCTCATCGGCTTGCCCGACCAGATCATCGTCGGGCCGAAGAGCCTCGCCGAGGGCAGGGTCGAGATCAAGAACCGAGCGACCGGGACGCGCGAACTCGTCGGCGTCGAGGCCGCGATCGCGCGGCTCGGAGGGATCGCGTGAGGGAAGGCATGGCCGAGGCGCAACGGGCGATGAGCCGTCATTGCGAGGAGCGCGGCGACGAAGCAATCCAACGGGCTCCGCTCACACGTGGGCTGGATTGCTTCGCTGCGCTCGCAATGACGGCGGAGCGGGTTGCGGCATGACCGCCGCCGCCCTCGACGCCCCGGCCGCGCCCGTCGCGCCCACCGCCACGCGGCCCTTTTCGGCCTTCGAGTGGATGGTGGCGCTGCGCTATTTGCGCGCGCGGCGCGCGCACGGCTCGATTTCGGTGATCGCCGGCTTTTCGTTTCTCGGCATCGTGCTCGGCGTCGCCGCGCTGATCGTGGTGATGGCGGTGATGAACGGCTTTCGCCACGACCTCATGGACAAGATGATCGGGCTCAACGGCCATATGTTCCTGCAAGGCGTCGAGACGCCGCTCGCCGACTACGACGCGGTGACGCAACGCGTGGCCAAGGTCCCCGGCGTGACGCTGGCGCTGCCGCTGGTCGAGGGCCAGGCCTTCGCCTCGACGCCGTTCGGTTCGTCCGGCGCGCTCGTGCGCGGCGTCCGCGAAGCCGACCTCAGGCGTCTGCCCGGCGTCGGCGCGCATGTCACGCAAGGCTCGCTCGCCGGCTTCGACGCCGGCCGAGGCGTCGCGATCGGCGCCAAGCTCGCCGAGCATCTGAGCCTGAGGGTGGGCGACAAGATCACGCTGATCGCGCCGCGCGGGGCCGAGACGCCGTTCGGCGTCACGCCGCGCATCAAGGCCTACAACGTGGCGGCGATCTTTCAGATCGGCATGGCGACCTTCGACGGCGCCTTCGTGTTCATGCCGCTCTCCGAGGCGCAGGCCTATTTCAACCTCGACGGCCAGGCCAACGTCATCGAGGTCTATGTCGACGACCCCGACCATATGGACGCGATACGCGAGCGCATCGCCGGCGCCGAACAGCGGCCGATGATCGACACCGACTGGCGCCAGCTCAACAAGAGCTTCTTCGACGTGCTCGCGGTCGAGGCCAACGTGATGTTCGCGATCCTGACGCTGATCGTGCTGGTCGCCGCGCTCAATATCGTTTCCGGCCTCATCATGCTGGTCAAGGACAAGGCGCGCGCGATCGCGGTGCTGCGCACCATGGGCGCGACGCGCGGCGCGATTATGCGCATCTTCCTCATCACCGGCGCGACCATCGGCGTCGTCGGCACGGCTTGCGGCCTCGCGCTCGGCCTTGTCGTCGCGCACAACGTCGAACCGATCCGCAAGGGCCTGAGCTGGCTCACCGGCATGAACCTGTTCCCTTCGGAATTCTATTTTCTCTCGCAGTTGCCCTCGCGCGTCGATGCGCGCGACGTGATCGCGGTCGTCGTCATGACGCTGGTCCTTTCGCTGGCGGCGACGATCTACCCGTCGTGGCGCGCGGCGCGGCTCGATCCGGTCGAGGCGTTGCGCTATGAATGACTTGGCCGGCGCAACGGGGCCGACGCCGGCCCTGTGGCTGGAAGGAATCGAGCGCCGCTACGGGCGCGGCGAGACGACGATCGAAGTTCTCCGCGGCGCCGATCTCGCGTTGTGGCCCGGCCAGTCGGTGGCGCTGATCGCGCCCTCGGGCGCGGGCAAGTCGACGCTGCTGCATCTGGCGGGCCTGTTGGAAAAGCCCGACGGCGGCGAGGTCCGTGTCGGCGGCGCGCCGACCTCGGCGATGTCGGACGACAAGCGCACGGCGCTCCGGCGCGTCGAGATCGGCTTCGTCTACCAGTTCCATCATCTGCTGCCGGAATTCTCGGCGTTGGAGAACATCGTCCTGCCGCAGATGATCCGCGGCCTGAGCCGGGCCGAGGCGACGGCGCGCGCGCGCGAACTGCTCGCCTATCTCGGCCTCGGGGGGCGCGAAAAGCATCGCCCGGCGGAACT
>JBEKAL010000041.1:0-19119 GCA_050015935.1 Roseiarcus sp.
GCCTGGCAAAGGACTGGGAAAACCTCAACCGCAACGCCCTCGCCTTCCTCCGCCTCGCCTCCATCCGCCTCATGCTCAGAAAACTCTGTAATCCCTCATGAAGTCTCCGGACGGACTCTTAGGCAGATCCCCGGCGTGCGTCGGCAGCAGTTCGACCCACAGCCCTTGTTCGATGCCGGCGGCGAGCGCGTCCGTTCCGGTCAACACCAGATCGATGTCGACGCGATTGGCGTTCTGCTGCGCCTTGATCTTGGCCGGCAGCTCCGGCGCCGGCGACTGCGTGAAGGTCAAGCGCGAGACGAAATTGGGCTTCGCCGCGCGATAGGCTTCGAGCGCCTTCTGGGTGAGAGCCAGGTTGCCGGCGACGTCGATGATGTTGAGCGAAACAGGCGAGCCCGGCGGCGACTGCTGAGCAAGAACCCGCCCAGGACAAGCGGCGAGACCGAGCGCGCCCGCCGACATTTTCGTAAAAGCGCGGCGTGTGAAGCAGCTGTTCATCGTTTCCTCCTTTTCGACGGTCGTGGGATCGTCAGAGCCTGTAGGCGTTCTTGGCCAGTCCGTAGGCAAGGTCGTGCGCGACCTCGCGCGCTTCGCTCTCGTCCAGGCGGTGCGTCGCGACGAGCCCGGCGAGAAAGGCGCAATCGACGCGGCGCGCCATGTCGTGACGCGCGGGGATCGAGGGAAAGGCGCGCGTGTCGTCGTTGAAGCCGACCGTGTTGTAGAAGCCCGCCGTCTCCGTCGTCAGCTCGCGGAAGCGGCGCATGCCTTCCGGCGCGTCGAAGAACCACCAGGCCGGCCCGAGCCGCAGCGCCGGATAATGACCGGCGAGCGGCGCAAGTTCGCGCGAATAGCTGGTCTCGTCGAGGGTGAAGAGAATGATCGTCAGGTCGGCCTCATTGCCGAAGCGATCGAGCAGAGGCTTCAGCGCGCGGACATAGTCGGCGCCAGTTGGGATGTCGGCGCCGGCGTCGCGGCCGAAGTTCTCGAACACATACGGATTGTGGTTGCGATAGGAACCGGGATGAATCTGCATCACGAGCTTATCGTCGCGGCTCATCGCGGCCATTTCGACGAGCATCTGCGCTCGGAAGGTTTCGCGATCCTCCGGCGAGGCGTCGCCCTTGCGCACGCGCTGGAACAACGCCTCGGCGGCGTGGCGCGGCAGGTCGGCGGTCAGCGCGCTCGGATGTCCGTGGTCGGACGACGTGGCGCCCATCGACTTGAAGAAGGCGCGGCGCTTGCGATGGGCGGCGAGATAGCCGCGCCAGTCGGCGGTGTCCTCGCCGGTCAGTTCGGCCAAGCGGTCGAGATTGTCGACGAATTCCGCGAAATCCGGGTCGACGACCGGATCCGGACGATAGGCGGCGATGACGCGGCCGCGCCAGCCCGACTCGCGGATCTCGCGGTGCCAGCGCAGATCGTCGAGCGGCGACTCCGTCGTCGCGATGACCTCGATGTTGAATCGCTCGAACAGCGCGCGCGGACGGAACTGCGGCTTCGCCAACGCCTCCGCGATCGTATCGTAATAGGCGTCGGCGTTGCCGGCCTCGAGACGTTCGGTCAGACCGAAAAGCGTCTCGAACGCGTGGTCGAGCCACAGGCGGGTCGGCGTGCCGCGAAAGAGGTAGTAGCGCTCCGCGAAGCGCCGCCAGATCAAGCGCGGATCGCTCTCGACCGCGCCGCCGTCGCGCCGGGGGATGCCGAGATCTTCGAGCCTCACTCCCTGACTGTAGAGCATGCGATAGATGTAATGATCGCGCGTGACAAACAGGCTCGCCGGATCCTGGAACGGCTCGTCCTCGGCGAACCAGCGCGGGTCGGTGTGGCCGTGCGGCGAAACGATCGGCAGGTCCCGCACCTCGGCGTAAAGTCGTCGTGCGATGGCGCGCTGATTCGGATCGGCGGGCAGAAGTCGGTCGGGATGCAGCAAAGTGTCCTCTCTATGGCGTCGTCTTGACGGAGCGGCGCCCTGCGCCCCGGCATTGTTCACAGCGCCGATGGTTGGCAGAGCGTCCTGAAGCTGGCGGTGGCGCGCTATCGCAACGGCCCGTGTCGCCTTCCGAGCTGGTAACCTCGTCACCGTCCGGAATATGAGTCTTTCGCGGCTCAATAGCCAGCCTGCGCGATCCCTTGCCGACGCTTCGCCATGCCCCTTTACGGGGCATGACGCGCGGCTCAGGGCCAGTGTGGGTCGCCACCGCCTTCACTGTGGAGGATTTTCACCTCCTGCTCTGTGCTGGTCTCCCGGCGCGCCGCCAACGACTCTTATGTAAAAGTTCATACGGCCGTTGGTGTTAGGCGAGGCCGTAAGGCAACCGTAGGCTCGGCGGCTGCCTTCCTCCGCCGCGCGGGAAATCGCGCCGCCGACTTGCGATCGCGCATAATGTGTCAAAACGCCGCATTGGGCGATTTCGCGTTTGCGGCTTTATTGGACAGATGGAGCAGAAAATCTCGTAAGTCTTTCATTTCATCGGCGCGCCACTCGGGATAAAACTGCGAAGACCTGTATCGTTGAAATCGCGATGTAATTTTTATCAGTAGGAAAGGGGGCGTCAAGCGCTGGTCGGATGCCCTGAAAGCCGCAAAACGCATTCGCGATCGCTTTTTCCGAACGACCGGAACGCGTGGAGCCTGTGCGGAAACACGGCTGAGTCCTCGTTGGCGACGCATTTCAGCGAATTTTCGAGCATTCTGAGCGATCAAAAGTGCGCCAATCGGAAAAAATTGCGCTGAGCGCCGCCATTTTTGGGCCAGCGCGGGGTTTTCGCACAGCCTCGGTGATTACCGGCCGTTCACTCGGGCGAAATTGACTGCTCGAGGGCGCCAAAACCTTCCGTGGGCGAGCATCTCACGGTCGCTTCGACAGCGCGGTCCATATCATATTCGGCCAATCCTTCTGCGCCGCTGCGAGCTTCTGCTCCTGCTCCAGCTTTTCGAGGATCGACAGCGCTTCGGCCAAGGCGTCTTTCAGCACTGGAATGGGACCCCCTATGGAATCCGATCTAGCGCTTTGACGTGACATCGAAAATGCGAGCAAGGATGGGGTCCCGATCGGCGCCGATCGGGACCCCAGCATCACCGCGAATTCGTCTTCGATTTCAGTCTATTGCTCCCATTTCGGGGTGGGGTCCCATTCCGATGCTGAGACACACGCCGGCCGCCATTGCCGGCGCAGCGCGTCGAATCTCGCAAATTGGGCAAGACGAATTTCGATCGTTTCCCGGCCTTCCGGCCGCCAGCCTTGCACGCGCAGATGCTGATCGCAATGCGCAGGAAGCTCGTCCTTGCGCGGGTAGTCTCGCCCGCGGCGAGCCCGGCGAAGCCGCGAACGCCCTCGGCGATCTCGCCGGCGCTGATTCGAATCGTGCCGAGGCCCTTCTCGGCTGCGGCGCCCGCGCCGCCGAGCTCGCTCTTGAAGCCGCCGAGATCGGCCTTGGCCTGCGACATCTCGCCGGCGCCGGCGCGCGAGGGATTGGCGCGAGGCTGGCTGGCCGCGCCCCGCGCCTCATGCTGCGGCGACGAAAGCCCCCGCCAGCGCCTTGGCGATCAGCGCGCGCGTCTCTTCGACGCCGTAGAGCGCGATGAACGAGCCGAGGCGCGGGCCGCGCTCTTCGCCGAGCAACACGGCGTAGATCATGTTGAAGAACTCGTTGGAGACGCCGGGGCGCTCGGGCGTCGCGCCTTTGGCGCCCATGTCCTGATAGCGCGCGATCGGCCGCGCGATGTCGTAAAGCGCGCGCTGAACGTCCTCGGCGTTCGCATCGGCCGAGAGGTCGGCGAGTTTCGCCGACACCGCCTCGAGCGCGGCGCGCTCGACTTCGTCCGCCCGGCGGTAGCGCTTCTTCGGCGCGAGAAAATCGCGAAAATAGGCGACCGCGTAATGGACGAGTGCGTCGAGCCGCGGATGGTTCTCCGGCGTCGCCGAAGGCGCGTAACGGCGCAGGAAGCCCCACAGCACCGCCGGATTGTCGCTGTTGGCGACCGCGGCGAGGTTGAGCAGCATGGCGAAGGAGACCGAGGTCTGCGCCGCAGCCCCGTGCGCGAGCCTTTCGGGCGCCGGCGGCGCGCCGGAATGGACGTGCCAGACGGGATTGCCCAGCCGTTCCTTCCACTCCTGGCGCGGATAGGCGTCGAGAAAGCCGAGGTAGTCGTCGACGGTGCGCGGGATGACGTCGAAGTAAAGCCGCTTGGCCGCCGTCGGCTTCTGGAACATGAACAGCGACAGGCTCTCCGGGCTGGCGTAGGTCAGCCATTCGTCGATGGCGAGGCCGTTGCCCCTGGACTTGGAGATTTTCTGCCCCTTCTCGTCGAGGAACAACTCGTAGATGAAGCCGGCGGGCGGCTCGGCGCCGAGCGCGCGCACGATCCGCGAACTGAGCTTGACCGAATCGACGAGATCCTTGCCGGCCATTTCGTAGTCGACCCCGAGCGCGTACCAGCGCATCGCCCAATCCGGCTTCCACTGCAGCTTGCAGTGACCGCCGGTGACCGGCGTCTCGAATTCTTCGCCCGTGTCGGGATCGCGCCAACGGATCGTCCCCGCTTCGGCGTCGAGGCCGATGAGCGGCGCCTGCATGACGATGCGCGTGCGCGGGTGGATCGGCAGAAACGGCGAATAGGTCGCCGCGCGCTCCTCGCGCAAGCTCGGCAGCATGATCGCTTGCACCGCCTGGAAATGCCGGAGCATATGCAGCAGCGCGGCGTCGAAGCGCCCGGACTTGTAATATTCGCTCGAAGAAGCGAATTCGTAGTCGAAGCCGAAGCGGTCGAGGAAGCGGCGCAGCCGCGCGTTGTTGTGGGCGGCGAAACTCTCGTATTGGCCGAACGGATCGGGAACCTCGCTCAGCGGCTTGCCCAAGTGCGCCTCGACCATCGAGCGGTTGGGGATGTTGTCGGGAATCTTGCGCAACCCGTCCATGTCGTCGGAGAAGGCGAGGAGGCGGGTCTCGATTGCGTCGTCGGTGAGCGCGCGAAAGGCGTGGCGCACCATGGTGGTGCGCGCGACTTCGCCGAAGGTGCCGATGTGCGGCAGGCCGGAAGGGCCGTAGCCGGTCTCGAACAGCGCGCGGCGCTGACCCGTGCGCTCAACGCGGGCGACCAGCTTGCGCGCTTCCTCGAAGGGCCACGCCTTCGAGACCTCGGCGGCCTCGCGCAGGGCTGCTTGCGACATTCAATTCTTCCCCTTGCCGATTTCGGCGCGAAGCGGCCGCGTGAGCCGCGCACAGTAGAAAGGCGCGAGGCCAAGTCAACCGGCCATGACGACGGATAGGGATCTGAAGTCCGCGCCAACAACGCTCGGCGCCTTGCATACGCGGCCGGCGGCGGCGACACGGGCGTTCGAGCGTGAAAATTTCGGCTGAACTGCTATATCTGCCGCGCGGCCCGCGCCGCGTGAAATTGGATGTAGCGCCATGATCGACCAGAATCCGGCCTTACCCGCAGCGTCGCCGGGCCCCGCCGAGCCGACCCGGATCGATCCGCGGCTGCTCGAAATCCTGGTCTGCCCGTTGACGCGGGCGACTTTGAGCTATGATGCGGAGCGCCAGGAGCTGATCTCGCGCGCGGCCAAGCTCGCCTATCCCATCCGCGACGGCATTCCGATCATGCTGCCGGAGGAGGCGCGGCGGCTGGACGAGTGAATACGGGCGCAATGCGCCGCTCCGTCCTCACCCCCGCTTGACCGCAAAAAAGTCTCTGAGCATCGCCGCCGCCTCGCTCTCGCGGATGCCGCCGTAGATTTCCGGCGCGTGCAGGCAGGTCGGCTGGGAGAAGAAGCGCGGACCGTGTTCGACGGCGCCGCCCTTCGGGTCAGGCGCCGCGTAATAGAGGCGGCGCAGGCGCGCGTGGCTGATCGCGCCCGCGCACATCGCGCAGGGCTCCAGCGTCACATAGAGATCGCAGTCGGTCAGGCGCGCCTGGCCGAGCCGCGCGGCGGCGTCGCGGATGACCAGCATTTCCGCGTGGGCGGTCGGATCGGCGTCCTCGCGCGTGCGATTTCCCGCGCTCGCGATCAGCGCGCCGCCGCAAATGAGCGCGGCGCCGATCGGAACCTCGCCGCGCCGTTCTGCGGCGCGCGCTTCGGCGAAAGCGACGCTCATCGGGTCTTTGTCCACTTGCGATCGCTCCTCGCGCCTCGCGACAGGGGCGCGGCAAGCTGCTAGGACACCGCGATCGGCAAAGCAAGACGAGGCCATGAACGAAAATCCCCCCGCCGCCGCGCCGGCGAACCCAACGCGCGAAGGCCAGCGCATCGCCAAGGCGATGGCGCGCGCCGGCCTGTGCTCGCGCCGCGACGCGGAAAGGTGGATTCGCGAAGGGCGCGTCAGCGTCAACGGCACGATTCTGGAAAGCCCGGCCTTCAACGTCAGCGCCGAGGACGAAGTCCGCGTCGACGGTGAGCGCCTGAAGGAGGCCGAGCGCACGCGGCTCTTTCTGTTCCACAAGCCGCGCGGTCTGGTGACCACCGCGCGCGATCCCGGAGGCCGTCCGACGATCTTCGATTCCCTGCCCGAGGACCTGCCGCGCGTCGTCGCGGTCGGCCGGCTCGACATCAACACCGAAGGGCTGATCCTGCTCACCAACGACGGCGGGCTCGCGCGCGCGCTCGAGCTTCCCGCCACCGCCTGGCTCAGGCGCTATCGCGTGCGCGCGCACGGCGCGATCGACCAGGCCCGGCTCGACGCCCTGGCCGAGGGCGTGACGATCGAGGGAATTCACTACGCCGGCATCGAGGCCCGGCTCGAGCGCGAGCAGGGCTCCAACGTCTGGATCATGATGGGCCTGCGCGAGGGCAAGAATCGCGAGATCAAGCGCGTGCTCGAACATCTCGGCCTTTCCGTCAACCGGCTGATCCGCGTCTCCTTCGGCCCGTTCGAGCTCGGCGAGCTCGCCGAGGGCGAGGTCGCGGAAGTGCGCACGCGGGTGTTGCGCGATCAGCTCGGCGCCAAGCTCGCCAGGCAAGCGGGCGTCAATTTCGACGCCGGCGTCGTCGATCGCGTCGCGCCGCCGCCGCCCGCGCCCAAGCGCGGCGAACGCCGCTGGGCGGGCGGGCGCGAGCGCCCCGATCGCGGCGGCCTTCAGCCGCGCGGCGCAGCTCAGAGAAGCGAACCGGAGCCGTCGCAGGCGCCGCGCAAACGCAAGCACGTTTCCGCGCTGCGCGCCGAGATCGAGAAAAGCGCGAGCGGCCCGCGAAAACGCATCGAACGCAGCGCGACGAGCGACCGCAAGGGCCGGCAAATCACGGTCGAGCGGATCGTAGCGACGCCCGAGCAGTTGCGCCGGCGCGAGGTCGAGACCGTGCGGCGCGAGCGCGCGCGCCAAAGGGGCGCGCCGCGCCGACCGGAGCGCGAGGATCGGCCTTCGCGTTCGCCGCGCGGCGAGTCGGGGACCCCCGACCGGCGCGGCCGCAAGCCGTTCGAAAAACGTGGCGCCTCTGGCGAAGGCCGCTTTCCGCCGCGCGGCGAGCCCAAGGGCAAACGGCCGCCGCGGCGCCCCTAAAGCGATGCGCATCGTCGGCGGCAGGCTGAAAGGGCGCGTGCTTCATGCGCCGGCTTCGCGGGCGATCCGACCGACGTCGGAGCGTTTACGCGAATCGATTTTCGACATCCTCGCCCATCGCCATGGGGCCGCCGTGGAGGGCGCGCGCGTCGTCGATCTCTTCGCCGGCTCGGGCGCGCTGGGGATCGAGGCGCTGTCGCGCGGCGCCGATTTCGCGCTGTTCGTCGACAACGGCGCCGAGGCGCGCGCGCTGCTGCGCGCCAATATCGAGGCCTTGGCGCTCGGGGGCGTGACGCGCGTCTGGCGCGCCGACGCGGCCCGGCTCGGCAAGGCGCCCGCCGGGCCGCCGTTCACGCTCGCCTTCCTCGATCCGCCTTACGAAAAGGGCCTCGCGGGGCCCGCGCTCGCCGCCCTTTGCGAGGGCGGCTGGCTCGCCGCGAACGCGCTCGTCGTCGTCGAGGAGGCGGCAAAGGCCAAGATCGTCGCGCCGCCCGCGCTTAAGCTCGTCGACGAACGCGTCTACGGCGAAACGCGGATCGCGTTCTTCGCTGCGGCGAACGGCCGATAGACGGCGAGCTTCGCACAAGAAGCTTGTTCGCCGCTCGGCCGCCCACGCGCGATGGCGAACAAGCTCATGTCGCGCGCCCGGCGTCTTCTCGAACTCCTGGAAATCCTTCGCCGGCGCCGAGCGACTGGCGGCGGGCGCGAAGGCGCCCTATATGTCGAACCTATGTCAAGGCGGGCGTTCCTCGCGAAACGCCCCCTTCTTTTCTCCAGCCGTCCGGGTATCGATGACCTCTCTATTTTCCGAGCCCCATCTCGACGCCGCCAAGCCGGCCCCCGCGCCCCCGGCGGCGGGCTCGGGCGTGGTCGATTTTCGCCTCGACAACGGCCTTTCCGTCGTCGTCATCCCCGATCGCCGCGCGCCGGTCGTCACCCATATGGTGTGGTATCGCAACGGCTCGGCCGACGACCCGCCGGGCAAGTCGGGAATCGCGCATTTCCTCGAACATCTCATGTTCAAGGGCACCAAGGCCCATCCGCAGGGCGAATTCTCCTTGCGGATCGCCGAAATCGGCGGCCAGGAGAACGCTTTCACCGGCAACGACTACACCGCCTATTTCCAGCACGTCGCCAAGGAGCACTTGGGCGCGATGATGGAATTCGAGGCCGACCGCATGACCGGGCTGGCGCTCACCGACGAAATCGTCGCGCCGGAGCGCGACGTGGTGCTCGAAGAGCGGCGCATGCATTGCGACGCCGATCCGAGCGCGCAGCTGAGCGAGGCGGTGCAGGCGGCTCTCTTCACCCATCACCCCTACGGCACGCCGGTCATCGGCTGGGGCCACGAGATCGAGGGCCTTACCCGCGAGGACGCGCTCGCCTATTACGCGCGCTTCTATACGCCGGAGAACGCGATCCTGATCGTCGCCGGCGATGCCGAGCCGCAAGAAGTGCGCCGCCTCGCCGAGCTGCATTACGGCAAGATCCGCTCGCGCGGCGCCGCGCCCGAGCGCCGTCGCCCGCAAGAGCCCGCGCCGGTCGCGCGCCGTCTCGTCGTCGTCAACGACGAAAAGGTCGAACAGCCGAGCTGGCAGCGCTGCTATCTCGCGCCCTCGCACCATACCGCCGCGCCCGGCGAATCGGAGGCGCTGGAAGCGCTCGCTCATCTCATCGGCGGCGGCCAGACCAGCCTGCTCTACCGCAAGCTGGTTCTCGAGGACAAACAGGTGGTCGCCGCGGGCGCCTATTACATGGGCGCGGCCTTGGACGAGACGCGGTTCTACCTCTACGCCGTGCCGGCGCCCGGCGTCGCTCTGCCCGATCTCGACGCGGCGGTCGATCGGGTTCTCCATTCGCTCACAGCCGACGGCGTCGAGACGAAAGCGCTGGAGCGCGCCAAGACCCGCCTCGTCGCCGACGCGATCTACGCGCAGGACAGCCAGTCGACCCTGGCGCGCTGGTACGGGGCGGCGCTCGCCACCGGCCAGACGATCCGCGACGTCCAGGAATGGCCCGCGCGCATCGAGGCGGTGAGCGCGGAGGCCGTGCTCGCGGCGGCGCGCAAGTGGCTCGAGCGCCGCCGCGCGGTCACCGGATTTCTGTTGCCGGCCGACGACGAGGCGGCTTGAGCCGGACGCCGCGGTCGAACATTTCGATTGAAAGCGCTCGTCCTCGACAGCGGCGCGCGCCAGGAAAACGCCGATGAACCCGCCTCTCGCCAATCCCAACGCCTCGAGCACGGTCAATGTGCGCGAACTCGTCACGCCGCGCGGCGTTCGCTTCTGGCTGGTCGAGGACTACGCCGTTCCCTTGGCGTCGCTCGAATTCGCCTTTGGCGGCGGCGCGGCGCAAGACCCGGCGGGCAAGGCGGGCGCCGGGACCTTGTTGGCCGGCCTGCTCGACGAAGGCGCGGGCGATCTCGACAGTCCGGCCTTCCAGCAGGCGCTCGACGAGAAGGCGATCGAAATCTCGTTCCATTGCGAGCGCGACCATATCGGCGGGCGGATGCGCACCCTCGAGCGCCATCTCGACCGCGCCGGCGAATTGCTGCGCCTCGCCCTCAACGCGCCGCGCCTCGACGAGGCGCCGTTCGAGCGCGTGCGCGAGCAGATGAACGCGCAGCTCCGGCGCGAGGCCACCGATCCGGCTGCGATGGCGACCCGCGCCTGGAGCGCCCGAGTCTTTCCCGGCCACGCCTACGGCCTGCCGACGCAGGGTTCGCTCGAAAGCCTGGCGAGAATCGAGCGCGACGAACTCAAGGGTCTTTCGCGCCGGCTGCTCACGCGCGGCGCCCTCCATATCGGCCTCGTCGGCGCGATCGACGCGACGCGCGCGGCCGGACTCGTCGACGAGGCGTTCGCCGATCTGCCGGCGAGCGGCGATCTCGCGGAAATCGTCGAAGCGCCGTTCGCCGGGCTCGGCGGCGTCGAGATCGTCGATCTCGACGTGCCGCAGTCGACCATTCGCTTCGGCCGGCCCGCGGTGGCGCGCGACGACCCCGATCACATCGCCAGCATCGTGCTCGCGCAGGTCCTGGGCGGCGGCACCGGCCTGTCCTCGCGGCTGTTCCGCGAGGTCAGGGAAAAGCGCGGCCTCGCCTATTCGGTTTCGGCGTCGATCTCGGCGTTCGATCACGCGAGCTATCTCTACGGCGGCACCACCACCAAGAACGAGCGCGCCAACGAATCGCTCGAGGTCATCGGCGGCCAAATTCTCGACATGGCGCACGGCGGCCTCAGCGAAGACGAATTGGAGAAGGGCAAGAAATACCTGGTCGGCTCCTATCCCCTGCGCTTCGACTCTTCGGCCAAGATCGCCGGCCAGCTCGTCCAGATCCAGCTCGAAGGCCACGGCCCGACCTGGCTGGTCGAGCGCAACCTTCAGGTCGCGGCGGTGACGATGGCCGACGCGCGGCGCACCGCCGAGCGCGTGTTCGGCGACGGCGCGCTCAGCGTCGTGCTGGTGGGACGGCCGGCGAGCGTTTAGGGGGCCTTGATGAGCGCGACCATTCCCGGACGTCATTGCGACCCCAAGCGTAGCGAGGGGGAAGCAATCCACGGCGCCGCCGCCGCAGGGATTGCTTCGTCGCTCCGCTCCTCGCAATGACGTCGGAGGGAGTTCCGAGCCAACGAAGTCAGCCATGTCCATTCGCCGCCTTGATCCGCTCTTGGTCGACCGCATCGCCGCCGGCGAAGTCGTCGAGCGGCCGGCCTCCGCGATCAAGGAACTCGTCGAGAACGCGCTCGACGCCGGCGCGACGCGCATCGAGGTCGCGATCGAAAACGGCGGGCGAGGCCTGATCCGCGTCGGCGACGACGGCCTGGGCATGGACGCGGAGGATCTCGCGCTCTCAGTCGAACGCCACGCGACGTCGAAAATTCCCGACGGCGATCTCACGAGAATCGCGACGCTCGGGTTTCGCGGCGAAGCGCTGCCCTCGATCGCTTCCGTTTCGCGGCTCGAAATCCGCAGCCGCGCCCGCGGCGCGACCCACGCCTTCGAGATGCGCGTCGAGGACGGGGTGAAAAGCGCGCTTCGCCCTTCAGCGCATCCGATCGGCACCCGCGTCGAGGCGCGCGATCTGTTCGCGGCGACGCCGGCCCGGCTGAAATTCCTGAAAAGCGATCGCAGCGAGGCGCAAGCCTGCGCCGACGTCGTGCGCCGCCTGGCGCTCGCCAATCCGCAAACGCGCTTTTCCTTCTCGAGCGAAATCGGCGCGTCGTTCGACTGGCCGGCGTGCTGCGAGGGCGAAGCGGGGGAGCGCGAGCGCATGCGCCAGGCGCTGGGCGACGATTTCATCGCCAACGCGCTCAGGATCGACGCCTTGCGCGAGGGCGTGCGGCTGACCGGCTGGGCCGGCCTGCCGACCCTCAACAAGCCGAACGCGCTCACGCAATATTTCTTCGTCAACGGTCGCGCCGCGCGCGACAAGCTTTTCGCCGGCGCGTTGCGAGCGGCCTATCTCGACTATCTCCCGCAGGGCCGCTGCGCCGTCGCCGCGCTTTTCGTCGCCTGCGATCCGAGAGAGGTCGACGTCAACGTCCATCCCGCCAAGGCCGAGGTGCGCTTTCGCGACGCCGGTCTGGTGCGCGGCCTGATCGTCGGCGCCGTCAAGCAAGCGCTCGAAGGCGCGCTGCATCGGGCGACGACGACCGGCGGAGCAGGCGCGCTCGCCGCGATGCGAGCGCCGCAATGGCGGGGCGGGGCGCCGGCGTCGCAGAACTGGGACTGGCGCGCTTCACCCGCCGCGCCGGAATTCATCAGCGCCAACCGGTTCGCCGAACCGATGCAGCCCTCGCTCGGCGATTTCGCGCCCGCCGCCAACGCCGCGGCCGGTGCCGCGCCGCCTTCGAGCGCGGATCTTCTTGCGCCGCTCGGCGCCGCGCGGGCGCAGGTGCATGACGCCTATATCATCGCCCAGACGCGCGACGGAATGGTCATCGTCGACCAGCACGCGGCGCACGAGCGCATCGTCTATGAAAAGCTCAAGCGCCAGCGCGACGACAGCGGCGTCGTCAGGCAGATTCTGCTGAGCCCGCTCGTCGTCGATCTCGATCCCCGTGCGGCGGCGGCGCTGATCGAGCGCGCGGGCGAACTGGAAAAGCTCGGCCTCGTCGTCGAAGGCTTCGGGCCCGGCGCGGCGCTGCTGCGCGAAGCGCCGGCGCTGCTCGACGGCGCCGACATGGCCGCGCTCTTAAGCGATCTCGCCGAAGACCTCGCCGCCGAGGACGGCGCGCTTTCCCTGGAGCGCCGGCTCGATCGCCGCCTGGCGACCATCGCCTGCCATCACTCCGTCCGCTCGGGCCGTAAACTCGGGCCCGAAGAGATGAACGCGCTGTTGCGCGAAATGGAGGCGACGCCGGGCGCCGGCCAATGCAACCACGGCAGGCCGACCTATGTCGAACTGAAGCTGGCGGATATCGAGCGGCTGTTCGGGAGGCGGTAGAAGCGGCAAGCGAAGCGGACCGCGAAAACGGGACGGCTTCACGACCGCCCTTGCGCCAAACCGGCGAGCCTCGGATCGCTCAACTCGGCGCCCGCTGGGCGTCCTGGTCCGAATAGTGTATTTCATCCGTCGCCGCGCCCGCTGCGGGCGCGCAACCATCAGGATGCGTCATGGCGCCGCCCACGACCCCGCGCGGTCTCGTGCTCGTCACCGGAGGTTCCGGTTACATCGCCGGCTATTGCATCGCTCGGCTGCTCGGTGAAGGTTGGCGCGTTCGCGCGACGGTGAGGAACCTCGCGCGGGCCGAAAACGTGCGCGCGACCATCGGCAGAATCGCGGCGGACGCCGCAGCGATCGAATTTGCGGCGGCCGATCTCAATTCGGACGCCGGCTGGGCCGACGCGGTCGCCGGCGTGGACCATGTCCTCCACGTCGCCTCGCCATTTCCGCCGATCGCCCCGAACAGCGACGATGAATTGGTCCGGCCCGCGCGAGACGGGGCGCTTCGCGTGCTCAACGCGTCGCGCGATGCGGGCGTGAAGCGCGTGGTCATGACCTCCTCCGTCGCCGCGATCGCCTACGGCCGAGGCGGGCGCGAGGAGCCGTTCACCGAGGCCGATTGGACGGACGAGACGAACCGCGACGACACTTCGGCCTATGTCCGCTCCAAGACCATCGCCGAACGCGCCGCATGGGCCTGGCGCAAAGCCGAAGGCGGGGCGCTCGAACTCGTCACCGTCAATCCCGCGCTGGTCCTGGGGCCGGTGCTGGGGTCAGACGTCTCGACATCTTCCGAGCTGATCAAGAAGCTCTTGGACGGGTCTGCGCCCGCCCTGCCCCGCATGGGCTTTTGCCTGGTGGACGTCCGCGACATCGCGCGATTGCATCTGTTGGCGATGACCAATCCTGCGGCGGCCGGTCAGCGGTTCCTCGGGTCCGCCGAATTCTATTGGATGAAGGACGTCGCGAAAATCCTGAAACAGGGTCTCGGCGACAAGGCGCGCAAAGTCCCGTCCCTCGCCATCCCGGACTTTCTCGTCCGCCTGTTGGCGATTTTCGATCCGGTGGTGCGGACCCAATTATACGAACTGGGCAAGCATCGACCGACTTCGTCCGAGAAGGCGCGGCGCGCACTGGGCTGGACGACGCGGCCGGCGCGGGAAACAATCTTGGACGCCGCCGAGAGCCTGCAGGCGCAAGGCTTGGTTTAGCTCGCTCGTTCCTTTGGGCGCTGGACGACGGCTCCATCGATCGACGCGCATTCGAAATCGGGATCGCGAGACAAGACCTCGAAAAGCCGCTCGAAAGCGCTTTTCAACGCCCACCGTCGGAAGCGCCCGCGCACCGAGTTCCACTTGCCGAACGCCTCCGGGAGATCGCGGGGCGGAGGCCCCGCGGGATCTGAGTCGACCGCGTGACGGTGTTTCGCAATGATGATCGAACGGGCGCCTTGCGCACTGAAATTGCAGGGCGATTGAACGCCCTGCGCGAAGCGGACCCGCATCGTCGTGGAGTGTGTGGAGCGATGGTAGCGGGAGAGGGACTCGAACCCCCGACACGCGGATTATGATTCCGCTGCTCTAGCCGGCTGAGCTATCCCGCCAAACGTCGAGAACGAGGCTCGCCCAGTTGGGCGGATCGCTTATAGGAAGGCGGCGGCGAAACTGTCAAGAAAATGCGGCGGAGGACGTGCGAATGAAATTCGCGGGCGACGCCTTGCGGCGCCACGCGGTCGAACGCGCCCTTCGGGTGAGATTCCGCGCTTTGCCCGACGCCGCGCATTCGTCCATCGACTTGATCGGCGCGCCGTTCAGGACATGGCTGCGAATGGCGAGCCGATCGAACTTTCGATGTAATCATTCGCGTGGCCGCGCGGGTCGTTCGCCATCCCGGTCGCGGGCCGGCCGTCACGCGATCATCCTCGCGCCTTTCGCGCTCGGGCGCCGATCCATTTCGCCGCTCTCGTGCGGCCGGCGGGCGCTTCATCGGAACCGCGCGATTTTACGTTGGGCCGCGCCGTCGACGCTTCGTCATCGGATGCCTTGTTTTCCATAGTTTTGTCGGATGCGGGAGCCGCGTTCTTCACCGGCTCCGGTCGCTTGCCCTTCGCGGCTGAACTTTCTGTCGCCGAAGCGGCCTTTCCTCGACGAGCAGGGATCGCCGCGGCGTAGCGCGGCGGCTCTCCAGCCTCGTTCTCCGCCGCTTTCCGCATTTCATGGCCCAAAGAGGGCGTCGATTTCTTCTCGCCACGGCCGCGCCTCGGTTTCGCGGCTTGCGCGGGCGTCTCGATTGCGATCGGGCGCTCTCTTTTTCTTTCCTCCGCGATTTGCCGAGCCGGAGGCGCCGCGATTTCGATCCCGAACAGCGCTGCGACATCGTCATCGGCCAGAATGCGCCCGCTTGCGGCCTCCGCTTGCTCCAGCCGCAGACCGGCGCCGGCGGTCGATATCAGTTCGGCGCGATCGACCCCGCGCAACATGAACAGCAGGTCGGGCGCCGTATCGAGGCGCGCGCCGACGCCGTAAAGCGTCGCGGCGACATGCTTGCACATGCGGGCCCCGTCCGGGCAGGAGCACGCCATTTTGATCTCGCGCGGGGCCGGGAACAGGCCCTCGCCCTCGCGGCACACCCGCTCCATCACATTTTTTGACAGCTTGCCTTGCAGCAGCTCGACCAGCGAGCCGATCGAGCCCGCGCAATCCCTGCAAATCGCCTGCCAGCGCGAAGACGCCGCCAAAGCGATGTCGATTTTCACTTGATAGATTTCGGAGCCGCTGACCAAGGCGCGCAGGCTCCCGCGCGCGATTTGCAGATCGATGACCGAGCCGTTGCGGACATAGGCGCGCCCGCGCGGCAGCCGGCTTTCAAAATCGGAATAAAGCTCGAGATTGTCGCACCAGGCCTTGCCCCAAAAACTTCGCGCGATCTGGCGGCCCTCGATGACGACCGGCGCGACGGCGTGGCCTTTTTTCACCAGCTTGGCGAGTTCGCGAGCGGCCTGCTCGCGTCGCTTGGCGACCGGCACGTAGGGAGGAAAGCCGTAATAGCCGTAATCGCGCATGCGTCACCCCTGCTTCACCGCGGCGTCGAGGTCGAGTTTGACCAGCGCGAGCAATTCCTGATCGTTCATTTCGGTTAGGCTGATTTCGCTCCCGCCGCCGAGAAGATCCTGCGCCAATTGCCGCTTGGACTCGATCATTTGATCGATTCGCTCCTCGATAGTGCCACGACAGACGAACTTGTGAACAAGAACATTGCGCTTCTGACCGATGCGAAAGGCGCGGTCGGTCGCCTGATTTTCGACCGCCGGATTCCACCACCGGTCAAAGTGGACGACATGCGAAGCCGCGGTGAGATTGAGCCCCGCGCCGCCCGCCTTGAGCGACAGCACGAAGTAAGGAACGATTTCGTCGTGCTGAAATCTCTCGACCAGATCCTTTCGTTTTCCCACCGCGGTCGCGCCGTGAAGAACAAGCCCAGGTCGCCCGAAGGTTGCGGCGAGCAATTTGTCGAGCGGCGCGATAATCTCCTTGAACTGCGTGAAGACGAGGAGCTTTTCCTGACGTTTGGCGATGGTTTCGGCAATTTCGACGAGGCGCGCGAATTTATCGCTGTCCGCCTCGTCATAGGCGCCGTCGCCGAGCCATTGCGCCGGATGGTTGCAGATTTGCTTGAGGCGCATCAGCGTCGATAACACCAGCCCGCGCCGGGCGACAGGGTCGGCGGCCTCGCGCAAACGCTCCTCCAGCTCGGACACCGCCGCCAGATAAAGCGCCGCCTGCTTCTTTGTCAGAGCGCAATAGGCCTTGACCTCGGTCTTGTCGGGAAGATCGGCGATGACGTTCTTATCGGTCTTGAGCCTCCGCAAAATATAGGGCGCAACGAGATTGCGCAGAGGCGCGTAGGAGACCGGCTCGCACGCGGCGAGTCGTTTGACGAAATCCGCGAAAGCTTTCGACGACCCGAGAAGGCCTGGATTGATGTAGTCGAAGATCGACCACAGATCGCGCAAATTATTCTCGACAGGCGTGCCGGTGAGAGCGATGCGGCCTTCGCCGCGCAAGGTCTTTACCGCGCGCGTCTGTTTGGCGTCGGGATTTTTTATCGCCTGCGCCTCGTCCAGCACAGCCAGCCGCCATCGTGTCTGCGTCAGCCAATCCAGGCGCGCCAGCGACCCGTAACTCGTGACGACAAGATCGGTCGCCGTCAGATCCTCCGGCCTCATGGCGTTCAGCCGCTCGCCCGGCATGAAGGAGGGATGCGCCGCCATCACCCGCAACGAGGGCGCGAAACGCGCCGCCTCCGCCGCCCAATTCGCAAGCAGCGAGGCGGGCGCGACAAGAAGGCTCGGCCGGGCCTCGCCCCCCCGACGATGCAGCGTCAGCAGCAGGGCGAGAACCTGAATGGTCTTGCCCAGCCCCATGTCGTCGGCGAGGCAGGCGCCAAGACCAAGCCGGGTCAGAAAGCCGAGCCAGCGCACGCCTATGTCCTGATAGGGCCTGAGCGCCGTCTTCAGCGCCGCGCCCGGATCGGCGGATGCGAGCCCTTCGGGGCTGCGGCAGTCGCGCAGCGTTTCGGCGAGCCACGCCCCGGCCGCCACATGGCCCCATTGCGCGACCGGCGCCGCCGGAAGGACTTCGGCGCCGATGTCGGCGCCCGCCAGCAGGCGCATCGCCTGCGCGAAGGCCAGGCCCTCCTTGTGCGCCAGACGTTCGATCGCCTCGAACCGGTCGAGCGTCGCCTTCAGCCTCTCGTGATCGACTTCGACCCATTTGCCGCGCAACAGCGCCAAGCCATCGGCAGAGGCGAGCAATTGCTCGATTTCGTCGCGCGACAGCTTTTCGCCGTCGAGGCTCACCCTGACCTGAAAGTCGAGCAGCGCTTCGACGCCGACGAGCGATGGCGCGTTCGATCCCACGACCGCCTCGACCGCAGGGCGGCTCGGTCGGTTCATGCGCCATGCGGCGGGCATGCGCACGACCAGACCCGCGCTTTGCAAAGCCTCGGCGTCGTCCAGGAAACGCATCGCCTCCTTCGGCGTCCAGCGCAAGGGATGGAAAATCTCGCCCTTGTCGACCATTTCCTTCAGCCAGCCGCAGGCTTGGCTGGCCTGGCTCACCGGCTCCAGCAATTTCAACAGCTGTTCCCTGTCGGCGGCGGCGGCGTACTCGCGCAATGCCTGCCCTAAAGGCAGATGGCGCAACGCGCCATCCGCCGCGAGCGACGACGTGTAGGTCGCCATGAAGGCGAACGGGCAATCGGCGTCTCTTCGGTTTTCCGCGAGGTTGAAATGCACGCGCCCCACCAGGCGCCAGCGGCTGTCGCGGCTCTTGAGGAAATCCTGGAGCGGCAATTGGCTTTCCGCGCGTTCGACTTCGAGCGCGCGCTGCATCGACCGCCAGAGCGCCTCCAGAACTTCGGCGCGCAGATATTCGCCGCCCTGCATGGGCGGCGCTTGGTCGATCAGCAGAATGAGTTCGTCTTGCGAAGGCGCGGGGACTTTTGCCGCTTCAGGCGCCGAACCCGCTTCATCGCGCCCGCACAACGCCGTGACGAAGCGCATCGCGAAAACGCGCCAGAAGGCCAACGCCGGCGGCAGACGGCTTCCCGCCTCGCCGGCGCCGAGTTGCAACAGGCCATGGCCGCAATCGCGCGCGAACCGCTGTTCGAGGCGGCGGGCGACGGCTTCGTCGAGCGAAAAATCCGTGTCCTGGTTTTCGAGGCGCAGAACGCCGTGCGGCGTCAGAACGGGGGCAAGCGAGCGGGGCATCGGCGGGAGCGTGCGTCTCGAGAATCAGCGCCGCCGCTCTAGCACGAAAGACAGGGGTTCGTTCCTGGGAGCCCGGCGATCTCAACAACGCCGTCCACGATAGATTCGCGGTCTCAGGAGCGGGCGACGACAATGATTTCCATTTCGTCACGGCGCGCACCGGCGAAGACGGACCCGAGGGCGTCTCGACATTCGTTGTCGAGGGCGGAACGCCGGGTCTGAAGTTCGGCGCCAACGAGCGGAAGATGGGGTGGAACGCGCAGCCGACCCGCGCCGTGATCTCTAGAGCGGGTCCCGAATAGTCAGAATCGATAGGGGGTTCCCGAATCGGGCGAGACGTGATTCACCATTCGTGCTGGGAAGGAGGCCAGCAGGGATGGCGAAGCCTTTTTCGCAAGACTTG
>JBEKAL010000042.1:0-18909 GCA_050015935.1 Roseiarcus sp.
GGATGGATACGAAGGCCACGGATACAAACCCGCAGGCCCAAAGACCATAGCTCTCGGCCTGACCCGCTTCGACGCCATTCGCGTGGGTTGGGAAATGAAAAGAGATGTGTGACTCCCTTAGGGCCCTGCCCGCGCTCGCGCGCCGCCTTGTGCGCGCGGCGCCCAAAGCCGAACAGGACATATTGCGTTTACGGCGCCGAGGCCTGCGCCAGGGGGATGGACGGCCGCGTCTTGAGGCCCGCGAGGCCGGCCGTCGCCACCGTATGTTCGGCGATCATCCGCTCCTCCTCGGTGTGAAGGACGAATACGGCGGTCGCCGAATCGGCGGCGCTGATGCGCTGCGCGTTGTTGCGGTTGGCTTCGGAATCCAAGCGAACGCCGATCCATCCCATGCCGGACAACGCCGCCTCGCGAACGCGCCAGGCGTGTTCGCCGATGCCGGCGGTGAAGACGATCGCGTCGACGCCGTCGAGCGTCGCCGCGAGCCCGCCGATCTCGAAGCGTATGCGCGCGACGAAATAGGCGATCGCGTCGCGCGCCGCGGGGCTGTCGGAAGCCTCCAGAACGCGCATGTCGTGCGAAAGGCCGGACATGCCCTTGAATCCGGACCCCTTATAGAGAAGGTCCGTGATCGCGTCGGCGCTCATGCCCTTCTCGATCAACATGTAGAGGACGACGCCGGCGTCGAGCTGGCCGCAGCGCGTGCCCATCGGCAAGCCGTCGAGCGGGGTGAAGCTCATGGTCGAGGCGACGGAGCGGCCGTCGCGCATCGCGCACATCGAAGCGCCGTTGCCCAGATGGGCGACGACCACGCGCCCTGCGGCGGCGGCCGGCGCGATCGCGCGCAGCCGCCGGGCGATGAATTCGTAGGACAAGCCGTGAAAACCGTAACGCCGCACGCCTTCCTGGTAATACGAGCGCGGCAGCCCGAACGTGTCGGCGACGAACGGGTGGCTGCGGTGAAACGCCGTGTCGAAGCAGGCGACCTGCGGCGTCGCCGGGAACGCTTCGAGCGCGGCCTCGACGCCGGCCAGATTGTGCGGCTGATGCAGCAGCGCGAGCGGGATGTATCGGCGCAGCTCCTTCAGGATGGCGTCGTCGATCCTGACGGGTTCGGCGAAATCGGGCCCGCCGTGCACGACGCGGTGCCCGACGGCGACGACGTCGCGATCCAAGCCGGCCTTCCCCAGCCAGTTCAGAATCGCGGCCATCGCGACGCGATGATTCACGCGGCCGCGGCTTTGGTCGAACGCGTATTCGCTCTTGGCGCCCGACGCCGTCTCGGCCAGGAAGGTCGCCTCGGCGCCGAGGCCTTCGATCTGGCCCGTCGCCAGCTCCTCTGGGCCCGCGGCTTCACGGGCGAAGACGGCGAATTTCACTGACGACGAACCGGCGTTGAGAGTGAGGATGAGCTGGCTCACGTCGTCACTCCGCGGCCAGGGCCGCGCCCTGCGTCCCTTCGAAGGCCCGACCCGTGCGCCGCCAGTACTCATAGAGCTGCGCCAGCGCGTAAGACGCGAGGCGCGCACGGTCGTTGTCGGCGCGGCTCGTCAGCATGACGGGCGCCGCGGCGCCCAGCACCAGTCCGGCCGTCTCCGCCCGCGCGACGAAGGTCAGCTCCTTGGCGAGCATGTTGCCCGCCTCGAGATTGGGCACGATCAGCACGTTGGCGTGGCCCGCGACGAGCGAGGCGATGCCCTTGGTGCGCGCGGCCTCGACGTCGATCGCATTGTCCATCGCCAGCGGCCCGTCGACGACGCCGCCGCGAATCTGGCCGCGCTCGGCCATTTTCGACAGGATCGCGGCGTCCAGCGTCGAGGGTATGTTTGGGTTGATCGTCTCCACCGCCGAAAGCACGCCGACTTTCGGCTGCGCGAAGCCGCAGGCGCGGGCCAGGTCGATGGCGTTCTGCACGATGTCGACCTTGGCGAGCAGATCGGGCGCGATGTTGATCGCCGCGTCGGAAATGAACAGGAGTTCGTCGAGCGTCGGCACGTCGAGAGCGAAGACGTGGCTGATGCGGCGGTGCGTGCGCAAGCCGCCTTCCTTCTTGAGCACCGCGGCGAGCAATATGTCCGAATGCAGGGCGCCCTTCATCACCGCGTTGGCCTGGCCGGCGACGACCATCGCCACCGCGCGCGCCGCGGCGCCGCACGGATCGGATTCGGCCACGAGAGCGTAGGCGGAGATGTCGGCGCCGAGTTCTGTCGCCGCGGCGGCGATGCGCGCGGGATCGCCGACCAGGATCGGCTCGATCAGACGGCTTTGCGCCGAAAGAAGGGCGCCGCCCAGCGAATTACGGTCCTCCGGGCAGACGATGGCCGTCTTGAGCTTAGGCAGCTGGGCGGCGCGAGCGACGAGGCGCGTGAAATGGTTCCTGCGTTCGACGATCAGCGCCGGCAAGTCGCGCGCCTCGGTGATGAAGCTCATGCGCGGCGCGTCGACCTCCGCGACCCCTTCGCAGACGACGCGCCCCTCTGCGTCTTCGACGCGGGTGTCGAACACGACGATCGGCTCCTCGCGCTTCTCGCGACAGACGGCGGTGACGCGGAGCTTGTCGCCGACGTGGACGCGACGCAGGAAGCGGAAGTCCTGCGCGCGGTAGAGCGTGCCGGGGCCGGGCAGCAAATTGCCCAGGACCGCCGAAATGAGCGAGCCGACCCACATCGACGGCGCCACCGGATCGCCGTCCGACGCTCCGCCGTCGACGCTCGGCAAACTCAGCGGATTGACGCTGCCGGACAGGTGGGCGAACAAATAGAGATCCTGCACCGAGGCGGTGCGCTCGATGCTCGCCGAATCGCCGACCCGCAGTTCGGCCCAGGTTTTGTTTCGAATTGCGGCTTTGGCGTTCACGGCCGCTCCTTTGGGTTACCGAGCCTTTCAGCCCATGACGTGGCGACTGGGTAGTGGGCGGTTTCGAATAAGGCAAGCGAATTCCGATATGGCGACGCAGGCGCTTTTGTCGCATCATCCGAGCAGAGTCGAAAAGCGTCCCAAACGCCCGCGGTTCAGGTCGTCAGGCGCGGGTACATGCGCGCGGCGACGATCGTGAAGACTCCGGTGAACGTGGCGAGAATGGCGAAGTCGGTCGAGAGGCCATAGGCGCTGCTCGACCCCGTGAGCATCAGCGCGCGCAGGGCGTCGACTTCATAAGTGAGCGGATTGGCGGAGGAGATCGCCCTCAGCCAACCCGGCATGATCTCGATCGGATAGATCGCGTTGCTGGCGAAGAAGATCGGCATGGTCAGCACCTGGCCGATGCCCATGAAGCGGTCGCGCGTCTTCACGATGCAGGCGATGATCAGCGAAAACGTCGAGAACAGCGCCGAACCCACGACGATCATCGCCGCCACGCCGAGAATATTGACCGGCGAAAACGAAATGTCGATGCCCATCGCGATGGCGAGCAGATAGACGATGACCGCCTGCGAAAGGCCGCGCACGCCCGACGACGCGGCTTTGCCGAGCACGAGAGCGGTGCGCGGCGCCGGGCTGACCATATAGCGGTGCAGGACGCCGAGGTCGCGCTCCCAGATCGCCGCGATGCCGTAAAAGATCGCGGAAAAGAGCACGCTCTGGGCGAGAATGCCGGGCGCGAGAAAATCGAGATAGCGCCCGTTTTGCGGGCCGAGGCCGCGCACCTGCGCCATCACCTGGCCGAACAGCAGCAGCCAGATCGCGGGCTGGAGCGCGCGCGTCATCAATTCGCTGGGATCATGGCGCAATTTGCGCGCTTCGGTGTCGGCGACCGCAAACACTTGCGTGAAATAGCCGGCGACGCGGCCGATGGGGGCGGAGGCCGCCGGGATCGCGTCAGCCATGGGAGCGCTCGGCGCGCCGCTCTTCGCGAACGCTTCGGAAACTGCCCTCGTCGGCGATCTGGCCGCTGGCGATCGCGGCGAAGACGTCGTCGAGCGTCGCCTGCGGTCCGACGCGCGCCTTGAGTTCGGCCGGCGTGCCGACCGCCTCCAACACGCCCGCATGCAGAACGCCGATCCGATCGCACAGCACGTCGGCCTCGTCCATCAGGTGGGTGGTCAGCAGCATCGTGGTGCCAAAACGCGCGCGCAGGCCGCGCACGCGGTCCCAAACGCTGTGGCGCGCCACCGGATCGAGGCCGACCGTCGGCTCGTCCATGAACAACACTGCAGGATTGTGCAACATGCTCTGCGCGATTTCGAGCCGACGGATCATGCCGCCTGAAAACGTCTGCACCAGCCTGTCCTTCGCTTCTTCGAGCTCCATATCGCGCAACGCCATGGCGATGCGCGCCTTCCGTTCGCGGCGCGGGATAAGATAGAGTCGCGCGGAGAGCAGCAGATTCTCGTAAGCGGTGAGCGCGCCGTCGGCGCTGAGCAGTTGCGGCACATAGCCGATACGGGCGCGAACCTTTTGCGCGTCGCGGACGATGTCGAAGCCGGCGACGCGCGCGCCGCCCGAAGTCGGCGGCAGCAAGGTCGTCAGCATTTTCACCACCGTGCTCTTGCCGGCGCCGTTGGGGCCGATCAGGCCGAAGATTTCTCCCGGACGAACGGCAAAACTGACTTCGCGGACGACGACGCGGTCGCCGAACGCGCGCGTCAGCTTTTCGGCCGCGATGGCGGAGCGAACCGACGCCGGGTCATCGGCGATCGCTTGTTGGGTCGGCGTCATCAAGGCTTCTCGCTCGCGCGCCGGGATTCGTCTCTGCGCGCGGCGCTTTCGCGCCTGAGCTTAGCGAGCGCCGCCGGCAAATCAAGCGCAAGCGCTGGCGCAGACGCCGCTCAGGCTCGGGCGCCGAAAATCGCGCTGCCCACGCGCACCAGCGTCGCGCCGAGCTGGATCGCCAGCGGCCAGTCGGCGCTCATCCCCATCGACAGTTCCTTGAGGCCGTTGCGCTCGGCGATGACGCGCAGCAGCGCGAAATGCGGCGAGGCCTGTTCGTCGAGCGGGGGGACGCACATCAGGCCGTCGATGACCAGTCCGTATTTCTCCCGACAGGCCGCGATGAAGGAATCCGCCTCGCTGGGGGCGACGCCGGCCTTCTGCGGCTCGCCGCCGGTGTTGACCTCGATCAGCAGGCGCGGCCTCTTGCCCGTCTTGGCCATCGCCGCAGCGAGCGCGCCGGCGATTTTCTCGCGGTCGACGGTCTCGATGACGTCGAACGCCTCGACCGCCTCGCGCGCCTTGTTGCTTTGCAGCGGGCCGATGAGATGCAACTCGACGCTTCGACCGATGGCGGCGGCTCGCGCGCGCAAATCGAGCCATTTCGGCTTGGCCTCCTGGACGCGGTTCTCGCCGAACACGCTCTGGCCGCCGAGCGCGATGGTCGGCCAGACTTCGTCGGCGGAAAAGGTCTTGGAAACGGCGACGAGCCGAACCGACCGGGGATCGCGCCCGCAATCGCGCGCGCGCCTCGCGATCGCCTCGCGCAGCGCCTCGAGGCGCGGCACGGCGCCCAGGGAATCGGCGGGAACGCTCCCGTTCATTCGCATTCGTCTCCATCGCGCTTGACGCCCGAGGACCCGTCCCCTATAGACCGCCGACCCGAGACGCCAGGGTCCGATCGGCGGCGCGGGCGCTTATTCATAGGGCGGCAGCACGCGCTGCAAAATCGGCTGGGGTCGTCGTTAGTCCCATTTCGCTCAGGGGAAGTTGCGCTATGTCACGCCGTTGCGAGCTGACGGGAAAAGCCGTCCAGTCCGGCAATAAGGTCAGCCATTCCAATCGCAAGACGCGCACGCGTTTCTTGCCCAACCTTCGCTTGGTCACGCTCATTTCCGACGCGCTCGGCCGCACGGTGCGCCTGCGCGTCGCCGCAGCGGCGTTGCGTTCGGTCGAGCATCGCGGCGGGCTCGACAATTTCCTCGTCAAGGCCCGCGACGCCGACCTGTCGGACGGCGCGGCGGCGCTCAAGCGCGAAATCGTCAAGAAGCGCGCCGAAGCCGACGCGGCCGAAGCCCAGGCGGCCTGAGCGCCCTCGTCCTTCAAGCGGCAAAGCCGATCGCCCCCTCGATGCCTCGTCGAGGGGGTTTTCGCGTTCGGCGGCCGCCGCGCGGCGCGGCTCACGCCTCGAGCGCCGCCGCGCGTGCGATTGGCCGGCGGCAAGAAGGGGTCGCGCGAGGGCGCGAATCGATTAAGCTCGCGGGCGATCCGCTCATATGCGCGGGACGCGGAGGAGCTGGAAAAATGAGCGCGCCGTTCGATCTCGCCATCTACAAGGAAGCGCTGCTCTTTCTCGTCACGGCGGGAATCGTCGCGCCGCTGTTCTTCCGCATCCGCGTCAGCCCGGTGCTCGGCTATCTCCTGGCGGGCGTCGCGCTCGGGCCTTTCGGCCTCGGCCGGCTCGCCCAACGGGCGCCGTGGCTCGACGCGCTGGCGCTGACCAACGTCGAATCGATCGACCGGCTCGCCGCTTTCGGCGTCGTCGTTCTCCTTTTCACCGTCGGCCTGGAACTCTCCTTCGAACGCCTCAAGCGCATGCGGCGTCTGGTGTTCGCGTTCGGCCCGGCGCAGCTCGTCGTCTCCGCCTTGGCGCTCGGCGGCGCCGCTTACGCCTTCGGACAGGGGCCGGCGGCCGCGGTGATGATCGGCGCGGCCTTGTCGCTCTCCTCCACCGCGATCGTCATTCCGGTGCTGGCCGAGGAAAAGCGGCTCGGCGCGGCGGTCGGGCGGTTCAGTTTCGCCGTGCTGTTGTTTCAGGATCTCGCGGTGGCGCCGCTGCTGGTTCTGGCGGCGATGCTCGCCGGCGGGCGCGTCGACAGCCTCGGCGCGAGTCTCGCGTTGACCCTGGCGCCGGCCGCCCTCGCGCTCGCCGCGGTGATCGTCGTCGGCCGCCTCGTGCTGCGGCCGCTTTTCCATTCGGTGGCGATGACGCGCAGCCCGGAATTTTTCATGGCGGCCTGCCTGTTGGTCGTCCTCGGCGCGGCCTTGACCGCCGCCGCCAGCGGCCTGTCGATGGCGCTCGGCGCCTTCGTCGCCGGCCTGCTGCTCGCCGAAACCGAATACCGGCGCGAAATCGAAGTGACCATCGCGCCGTTCCGCGGCCTGCTGCTCGGCCTGTTCTTCGTCTCCGTCGGCGCCGGGCTCGATCTTTCCGTGCTCACAGCGCATCCGGCCGACGTTCTCGCTCTGACGGCGGCCTTCGTCGTCGTCAAGGCGCTTGCGCTGTTCGCTCTCGCGCGGCTTTTCGGCGCGCCGAACGGCGTCGCCACGGAAGTCGCGCTGCTGCTGGGGCCGGGCGGCGAATTCGCCTTCGTGATGATCGCCGCCGCCGTCGCCGGCCGCATCGTCGCGGGCGCGGACGGCCATGTCCTTCTGGTCGCCGTCGCGCTGTCGATGCTGGCGATCCCGCTTCTGGGAAGGATCGGCGCGGGGCTGGCGGCGCGGCCGCGCACGCGAGAGATCGACGCGGAAGCGATGGCCGCGCCGCCGGAGGACGACAGCCGGCGCGTCATCATCGTCGGCTACGGCCGGGTCGGGGCGCTGATCGGCGAAATGCTCGATGTGCATCGCATTCCCTTCATCGCCGTCGACGTCGACCCGACCCTGATCGCGCGCGAGCGGCGCGCCGGCAAACCCGTCTATTTCGGCGACGCCTCGCGCGAGGAATTTCTGCGCCGCTGCGGCATCGAGACGGCGCGCGCGTTGGTCGTCACCATGGACGCGCCGAGCGCCAACGAAGCGGTGGTCGCGACCGCCCGCCGCCTGAGGCCCGACATCACTCTCATCGCGCGCGCCCGCGACGCCGACCATGCGCGCACGCTTTACCAACTCGGCGTCACCGACGCCGTGCCGGAAACGATCGAAGCGAGCTTGCAGCTCTCCGAGGCGGCGCTGGTCGACATCGGGATTCCCATGGGCCTGGTGATCGCCTCGATCCACGACAAGCGCGACGAATATCGCAAACTGCTGATCGCCGCGGGCGCGAGCCGTGAGACGCGCGGCGCGCGCCGGCCGCGCAAGAGCTGAGCTCAGACGAGCGCCGAAACTGACCGCCGTCATGGCCGGGCTTGGCCCCATAGGCGCTGACATAAGGCCGCCTATTCCCGTGTGGCGCCGGGAACTCCCTCCCCCCTTGTGGGGCTACCGGATTCACACATCTGCGTTCGATATCTTCAAGGTCCGGGTAGTGGGCCAGCTTGAATTTCCGGACTTGGCCGGGAGCGGGATGGAAGTTTCCGGGCGATAGTGACCCCGTTCAGACGTGCCTTAAAACGAATTGCTGGCGCGCAAAACGGCCGGTTAGGCGCCTTGGCAGCTTCCCAAGCCGCTCGGCAGCGATGCTTTGCTGATGGCTGTGACTTTTTTGCAACCACAGAACCCGCGCGCCTAAAGTAAGCTTAACTAAACCGTTTATCGCGTTCATCGTCCGCGTACAGGCTCCCTGATGAAAGGACTTCTTATCGCTTATTCGATTGGATTGGGTCTGGCATCGGGATCAGCCTTCGCGGCCGATATGCCTGTGACAGCCGCGCCGGGCGTTGCCGCGCCAGCGCCAACCCCGCCCGTCTACACATGGACCGGCTGTCACCTCAACGGCGGCGCCGGCTACGGCATGTGGAAGCAGGATCATTACGGCGAAACACTTACGCCGTTAACGCAATTAACCCCGACCGTCAGCACCGGCGCCGAAGGCTGGCTCGGCACCGTTGGCGCCGGCTGCGACTATCAGGCCGGCTCGCGCTGGCTGATCGGCGCTTTTGGTGATTACAACCTCATGAACGCCGTCTACGGCGGGACCTTCCAGGAGCCGTATTGGGGCTGGATAGCTAACGAAACAGAGCAGGGCGCGTGGGCCGTTGGCGGCCGGATCGGTTATCTCGTCACCCCCAAGCTGCTGAGCTACGTCAACGTCGGCTTCACTCAGGCGCACGCGGGTCAAATAAATCTTTTGAGCGATACGGTGCCGGCAGTTGCGCCGGCCCCTTGCGGGGCCGGTCCTTGTTTCATCCCAGCGCACTCCGATAACGGTTGGTTCATTGGCAGCGGCGTGGAATATTCGCTATCGGATATTTTTCCGTTCCCTGGCCTATTCTGGCGCACGGACTATCGGTACTCCCGGTACAACAGCGCCGATCTCCCCATTCTGACCTCCACGGGGGCGCCGGTCTCGGCGAGTGGCGAGCACATGCGGAAGGACGTACAGACCGTTACCACCGGCCTGGTCTGGCGCTTCAACGTCGACGGGCCTCCATCCGGATCAGCCCCCGCGGCCGATATGCCTGTGACAGCCGCGCCGGGCGTTGCCGCGCCAGCGCCAACCCCGCCCGTTTACACGTGGACCGGCTGTCACCTCAACGGCGGCGCCGGCTACGGCATGTGGGAGCAAGACCATTACACGTATGATCTACCGCAGACCGGCAGCACCGGTGGCGAAGGCTGGGTCGGCACGGTGGGCGCCGGCTGCGACTACCAGACCGGCTCGTGGGTGATCGGTGTCCTCGCCGATTACGACTTCATGCATCTGTCGGGCTCCTTCAAGGACCCGTTCTTGGGCTACATAGGTAACCAAACCGCGAGTGCAGCTTGGGCTGTCGGCGGCCGGATCGGTTATCTCGTCACCCCCAAGCTGCTGACCTACATCAATGGCGGCGTCCCCCAGACGCGCTTCGACCGGATAAATCTGCTCTCGCCCTCATCCTCACCAACTCCTTATTTTTACCCGGCCCGCACATATCCTTTCGGCTACTTTTGGGGCGGCGGCACCGAATACGCCCTAGGGGATATTGTTCCATTAAAGGGACTGTTCTGGCGTACCGAATACCGGTACTTCGAGTACTGGAGTGGCATTAGGCTTCCGCTACTCATGAACACGGGGTCTTCGACGAGCCCATCGCGGACAATTTCCTTCGGCAAGGACGAGCAGACCATTACCAGCGGGTTCGTCTGGCGCTTCAACTTCGGCGGGCCTTGACGCACGCGCCGGTTCCAAAGCCTGATGTCCCCGCATTTGCCAACCGCTCGCCAATTAGCCGACGCGGTGATCGAAGAGACCACTGTTTTGCTGCGCTGCAGTTCGTCCGGTTGTGACCCATAAGTGCCATGGAACTGACTGTGAGCTTGCTCTATCCAAGGGGTCCGTTTGCGACTATCCACGTCAGCGCCAGCACGGAACGGCGCAGTCACCGCGAAGCGGGCGAAGCGCAGCGGACCAGCCGCGAAGCGGCGGACGAACGTTATGCGTTCGCCTGGACTTGACGGCGACGGGCCGATGTGGCCGTCAGCCGACAAAGATGTGTGAATGTCGTAGCCCCCACATGGGGGGAGGGAATATCGGCGCCCCGTGTTAGCGCCCATGGGGCTTGTCCCGGCCATGACGCGCCATTGGTTCCGGCCATTGGTGTCACGCGGCCGCCGCAGCGCGCCGGTATTCGCGCGCCGCGGCGAGAAGCGCGAGCGCCGCGTTCTTCAGCGGCGCGGGGACCAGTTCGTCGCCGTCTTCGCTCGCCGGTTCGGCGTCGGCCTTGGCGGCAAGGCGCTGGGCGAGCCAAACGCGCGCCGCTTTCGCTTCGGCCTCAGCCTCGTCCGCGCCGTTTCCCGCCGCGCGCAACGCCAGACGCATCGCCGAGAGATGCGCGATGACGACGTGGCCGGCGATCAGCATCGCCGCCATTTCGTCGAGGCCGCGTTGCGCCGCGCGCGGCTCGCCGCCCATGCGGGCGGCCGAATCGGACAGCGCGGCGATCGCCTCGATGACGCCTTTGCGCGCCATGCGATAGTCCTGGTCCGACGCGTCCCAGCGTAGCGCGACCGAAGCGAAGGCGGCGATTTGCGCGATGAGCCGCGCCGCCAGACGCGGCGCCTCGTCGAACTCCCAGCGCGGCCAGACATGGCTGAAGAGATGCGCGATCGCCGCGCCGACGATCGTATCGGCGAGGCGGGCCAGGACCGGCGCCGCCTCGGCCGGGTTGATCAGATGCAGGGAGACCAGCGCCGTCACCGAGGCGCCGACCGACGCGAGGCGATAGTTGGAGCGTATGAAGCCATGCGTCAGCGCCAGCGAGAGGCCTTGAACGATCACCAGCGCGCCGATCGGCGCATAGGCGACGGCGACGGCGGCGATCACGCAGCCGACCAAGGTCCCCACGATCCGATCGTCGCGGCGCTGACGCGTCCATCCGTAGCTCGCGCGCATGATGACGGCGATCGTCAGCAGCACCCAATTGCCGTGCGCCGCGCCGCCGAGCGACACCGCGACGACCGCGCCGGCGATCATCGCCGCGGCGAGCCGCGCAGCGTAGCGAAACACCGGCGAATCCGGAGTGAGCTGCGCCGCCAGCAGGCGCGGGTCGTAGGAGCGGCGCGGCGCGAAAGAGGCAAGATCGACTTGCCCGATCGCCGCCGTCGCCGCCGCGTCGTCGCTCAAGGCGCGCTCGAGGCGGCGGATGTGGCCGCGGGCGTCGACGAGACGCTGCATCGTCGTTTCAATCGCGGCGCGCTCGGCCGGGCTCGCCTCCTCGCCCGCGACGAGGCGCGCCGCCTCGCGGCGCATGGCGGCGGTCGCCACGGCATGGCCGGGCGGCAGACGCGGCTTGGCGCTGGTCAGCAATTCGAGGCTGAGATGCTGTAGATCGAGCGCCCCGGCGCGCAAGGCGACGCCGATGCGCGCCAGCAAGGTCCGCGCCGCGTCGACGCCGCGCAATCGCGGAAGATCGCATTGGGCCGCGACCAGCGCGTCGAAGGCGTCGAGCAGAATGCCGATCGTCGCGGCGAGCCGCACCCGTTCGGGCGTGGCGCGCGGCCTCTCGAGAAGCAAAGCGCGCGCCGCCTGCAATTGCTCGGCCAAGGCGGCCTGCTGGCGGATCGCCGCGCCGTAGACCTCGGTCGTATCGATCCCCGGATCGGTGAAGCGCGCGATCGCTCTGAGATAGGCGGCCAATTCGCGAAAGCACTCGCTCGCCATCAAGCGCCGGTCGCTGGCGCCGCTCAGCCGCGTCGCGATCAGCGCGAGGCCGATGTAGAGAAGGCCGCCGGCCGCGAATATCGCCTCGTCATCGAACGCCTGCGCGAGGCCGGCGCGCGGCAGGCCCATGACGAAGACCATCGGCACCAGCAACTGCGCGCTCAACGCCAGGGCCCAGCGGCCGTAGCCGGTCACCATCCCCGCGCAGAACGCGATGACGCCGATGGCGATGATCTCGCCGAGCGCCGAGCCGCCCGCGATCTGAATCGCGCAGGTCGACGCGAGCGCGAACGAGAAGCCGACGAGCACGGTCTGCGCCTTGACGCGCCACGGAGCGGGAAAGTCGCTGATGCTCGCCGAAATCGCGCCGAGCGTCGCGGGCTGGCCGGCGGCGAAACCGAGCAGCGCGGAGGCCGCCACCGACACCGCGATGACGATGGCCCCGACGCTCAGCCCGTTGACGATATGCTGCCCGACGAAGAGTTTGAGCAGGGTCGGGGAACGGAACCAGCGCATCAACGCTCTCGCGCGGCCGGGCGCGCGCCGGGCGCGCGCGGTCCTAATCTCGCCGAAGCGCGGCCTAGACCTTGACGAACGGACATCCGCCCTTTTTCCAGAGGCCGCCACGCGTCCTCCGCCTTGATGGTGGAAACAAGCTTGAAATAATCCCAGTCGCCCTTCGATTCGACAAGAGTCTTGCTCGCGAGCCGATGCATCGGACGCAATTTGCGCCCGTCGACGCGGATCGAACGCTTGCCGAAAACCGGATCGTCGGCAAGGGATCGCCTTCGTCGCGTCGACGAGCTCGACGCCGTCGTCGGCGCTCTGGATCCGGGCTCTCGCCTTCATCGGACGCTTGGTTGCGGCGCCCATGCCTGCGTGCGCGTCGTCGGGCGTCGTCTTCGCGAGACGGGCCGGCTGGAAGCGCTTGGCGAAGGCGCGCGCGGCCGCGCTTGCGCGGGTTATCGAAACCTCATACTGCTATTTCGTCATTGGCGATCCGGCGCGAGCCGGATCAAACGGGAACGCGGTGCGGTCCGATCCTTAAAGGGTTCGGGCTTATGCCGCGGCTGCCCCCGCAACTGTAAGCGGCGAGCCGCTCTCCATTTGATCCACTGGGACTTTGGCGTCCTGGGAAGGAGGAGAGGGGCGGGAACCCGCGAGCCAGGAGACCGGCCTTTGATCGTGCAACCTTGAGGCGCCGTCGGTGGGACGGCCGGAGGAACCATGTTCAAAGCCGCATTCCGGCCCGCCAGTCGGGCCGCGTTGATCGCTATCGCGCTGCCTTGCGCGCTCGCCCCACGTGCGCGCGCCGACGAATTGCCCGAAATCGTGGTGACGGCCGACCGCATCGAGGAGCCGGTCGGCCAGACCGGCGCCTCGGTGACGATCAACCCCCGCGCCGAAGTCGAGAAACTGGGCGCGAAGGGCCTCGCCGACGTCTTGCGCGGGGTTGCCGGCCTCGACGTCGTCGAAACCGGCGGCGTCGGCGCCGTGACCGAGGTCCGCCTGCGCGGCTCGAGCCCCGGCGAAACCCTGGTCCTGATCGACGGCGTGCGCATCGGCAATCCGTCGTCGACCGACGGTTCGGTCGATTTCGGCAATCTTTCCGCCGTCGACATCGAGCGCATCGAGGTGCTGCGCGGGCCGCAATCGGCGCTCTATGGATCGGACGCGATGGGCGGCGTCATCAACATCATCACCCGCAAGGGCGGCAAGACGCCGCGTCGCTCGGTGACGGTGGAGGCGGGCAGCTACGGCACGATCTCGACGAGAGCGACGATGTCGGGCGGCGACGACGTCTGGACCTATTCGCTGGGCGTCAATGCGCTGCACACCGACGGCTTTCCCCGCTACGGCTACCGCATCGACCGGCCGCTGGCGCAATTGCTCCCCTACACCAACCCGCCCCTGCCGCCCTTGCCGGCTGACGATCCGACCGACAAGGGGGGCGCGAGCGGGCGATTTTCCTATCGCCTCTCCGACGACGTCGCCATCGACGCCGGCTTCTCGCTGTTCGGCAACGCGCTGCGTTTCGACAACCCTTACGCGATGATCGCATCGGACGTGTTCAGCCACTACAACGTCTCGCAGACGACGATCGCCGACGGCTTCGTGCGCGCGACCGCCAATTCGTTCGGCGGCCTGCTGCGCAACCAGCTCACGGTCTTCAGCAACGATACGAACAGCAACATCTGGGAAGCGGAAGGTTGCTTCGACGCTTCCTACACAGCGTTCAATTGCCGCTCCGGCTATCAGGGCGCGCGTTACGGCGCGGAATATCAGGGCGATCTGAAGCTCGGCGCCTTCGGCGCGCTGACTCTTGGCGCGCGCAGCGAGATCGAGACCGCGAGCGCGTCGCAGAGCCCCAATCCGAACGATGGGTCGTTCACGCCGATCCGGGCGCAGCAGACGACGAATTCGGTCTTCGCCGAGCATCGCCTGACGCTCGGCGACCGCCTCGACGTCACGTTCGGCGGGCGCGTCGACGCGATCGAACAGGGGCAGACCTTCGAGACCTGGCGCGCGACCGCGGCTTATCGGATCGACGAGACGGGAACCAAGCTGCGCGCGAGCGTCGGCACCGGCGACAAGGCTGCGACGCTCTATCAGCGCTTCAGTCAGTACGGCGATCCGACCTTGGCGCCCGAGCAGAGCTTCGGCTTCGACGCCGGGATCGACCAGAAGTTCTTCGGCGGACGCTTCACCGCGTCGGCGACGGTCTTCGACACGAGCTACCGCAATCTCATCGATTTCGGTTACGACGTTTCGTGCACTCCCGCTCAGAACAGTCTCGACGGCTGCTATTACAACGTCGGTCGCGCGGAGACCAAGGGCGTCGAACTCTCGGCCGACGCGGTCCTCGTTCCGGACGCGTGGCGCGCGCGGGCGAGCTACACCTATCTCGACGCGCGCGACCTCGTTACGGGCGCCCAACTGTTGCAGCGCCCGCGCGACAAGGGCGCGCTGTCGCTGATTTACGACGGCATCGCCAAGCTCGAGCTGGAGTCCCGGTTGACGCTGGTCGGATCGCGGCTGGACTACGGCCTCACGACCCCGAGCGTGACGCTCGCGCCCTACGCCAAGCTCGATTTCCTCGCCAACTACAAGTTCAATGACAATTTCACGATGTTCGGCCGCATCGAGAACGTGACCGACGCACGCTACGAGGAAGTGTACAATTATGGCACGGCCGGGCGCTCCTATTACGCGGGGATGACTTACAGTTGGTGAGGACATGACGAGTGCGCCGAGGCGGCGCGGCGGGAGCGCAGCGTGCGGGCTCGCGCGGCGCCTCGCGCTCGTCGTCGCGCTGGCGGCCGCCTGGGGAGCGCCGCCGGCCGACGCGGCGGGCAGGCCGCGGCGTATCGTTTCGATCAACATGTGCATGGACGAACTGGTCCTGCGCCTGGCCGATCGCGACGCCATCGCTTCCGTCACCTGGCTTTCGCAAGATCGGCGCAACGCCAATATGGCTGAAACGGCGATGGGCCTGCCGGCCAATCACGGGCTCGCGGAGGAGGCGCTCGCCTACCATCCCGACCTGCTGCTCGCCGGCCCGTTCACCGAGCGCTCGACCGTCGCGCTCCTCGAGCAGGTCGGCGCGCCAGTGGTCGAATTCTCCGTTCCCGAGACGCTCGAGGGCGTCCGGCGGCAGATTCGCGAAGTCGCGGCTCTCATCGGCGAGCCGGAGCGCGGCGAAGCGCTGGTCGCGGACATCGATCGTCGCCTGGCGCGGATTTCCGTCGATGCGAACCGGGCGCCGCTCCGCGCGATCGTCCTGCGGCCGAACGGCTTCACCGTCGGTCCGGGATCGCTGGTCGACGAGATTCTGCGGCGCGCGGGAATGACCAATCTAGCCGCGCGGCTGGATATCGGCGCCTATCAGCAGATTCCGCTGGAAAGGCTGGCCCTGCTCGACGCGGACGTGCTGATCCTCGACAGCGAAGGCTTCGCGGCGCCTTCGCTCGCGACCGAGGCGCTGAGCCACCCGATCGTCGCCGCGCTTTCCCACAGGCTGAAAGTCGTTGCGCTGCCCTCGCGTCTGTGGACCTGCGCCGGCCCCGCCTTGGTCGACGCCGTCGAGAGGCTCGCCGAGGCGACCGCAGAGGTCGAGGCCGGGGAGTCGCGCAATTGAGCGGCGCGCTCGATCGCGCCAGGGCCGCTGCTTGGCCGCTCGTCGCCGCGCTCGGCGGCTTGGCGCTCGTCGCGACCTTCGCCTCGCTCATCGTCGGCTACGTCCATCTCGACGTCTTCGCGGCGCTGAACGATCTCGCGCACGGCCGCGAGAGCCTGCCGGCGCTGGTGTTGGTCGAACTGCGCCTGCCGCGCGCGGCGCTCGGCTGCGCCGTTGGCTTCAGCCTCGGGCTGACCGGCGCGGCGATGCAGGGGCTGCTGCGCAATCCGCTCGCCGACCCCGGGGTCGTCGGCGTCTCGGGCGGGGCGGCGCTCGGCGCCGTCGTCGTGTTCTATTCCGGCCTCGCCGGCGCGTTCTCGCTTGCGCTGCCGCTCGGCGGCGTCGCCGGCGCCGTCGTCGCCGCGCTCGCTCTTTATGGTCTGGTCGGGCGGGGCGCCGGCACGATGACGCTGATCCTGGCGGGGGTGACGATCAACAGCTTCGCCGGCGCGCTGACCGCGCTCGCGCTCAATCTTTCCCCCAACCCTTACGCCGCGTACGAAATCATGTTCTGGCTGATGGGTTCGCTGACCGATCGCAGCCTGCCCCAGCTATGGCTGGCGCTGCCGCTGATGCTCGTCGGTTGGGCTCTGTTGCTGTCCTCGGCGGCGGCTCTCGACGCGCTGACTCTCGGCGAGGACACCGCGACGAGCCTCGGCTTCGATCTCAAGCGCCTGCGCCTGACGCTGGTGGCGGGGTCGGCGTTGGCGGTCGGCGGCGCGGTCGCCGTCACCGGCGCCATCGGCTTCGTCGGCCTGGTGGTTCCGCACCTCTTGCGTCCGCTGGTCGGCCATCGGCCGGGCCGGCTGCTGCTGGTCAGCGGGTTCGGCGGCGCGATCGCTCTGCTCGGCGCCGACATCGCGGTTCGCCTCTTGCCGATCCATCCCGAACTCAAATTGGGCGTCGTGACCGCGCTGATCGGCGCGCCGTTCCTGCTCAGCCTGATCGACCGCATGCGGCGGGAGGCGTGATGCGCATCGAAGCGACCAACGCCACCGTCCGATTCGGCGACCAGAGCGCGCTCGAAGGCGTCGACTGCGCCGTCCGCTCCGGCGAGATGGTCGGCCTGATCGGACCGAACGGCGCCGGCAAGACGACGCTGATGCGCGTCCTCGCCGATCTTCAGCCGTTGCAGGCGGGCGAGGCGCGCTACGACGGCAGACGCGCGCACGAACTCGCGCGCGGGGAACTGGCCCGGCGCGTCGCCTTCCTGGCGCAGGGCGGCGAGGCCACTTGGCCGCTGCGGGTCGATCATCTCGTAGCGTTGGGGCGTCTGCCGCATCGCCGCGCCTTCTCAGGGCCCAGCGCCGCCGACCGGGCCGCGATCGAGGCCGCGCTCGGAGCGGCGGACGTCGCGCATCTGCGCGCCAGAACGCTCGGCGCGCTTTCCGGGGGCGAACGGGCGCGGGCGCTGCTGGCGCGCGCGCTCGCGGTTCAAGCCGAAATGCTGCTGGCCGACGAGCCCGTTGCGGCGCTCGACCCGCTGCACCAACTGCGCGCGATGGAGCTTCTGCGCTCGGTCGCCAGAAACGGCGCCGGCGTCGTCGCGGTCCTTCACGATCTGACCCTGGCCGTCCGCTTTTGCGATCGGTTGATCGTGCTCGCCGGCGGGCGCGTCGTCGCCGACGGTCCGCCCGCCGTGCTCACCGACGCGGTCCTGGCGGCCGCCTATGGCGTCGACGCGCTACGCGGCGAACACGGCGGCGAACCCTTCATCTTGCCGTGGCGGGCGAGCGCGCCGTCGCCGGGCGCAGGCAAAACGGGCGCCTGACTCTCGCGGGCGTTGGCGAGGGTGGGCGAATCGGCCTGCCTCGCCCGACCCTTGGCGGGCAAGGGTCCGCTTGCCAAGCCGCGCGCGAATTGTCATGGAAGGGAAATGTCCCGCCAGTTCGTCATCGCCGACGATCACGCTCTGTTCCGCACCGGCCTGCGTTTGCTCCTCACCGACAGCTGCGGGCCGGCCGAAGTGCGCGAGGCGGCGAGCCTGCCGGAGTTGCGGGGGCTGCTCGAGGTCGATTCGCGCGTCGATCTCGCCGTCGTCGATCTCGCCATGCCCGGCATGAACGGCGGCGGCTCGATTCGCGAGCTGCACCAGACATTCGCCCAGCTGCCGTTCGTCGTCATGTCCGGCTCGGAGCAGCGCCAGGACGTACTCGACGCGCTTGCGGCCGGCGCATTCGGCTATATCCCCAAATCGCTCGATCCCGAGGCGATGGTCGCGGCGTTCCAACAAGTGCTCGGCGGCGGCATCTATGCGCCGACGCTGCTGTTGACCGAGCCGGCGTCGGCGTCCGAGCCGCCGCAATCCATCGACGCCAACATCATCGCCATGCTGACGCCGCGCCAATGCGACGTGCTGCGCCTGCTCGGCAAGGGCCAGGCGAACAAGGAAATCGCGCGCGCGCTCGACATTTCCGAAGGCACCGTCAAAATCCACCTCGCCGCGATCTTCCGCCTGCTCGACGTGCGCAACCGCACCGAGGCGGTGCTGAAGGCGAGCGCGCTGGATATCTAATACCAGGGCTCGGAATTGATGACTCGTCATGGCCGGGCTTGTCCCGGCCATCTCAAGGCGATTGCATAGCAATCGTCCGCACGCCGCCCGGCCGCCGCTTCGCAAGACGAAAAGCCGCGCATTCTCAGCCTCTTCCTGAGGAGCGGAAGCAGCTTCGCCGCGTGGATGGCCGGGACAAGCCCGGCCATGACGGCAGTCAGCATTTTCGGCAAATAGGGTATCCCCTTCACTCCAGTAAGCCCGCGTGATAGCTTCGGGGGATGGAAGTCGTAAGAAATCTTGTCCCTGGGGTTGATTACCCCAGGACGTTTCAAGAGGTTGACGAGTGGT
>JBEKAL010000043.1:0-23532 GCA_050015935.1 Roseiarcus sp.
CGCCGCCTCGCTCGGAGACGCGCGGACCGAAACAAGGTTTCAGGGGCCGCGCAGTCAGAGACGCCCGTACCTTTGAAAACAGCTTTCGAGACTTTGGCGTGGAGAGGGCGCATATCTCGCCCAGGAATCGTCTCTGCCGACTTGCCGCAAAATGCATCGCCCGCAAGGCCCCGAAAGCAGGCGACAATTCAGCCTCTCCGACGTCTAATTGCTATGTAATATCCAATACTTAAGTCGTGGCGGGGGACGCAGTCCCGCGGAACCGGTCTCCCGCGGTCGAATTCCCTGCTAACAGGGAAAAGAACAGGGAAATGACATAAAAAACGGCCGTTGCCAACTGGGAAAGCGGGCATAATTCCCTATAAAACAGCGAAACAACCAACGCATAACAGGGAACCGCGACGCACGAGCAGGTATCACCGCCCCTTCGCCATCGCCAAATGTCGATCGAATGGGAAAGCTTCCGGGGCAGCGGGCCCACGGGCGAAATCGTGCAATTCTCGCGATTACGTGCTAGAACAAACTGCGAACGGGAATCACTTGGAAGGGGGTGATCGTTCGGGGCGTCGGAGGCTTCGATGATTGAACGTGACTTGAATGTTGAAAACATTGCCGTGGAGTCGCTGCGCCCCTACTCGGGAAATGCGCGTCAACATTCGAAGAGGCAAATTCAACAGATTGCTCGCAGCATTGAGCGTTTTGGTTTCACAAACCCCGTACTGGTGAGCGACGATCATCAAGTCCTCGCGGGGCACGGACGGGTCGCGGCGGCGAAGCTGCTGGGAATGAAAACTGTGCCGACCGTTCGGCTTTCTTACATGACAGCTGCCGAGCGGCGAGCCTATGTCCTCGCCGACAACAAGCTTGCCCTCAACTCGGGCTGGGATCGTGATATGTTGGCGATCGAACTGCAAGGTCTGATCGATCTCAATTTCGATGTTGAAGTAACGGGATTCTCGCTCGCAGAAGTCGACATCGTCTTGGAGGAGGCGGCGGAGAGCTCCCCTGACACCCCGAGCGGGCCTGAAGACGAAATCCCACGGGTCGAGGATCGCGCGGTCACACGAGCGGGTGATCTATGGATGGTCGGACGGCATAAGGTTCTGTGCGGCGACGCGCGCGAGGAGAGCGACTATGCCAAACTCCTCAACGACGAAACCGTCGATCTCATTTTCACCGACCCGCCTTACAACGTTCCCATCGATGGAAACGTTTGCGGATCCGGCCGGGTCCGCCACCGCGAATTCGCTATGGGCGCGGGCGAAATGTCGTCCCCAGAGTTCACCGCCTTTTTGTCGCGGACCCTTTGGGCCGCCGCCGGGCATTGCCGCGACGGCGCGATCGCCTTCACGTGTATGGACTGGCGACACATGGGGGAATTGTTGGTTGCCGGCAAAGAAGTCTTTTCTGAGCTCAAAAACCTCTGCGTCTGGAACAAGACGAATGCTGGAATGGGGACCTTCTACCGTTCGAAGCACGAACTGATTTTTGTTTTCAAGGTCGGTTCGGCCGCGCATACAAACACATTCGGTCTTGGGGACACCGGCCGCTATCGCACGAACGTTTGGGATTATCCGGGGATCAGCAGCCTCGGCGCAAATCGTTCGCAAGAGCTCGCGATGCATCCGACGGTCAAGCCGGTCGCGCTAGTGGCTGACGCGATCAAGGACTGTTCGAAGCGCGGCGATCTCGTTCTGGACCCATTTGGGGGGTCGGGCACAACGTTGATCGCGGCCGAGAAGACGGGACGGGGCGCACGGCTGATCGAATTCGATCCCGCCTATTGCGACACGATCCTCAAACGGTTCGAACGGTTGACCGGTAAACAAGCGAGGTTAGGCGAGACCGGCGAGAGCTTTGAGACCGTCGCCGCGCGGAGTGGGGCGATCGAGCTGTCCAATGGGGGCCCCAAGTCATGACCCGCAGAACTGAGGGCCTCGAAAAAGAGCCGACTTATGAGGTCGGCTATGGACGGTCGCCCAAGGAGCGTCGCTTTGTTAAGGGCCGTTCGGGCAATCCGAGCGGCCGGCCGCGCGGGTCGAAGCGAAATCAAGGCGTCGATGGGTTTGAAGAGCACATGAAAGGTTTGATGGTAGGGGAATACTACCGTCCGATAACCGTTCGCGAAGGCGATAAAGTCGTTCGTATGTCCGCCGCTCAAGCCGCGTTGCGGAGCCTTGCAATCTCAGCAGCGAAGGGCAATCTGCGCGCTCAACGGGAGGTCGTCAGCCACCTTCGCTGGGTCGAAAGCGAACGCCGCGCGACGAAGATGAAGATCTTCGAGAACGCAATGGAATACAAGGCCGAAATGTCCGAAAAGCTCCGGAATCCGGAACGCTGGGGCATCAGCGAGGCGGACGTGGTTCCCCATCCTGACGATATTTTGATCAACTTCTTCACGGGTGAGGTTTCCATGAAGGGGCCCGTGACGACCGAGCAAAGGGATGCTCAAGATCAAGTGGTCGCAATGAGGCCTCAGGTTGAGGAAGACATTCAAAAGCTGCATCGGCGCATCGCCAAAAAACCTGACGATCTGAACTTGAAAGCAAAGCTTCGCGAGCGTTTCGACTTTCTTACCAAGGTCTTGTTTGTCGAAAGTCTTGTCAGGAAGCGCGCCGCAAAATCGCCGTCAAGATAACCAACGGCCGCTGGTCCCACGAACAGTAACCGTACACATCCCGTATGGTCAAGAAACTGAAACTGCGGAAAAGACGGGCAGCTATCCCATCCTGGCGTAGTCTCGTAGCGTGTCGTCCGCTAGGTTTTCTCGGGAGATCAAGAGCGGTCATTGCGGATCGGCGGGCACAGAGGGGGGACTTACGGGGCACTGTCAAGGCAAATAAGTATAGCAGGCTGTTGAAAAAGTGTCGCGTTTGGCTTTGAGGACAGCTTCGTCGCCGTTGTCATAGGCGAACTCGATCTCGATGGAGCCGTCGTCGAGCAGTTCGGCGGAGCCGTCGCCGCGGACTTCGTCCATTTCGTCGAAACCCTCCCAGGTGAACCCGACCGAAGACCGGCTGTACTCGATGTCGAGGCCGGCCTGCAGCGCACCGAAGGCGATTTCGCCGCGGCCGTGGTCGGTGATGGTGATCATCGCCGGCCCGCAGAGATCGAGATAGCCGCGATCCCAGATGTCGGCCTCGACGATCCGCCAGCGGCCGACAAGCTCGCAGTTCGCGGGCGCGCTCATGCCGACGCCGCCATGAGCTTGGGCAGCCGCGTCAGATTGTAGGCGGCGGCCGCGAACGTGAAGGCCCATCCGACGCGCTCGCGCCCGCGGAACTTGGTTTTCTCCTGTCCGGCGATGGTCTTGATCCAGCCGAAGGCTTCCTCGATCCGTTTGCGGATGCATTGGCTGACGGCGTAGCCAGCGTGTCGCGTCGTGCGGCCGTCGATCGCCGAACAGCGCCCGCTCGTGTTCTGCGCCACGTGCGGCGTCGCGTTCATCGCCCGCAGCTCGTTGATGAAGTCCTCGGCGTCATAGGCTTTGTCGGCACCCAGCGTGATCGCGTTCGGCCGATCGGCGCGCGGCTCGATCATGTGCAGCGCCGCAATCCGTTCGGCGTGGCCGTCGGCCGGCGTCAGACACGCGTCGACCACCAGGCCGTTGCGGTTCTCCATCAGAGCATGGCCGATGTAACAGAGCTTGGCCTCCTTGCCCCGCCCTTTGCGATAGAGCCTGGCCTCCGGATCGGTGGTCGAGGCGTGGGTGTCGTTGGAGCGCTTCTCGCCGTGAAAATCCGCTTCCCCATTGCGCCCGCCACGCTCCGCGGGCGGCTCGTCCGACCCGTCTTTCGGTTTGAAGCTCTTCATCGACGCCCAGGCTTCGATCAGCGTTCCGTCGACCGAAAAATGATCCGTGCTCAACAGCCGCTTCACCCGCGGCTGCTCCAAGACCGCCCGCATGAACTTCGCCGCGATGTCGCCCTCGAGAAGGCGATCCCGGTTCTTCGAGAAAACCGAGTGGTCCCACGCCGCGTCGTCGACGCCGATGCCGACAAACCAGCGGAACAGAAGGTCGAACTCCAGCCGCTCCATCAACTGCCGCTCCGAGCGGATCGAATAGAACGCTTGCAGCAGCATCACCCGCAGCAGCTTCTCCGGCGGGATCGAGGGTCGCCCGATCAGCGAGTACAGCGCGGAAAACTCCCCCGCCAGCGCCGCCAAAGCCTCGTTCACGATTGCCCGGATCGCCCGCAGCGGATGATCGCGTCCAACCCGGGCTTCGAGATCGACGTAGCTGAAAAGCGCCCCAGACCGCTCGTCTTCGCCTCGCATGACCCGTCCCTCGCAGTTCCGCAAGGAAACAGAATCACACCGCGATTCCCGTGGCCAGCGCCTTTTTCAACAGCCTGATAGGCCATTTTCGGCATCGAATCCGGCCGAGCGCGTCCATGATTCGTGAGCAAAAACAGTGCAGCTCCAGCCCGGCCTGGCGCGTGAGCAGGCAGTATAAAATTTACTCTGACAATGCCGTCTCGGCGACCTCGCGCGTCGAATGCCCCTTCGCCAGAAGCCAGATCGTCTGAAAATGCCGCGACGACGTCGCGTCCTCGTAAGCCTCGTAATGCGCCTCCAATTCCGCAACGCTCAGATGACCGGCAACCCGAGCCATGTCCGCCTCCCGCAAATCATGGCCGCTCTCTCTATCAGCCAGATTCCTCCCAAGGAATCCCAACCCTTCGAGTCAATCGCCCCGAAACGGTATCACACTGCATAGCGACGAGAGGATGGCGGAGCGAAGCGTGAGTGCCACGGAACAGCGTGCGGAGACGGAACCTCACGCACGCCGCTCTCGATGTCTTCGGACCAGCGGTCCGCGCCAATTTATCGACGCCCGACGCATGTTCCGTCGCACAACGTCGAGGACGCCTACGCCCGCAGGCTCACGCCACGGGTAGGAACAGTCCGAGTCCGTAGTGGGCGCCATAGCCCAGCGTGAGCAGGCCGTCGATCGGTTCGGCGAAGGCCAAGCGCGCGAAGGCGGCGGGCGCCTGGGGCGGAGGCCGCATATCGTCGGCGACGAGCTCGAAATCAGCGGCGGCGAGTCTCCCGGCATCGGTGGCGCGCTCCGCGATCGGCTCGCAACCGAACGCCACGAGGCCCCGCTTCACCAGGTCGTCACGCAACTGTATATCGAGGCTGCGATTGGCGCGCAGCGTTCCGTTCTCGCGTATGGTCTCGCGCGACGCGACGAAGGGCGTCAGCGACATCCAGTGCCGCGCCGGCCCGATGAGGCCGCCTGGGACGAGCGGTCCCATCGTATCGGGGCTCATGCGCCACCGTCCGGCGGCCGCGTCGCGCCGCCCTTCGCCAACCCAAAGATCCCCCCCGGCGGAGAAACCTGGCAGGACCTCGAAGCCGAGACCGCCGGGGCGAACGCAGGCGACCTGATCGATGCGGCCGTCATTGTCCGGATCGAGCGCGATCCAGTAGGCGGAGTCGCCTTTCTCGCCCGCATGATGCAACCAGTCGGGCAGCCGACTGACGCCGTAAGCGTCGAGCGTGCGCATGATCGCGGAGCGCGCCGCGTGGCAGATCGTCAAGGCGCGCGCGAGCGACGGCGGCGCGGCGCCGCTCAGCGTCCAGACGAAGGCGGCTGGACCGTCCGCTTTCCTGGCCTCCAGTGTCATGCCGTCTCCATATTCCGCTCGCGCCGGCCGGAAAAGAGCCTACGCAGCAGGCGTCCGAGTCGCTCGCCGAGCCGCAGGCGTCGCGGCGCGAGCCGTTTGCCGAGAAAGTCGGCGGCATGAGCCGCGACGACGCGCGATTTGTCCACGTTGAGCTCGAGCCCGCGCGCGCTCAGCAAGTCGCCGAGCCGCTCCAGGGCGGCCCGCCCCTCCGACGCCGAGTGGCAGAAGACCGCGATGTCGTCGGCGTAGCGCACGGCGACGAGTCCCTCGGCGGCCATGGCGCGGTCGAGCGGATCGAGATACACGTTGGCGAGCGCCGGCGAGATCGGCGAGCCTTGCGGCAAGCCGCGTCCCGCCGGCGCCGCCGTGCGCACCCAGGTGCGCGCGAGGTCGAGGAACCGCTTGTCGGCGATCCATGCGGGCAGCTCGGCGAAGAGGCGCGCGTGCGGTATGCGATCGAAAAAGTCTTGGATGTCGACGCGGGCGACATATGCGCGCCCGCTCGCGACATGCGCGCGCGCAGCCGCGACGGCGTCGTCGACCCCGCGACCGGAGCGATAGGCGAAGCTGGAGGGGTGCATGCGCGCCTCGAGCGTCGGCGCCAGCGCGGAGAGCCAAGCGGTTTGGACGACCCGATCGACGACGCACGGGATGGCGAGAGGCCGCCGCCCCCCTCCGCGCTTACGCAAGCCGACGCGGCGCAATGGGCCTGGCCGATAGACGCCTGTCGCCAGCGCCGCCGACAGCGCGGCGAGCGTTTGCGCGCGGGCTCGGTCGAACCGCGCCAGGGTCACGCCGTCGCCGCCGGCTCCGCCGCCGTTGGCGCGCACGCGCAGGAAGGCGCGCTCGAGCGCCGGCACGCCGAAGGCGTCGGCGGCCGCGGGTTGGCGCAGGCGGGTCGATTTCGGCGACGGCGGCGGCGGCGCGCGGCGAACCAGCCGAGACAGGAGAGGGGAGACGCGCAACGATTAGCCTCCTTTACGGTGCGCCGACGGTCGGCGCGCCTTCTTTGGCGACTCTTCGCCAAAAGACCTTTCCTGGCGAGGCGAAGAAATTTATCTTGGACGAAGAATTGCGCTTTGTGCCCTGCAACATGGGGCGCGTTTTTCGCCGGGAGATCCGCCAAAATTCACAACTTATTGAAAGGCCTGTTGATTTTCATGTCGCGTCCTTCCGCCGCAGCGCCGATTCCCGTCGAATCGGCGATTGTGCGTTGCAATGCGCCAAAACGCCCGAAAATTGCTTTTCAAATCAAGATGTTCTACAGGGTGGGTTGCCGGCCTCTTCGGAGGCTGGGTTCACTGAGACCAAAGCAGGTGTCGTTGGCCTCCAGCGTCGCGGCGTTGCCGGCCTCTTCGGAGGCTGGGTTCACTGAGACACGGATACTGCGTCCCACCAGCCGGCGGAACACCAGTTGCCGGCCTCTTCGGAGGCTGGGTTCACTGAGACATGACGGCGAAGACGCGGTCGATCGCCTCGTCGGGGTTGCCGGCCTCTTCGGAGGCTGGGTTCACTGAGACTCGTAAGGGCGGTCGATACGTGGACGTCCTGAAAGTTGCCGGCCTCTTCGGAGGCTGGGTTCACTGAGACTCGATCGGCGCGCTTCAAAAGTTCCGTCATGCCGGGTTGCCGGCCTCTTCGGAGGCTGGGTTCACTGAGACCTTGACCCAGAACGTCGGAGCATCGCGCGAGGCCGAGGTTGCCGGCCTCTTCGGAGGCTGGGTTCACTGAGACCCGGTTTTACGGCGGACCCGAGCGCCCCGCAGGGGTTGCCGGCCTCTTCGGAGGCTGGGTTCACTGAGACGCGATAAGCGCTGCAACGAGCGCGTATCCGATTAAGTTGCCGGCCTCTTCGGAGGCTGGGTTCACTGAGACCCGACAAACCATGCGCCCTTACCGAATGCTCCCCCAGTTGCCGGCCTCTTCGGAGGCTGGGTTCACTGAGACGTTAAAGCGGCGATCGTGAAAAGAACCATAACCCCGTTGCCGGCCTCTTCGGAGGCTCGGTTCACTGAGACGCGTCGGCGTGCCGACGCCAGCGGTGAAGGCCGGTTGCCGGCCTCTTCGGAGGCTGGGTTCACTGAGACCACGAACCTCGTCGACACGAAGACGCCGGTGATCCACGTTGCCGGCCTCTTCGGAGGCTGGGTTCACTGAGACATCGTCGAGTTGAGCTTCTGCAAGAAATTGCGGGGGTTGCCGGCCTCTTCGGAGGCTGGGTTCACTGAGACGACTTGAGAACCGGTTTTTCCAGCGTGACCGGAGCCGGTTGCCGGCCTCTTCGGAGGCTGGGTTCACTGAGACCGCGCGGTCATCGGCAAGGCGAGCAGCTTGGGGACGGTTGCCGGCCTCTTCGGGGGCTGGGTTCACTGAGACGGCCGGCAGGATGACGAATGGGGCCCTCCAGGTCGTTGCCGGCCTCTTCGGAGGCTGGGTTCACTGAGACGCTAATGAACATCACCAGGAAGACGAGCATTCCCAGGTTGCCGGCCTCTTCGGAGGCTGGGTTCACTGAGACTTGACGATTGTTGATGGCTCCTGAGCCGTGGTTTCGGTTGCCGGCCTCTTCGGAGGCTGGGTTCACTGAGACCTGGCCGATTTTCGCGTCGAGGCGAATTTCAGGCGTTGCCGGCCTCTTCGGAGGCTGGGTTCACTGAGACTTCAGCTCGATCGACTTCGGCCCGCCCGGCCATTGGTTGCCGGCCTCTTCGGAGGCTGGGTTCACTGAGACTTGATGGCGTTGATGCCGTAATCGTCATTGAGAAGCGTTGCCGGCCTCTTCGGAGGCTGGGTTCGCTGAGACACTATCTCCCTTTGGAGATTCGTGCCGAGGACTGACAAGTTGCCGGCCTCTTCGGAGGCTGGGTTCACTGAGACGACCCGGCGAGGCGCGGGCGATCGTGGTCGGGATGTTGCCGGCCTCTTCGGAGGCTGGGTTCACTGAGACCCTTCGAAGTGGCCATATTGGTCCCCGGCCGAATTGGGTTGCCGGCCTCTTCGGAGGCTGGGTTCACTGAGACCCCACAGCTTGCCGTCCTTCGGCGAACGCTTGTAGCGTTGCCGGCCTCTTCGGAGGCTGGGTTCACTGAGACGCGAGACGCAAGGCAGTCTCTTTCGAAACCCCGACGGTGTTGCCGGCCTCTTCGGAGGCTGGGTTCACTGAGAGGCGATCCTCGTCGGTCATGTCGCGCCAGAGCGGGCGGGTTGCCGGCCTCTTCGGAGGCTGGGTTCACTGAGACATCTATGAACACGCCGCACTGCACGAGCGACATGTGGTTGCCGGCCTCTTCGGAGGCTGGGTTCAGTGAGACGTCAGCGAGCCACCGACGCCGGACAAGCTCGGACGACGTCGCCGGCCTCTTCGGAAGCTGGGTTCACAGAGACGGCCGAGCACGGCGGTTGGGTCGTTCGCAAACTCCGTCGCCGGCCTCTTCGGAGGCCCGGTTCACTGAGACACAAAAGCGCCGTCTGCCTTGAAAGTGTCAGTCCACGTCGTTGCCGGTCTCTCCGAAGGCCGAGTTCACCCGGAAGCGAGCGCGCACGAGCGTTGGCGCAATTCCCGCGGCGTCGGTGCGCGCGGCATGTTCATGCGCCAGCTCGCGCGCACGCCGCTCTTGTCGCGGTCAAACAGTCGAGGCCATCCATGACTCTCTACCTTTGCACTGCCGGAACGTCGATTTCGACCGGACGAGGCGCGGTCGGCGAGACGTTGGCGGCTCGCATTGCGGCCAAGATCGACGCCGCGCGGGCGCGCCATCCCGACGATTTGCGCGCCTTCCTCATCGACGTCTGCGCCGAGACCAACGGGCTGGCGCGCTCGGACTGCGGCGCGAAAGACGAGGTCCTGCTTCTCGCCTCGGATACCGACGAGGGCGTCCAGTGCGGCGAGGCGGTCGCCGCGCAGATCCGCGACTGCCTCGGTGCGCGCGCCGCGGTCGCCAGGATACCTGGCCTTGTCGTCGACGCGGAACGCACGTTCCGTCGCCAGGGCGTCGGCAACCTCATCAACCGCGCCCGCGCCGAGGTTCGCGCCCATGGCGGCGACGTGGCGTTCAACGCCACCGGCGGGTTCAAGGGCGTTGTGCCCTATCTGACCCTGCTCGGCATGTTCGAGGGAGTCGAAGTCCACTACGTGTTCGACGGCAGCGACGAATTGATCCGCCTGCCGCCGCTGCCCGTGCGCTTCGACCACCAACGCATCGCCTTCGCGGGGCCCGCATTGATGGTTCTTGGCGCAAAAGGCGTAATGCCGGAGAGCGAATTCGCCGCGCTGCCCCCCGGGAAAGGCTTTCATCGCGACCCGGTGATCGCGCAATTCGTCGAAACTTCCGAGGGCCTGTGCGCGCTTTCGGCCGCCGGCGCCATCGCCGTCGCCGAGATTGCGCGCGTTCAGAGTCGAAATCGCGGCCGCCTGTTCGTGCGCCACGCGACGCGCAACAGCGCGCTGTACCGCAACGATCTCGTGCAGCGAAAGCTGCCCGACCTCGTCGACCCGGTGCGACGCACGATCCCTCTCAATCGCGCAACCATGGCGGCTTCGACCGACCTTTTGATCTGCAAGCCGCTCGGCCCTTCGGCGCCGCGCATCTATTACAGGCTCGACGGCGACGATGTGTACGTCGTCGACGTCGTGCCGCACGACGAGCACGAATACGTCATCCAGCCGGGCGTGCGCACGATCTGGTGGCGCGACTACGCCGATCATCGCTTCGACGAGATCGACCTCAAGGAGTCTGCCGACGATGCGATCGGCGAAGCGCTGGCGGAATTCATCGAGACAGAGGCCCGCGACCGCGATGCCGCCGAGGCGCGGGCGAAGGCCGCCGAGGATCAGGAGCGCGAAGCCCGCAAGGCGTTGCAGCGACGGGAGGCCCGCGACGCCCGCGCCGCCCTGCCCTATGCCGCCGCCGCCTGGGCCGCCGCCGCATTCGCCGGCAGGACGCGCAAGGACGCCGCCGGAACGCCCTACATCAACCACCTGGTGGAAGTCGTCGCAACGCTGGCGATCGCCGGCGTCGACGATCCGGTGACGCTGGCGGCGGCGTGGCTGCATGACGCGATCGAGGACGTCGGGGCCACCGTCGAGGACCTGGCCGGACGGTTCGGCGGCGATGTCGCTGCGCTGGTCGTGGAGCTGAGCGACGACAAGATCCTGCCAAAGGACGAGCGAAAGCGCCTGCAGATCGCCAACGCGACGAAGAAGTCAGACGCGGCGCGCCTCATCGCTCTTGCCGACAAGATTGCAAATTTGCGCGATCTGGACAGCTCTCCGCCCGCGGACTGGGACAAGATGCGGTGCGCTGGCTATTTCGATTGGGCGGGGCGGGTCATCGCCGCAATGGGCGAACCGCGCTCGGCGACCGAACGGCGGCTGCGCGAAGCCTTCGAGGAGGCGCTCGCGCGGAGGCTGGCGAGCTGACCCGCGACGGCTGGCTCGCTTGGCTCGCCGACGCGCGCAAACTGGGAGAGGAATGAGCGCGCCGCCGGACGCCGCGGAGAAAATTCTCTTCGTCGCGAACCGCGCGCGTTGCGGCTAATGGGAGGCTCCCACTTCCATAAGGGAGCGTTCCATGACCGACATCCTCCGCCAGTTCAGCGCCAGCTCGTTCGCTCCCCCGCGCCGCGCCGCGCTCTCTCGCCTCGAGCGCTTCTTCGCCCACCTGGGCGGCGTCAACCCCGACCGCCTGGAAACCGGGCCGCTCGACGACCGGCAGGCGGCCGCGCGCACCGGCCTCGCGCTCGCCACGTCGTTCCTCTTCGTCGCCTACGCCTCCGCGAACGCGATCGCGATCGCGTTCGGCGACAGCCTCGCCATCATCATCGCCGGCCAGCTGTCGGCCCTGCTGATTGCCACCGCGATCATCCTCGTCGACCACGCGATGATCCAGTCGCACTGGATGGAGGCCGGCCTCGCGGCGGCCCGCCGCCGCGGCTTCGCGCCCGTCGGCGGGACCGGGCCGTTCGCCGCCCTCGGGCGCTACTCCCGCTGGTTGACGGTGGGCGCGGTCCGCTTCGGGCTCTCGCTGTCACTCGCCTTCACGATCGCGACGATCGTCGAACTGCAGATCTTCCACTCCGACATCAAGGCGCAGATCGCCGCCGACCAGCGCGCCGCCAACGCGCCGATCCTCGCCCGCGCCGAGAGCGCGGTGCAGGCGCGCGTCGACGCCGCGGGCGCCGAGGTGTCGCGGCTCGGGGCCTCGCTGTCGACCGCCGAGGCCCGCGCCGACGCGCTCGCCCGCACGGTCGCCGACGAGGCGGCCGCGCTCGGCGCCGCGCGCGAGGCGCAGATCGGGCAACTCGAGCGGCAGCGCGACGCCGCTGACCAGCTCGCGTACTCGGCCAGCCGGGTCCGCACCGCCGAGCAGTATGGCGCGCTGATCAACGGCGCTGGCACAGGCAAGGCGGGCAAGGGCCCGCAGTACCGCTACAACGAGGACGACGCCCGCCTCGCGGCCGAGCGGGCCGTCAAGCTTGCCGCGGAAATCGCCGGCCTGCGCCAAGCGCCGCCGCCGCGCGGGCCGGACGCTGACCCGCTCGACGCGGCGCTCGCGCAGGTGGCGACGTTGCGCGCCGCGCACGACCAGGCGGTCGCCGAGCGCGATCGGCGGACGGGCTCCCGCTCGGCCGACATCCAGGCCGCTTTGGTCGCCGACCCGGCGTACGCGCCGATCGCCGACGGCCTGGTGACGCGGCTCGGCGCGATGCGCAAGCTCGAGGCCTCGCCGGCCGTCTTCACCTTCACCCTGGCCATCAAGGCGCTGCTGATGTCGGTCGAGATGGCCGGCCTCCTCGCCAAGCTGATGCTCGCCGCGCCCGGCCGCTACGGCCTCTATCAGGCGCTCGACTTCGAGGGCGAGGCGGCGGACGCGATCGAGGCGGCGAGCGAACGCATTGACGCCTTCGCCGACGGCGTGGACCGGCGCGAGGAGCGCGCCGAGGAGCGCCGCGAGTCGCGCGATGCCCACCGCCGCCGCCGCCACGTTGCGGCGGGCGCGCGCAAGCGTTTCGCCTCGGTGCTGCGCGACGCGATGGACGGGACCGACCGGCCGTAGGCGCGGGCACAGTCGGCGGCGCAAGCGGCTCCTGCGCTCGAAACCGGAACAAGAGAGAAAATTCTCTCAGGTGATTTGGGCAGGCGACAGCGCGAGAAGAGCAAGCGGCCAATGGCGCCGCGACCCCACGAGAAAGGAGGCGCCGTGCGCATCAACAACCGCCAGGGCGACCGCCAGTAGGCCGTCGCTCGAGCGAGGGCCGCGCAGCGACCATTCTCCGCGCGCGGCCCTCGTCCGCAATCGCGGAACGACGAGAAGCGGCCGATGGGCGCTGCGCGAGGACAAAGAAAATTCTCTGAGGCGATTTCGGCAGGCGACAGCGCAAGAAGAAAGAGCAGCCGGCGCCATCGCCCCGGTTCAACCTTCGACCCCAGGAATCCCATGACCGTCAAATCCCGCCGTCTCAATCTGGTCTCCGCGATGCGTTCGCGCGCGGTTGAACTTGAGGGTGTTGGCGGATCGGCGAAACCGGATGTCGCCCAACTGTTGCGCGACGGCGCGGCCGAAATCGAGCTGCTGAAGGGCAAGTTCAAAGACTTGGCGGAATCGATCGCCGAAGGGCACGCAGGTAAAATTCTTGCCATCGTGGCGTATCGCATGGCGACGGGCGCAAGCCTTCCCGACGCAAGAGATTGGGTTGAGGCTCGCTCGGGGTGTCCGTCGGTCAAAGTTACGCTCCACTGAGCGATCCAGTCCCGGCTCATCAACGGCACCTCTCGAAGTCGCGAATGCAGAACCCCGATGGCCCGGCCAGTCAGCTGGCGACGCCCGACGAATTGCGGAACGCCGCGCCGCGCGCCCGGCAGCGACGCCGCCTATTCGCGGAGTGTGGCTCAGAGACTGTGTTCCCGCGCGGCTTTCGCTCGCGATCGCGGAACGACGTTAGGCGGCCAACGCGCGGCGCGACGGCAGATAAAATTCTCTCAGGCGATTTTGGCAAGCGGCTGCGCGAAAAGAAAGAGCGGCCGACGCCGTCGGTCGCTTCAACCTTCAACCTCAGGAGCATCCCATGACCCTCGCCTCCACCCCCTCCGTCTTCAACACCAAGTCGACCGCGCTCGCCGAGCAGCGCGAGAGCGCCAACCCCGCCACGCTGGTGCGCCAGGCGCGCGAGGCGGGCGGCTGGCTCGCCAAGCTGCGGGTGCAGCGCGCGATCAACGAAGAGAGCGTCGCGCTGGTCGCCGAGGCGGTGCGCGCCCACTTCGCCGCCAAGCGCGACGAGCTGATCTTCCGCACCGCCCTCCTGCACGACTCCGCCAAGAAGCGCGCGATCGCCGAGCAGATCGCCGACATCTCGACGATCGAGCGCGAAATCATGCGCATGACCCAGGAGGCGATGCGCGACGTCAACGCCACGAAGAACGACGAGGCCCTCGCCGCTGCGCTCGACGAGACGCGGCGGGTGCGCGACTTGTCGGCCGCTCTGCAGCGCGGCGAGATCACCCAGCGCCGCTTCGACGCCGAGACGCGCCGCATCGAGCGCACCACCGACGACATTGTCGAGAAGGTCGAGGCGCTCGGCGAGCGCGTGCTCGCCAACCTCGGCGAGCGGCTCGACGCGGCCCTGCGCACCGTCGGCCATGGCCGCGGCTAGGCGAACCCGCCGAGCAACCCTCGTTTCACCAAGGAGCAAGGACCATGCTGAAGTCGATTTTCGCCGTCCTCGTCGTCGTGCTGATCGTTGTCGGCGCGCGCAATCTGCTCGCGCCGGCGGCGCAGCCGCCGCAGACCGTTGCGATTGCCGACATCCTTCGCAATCCCGCCGCCTACGACGGCAAGCCGGTGTCCTTCCGGGGAGCTGTCCTGGGCCGCGCGAGCGTGTTCGGCGTCGGCGCCTATCGCGTCGGCGCGCCGAACGGCGCCTCGATCCTGGTCGCCGGCCTCGCCACCGCGCCGGCGATCGGCGAACAGGCCGAGGTCACCGGCGTCTTCCACATGGCCGTCGCCATCGGCGAGTTTCAGGCGCCGGTGGTGATCGCCCGGTGAGCGCCGCGAGCCCCGCCGCCCCCCGCGCCGTAGCCGCCTCGTTCCTCGAACGGCTCGCGCGATGGCTCGGGTTGTCGGGCGTCGATGGATCGGCTGGCGAGCCGCCGGGAGCCGACGACGACGAGCCGGCGTCGCACGTCCCCTCGCCGGCCTCGGCCGTGCACGTATTCCTCGACGAGGGCCTGCTGCATGTCGAGGGCGGAGTGCTGAAACTGGCTTGCCAGGACGCAGCGTTCGCGCGCGAATTTCGCCTCGAAGACGTTCGCCTCGTTTGCGTCCACGGCCGGGCGGGCGTGACGACGCCGGCGATCCGGGCGCTCGCGGTCGCGGGCGCATCGCTGATGGTGCGCGACGCCGCCGGTCGGCTGGTCGCCCATCTCGTCGGCGCCAGCGCGGACTCGGGCCTGCGGCGCGCCCAATACGCGGCCTGTGACGATCCGAAGCGCCGGCTCGGTCTCGCGCGAGCCTTCGTAATCGCGAAGATCGACTCGGCGCGCGGCCTTTTGCGCAAGCGTGGCGGGGCGGGGCAGGCGCTCGGCCGGATGTCTGACCTTTCCTGCGCCGCCGCCAGCGCTCCCAGCCTCGACGCGCTGATGGGCGTCGAGGGCGCGGCGGCCGCCGAGGCGTTCCGCGCCTGGCCGGCGCTGCTCGCGCCTGACACAGGATTCCGCTTCGAGGGCCGCGTGCGCCGGCCGCCGACCGATCCGGTCAACGCGCTCTTGTCCTACGCTTACGCTGTCGTCGCAGGCGAAGCTCTTGTCGCAGCCGCGGCGGCGCGGCTCGATCCGTTTGTCGGATTCCTGCATGCCGAGCGGCCTGGCCGCCCCGCCCTGGCGCTCGATCTGATGGAACCTTTGCGAGCCATCGTCGCCGAGCGCGCCGTGCTGCGGCTGGTCAATCGCAAGATGATCGCGGCGCATGACTTCCTTCAAAGCGATGGCGGCGCAGTTTCGCTGTCCCTCGACGCGCGCAAGCGCCTCGTCGCCGAAATCGAGACGCGATGGAGCGAGCCGGCGCCGGCCGTGTTCGGAACGGGCCGGGATTGGCGCTCCGCCTTGTTCCAGGAGGCGGCAGCGCTGGCCGACGCCATACGGGACGGCGCGCCGTTCGCCTGCCGGCTGAGACTGCCGTGAGCGGCGAGACGGCGGCACCGCGGCGGCTCTACCTGGTGCTCTACGACGTCGCCTCGTCGCGCCGGCGCAGAAGGGTCTTCGCGCTGTTGCAAGCCGCCGGAGCCTGGACGCAATATTCGGCCTTCTTCTGCCGCCTGACCGCCTTCGCCATGACCCGTCTCGAAACCGAACTGCGCGGCATGCTCGAAGGAAAGGCCGACCGGCTGCTGATCGTCGATCTGGGCGAAGCGGAGCGCGCTGGGAACCGGCTGCGGACGCTCGGCGCGGGCGCTCCGCCGCCGGCGCCGGAACCGTTCTTGATCCTTTGAAAGACTCATTGTGCAATGCAACAAAAGGCGCAGTTCGCGTCGGGAGGTCCGCCAAAATGCGCAACATCGTGGGCCAGAAGGGTTTTTCCGACTTTCTTTCGACCCTTCGAGGCGGCGGTGGGGCCAATTTTCCCATGCTGCGCTGCAATGCGCCAAAACGCCCAAAATTTGCCTTTCAAATCAATCCGTTCTAGAAGGTGGGTTGCCGGCCTCTTCGGAGGCCGGGTTCACTGAGACGGACGTCAGAAAGTACGTAGCGTGTCTGATCGATCAAGTTGCCGGCCTCTTCGGAGGCCGGGTTCACTGAGACCCCAACCACCGGTACAGCAGCACCGACCTCGGCCGGTTGCCGGCCTCTTCGGAGGCCGGGTTCACTGAGACTCGAAGATCACGCACCCAATGTGCCGCCGCCTCCGGTTGCCGGCCTCTTCGGAGGCCGGGTTCACTGAGACATCGCCTTCAACGCCGCAACGCGGGCTTCGCCCTGTTGCCGGCCTCTTCGGAGGCCGGGTTCACTGAGACGGCGAATGATGCAAACACACGTCGTCAGGCGAATCGAGTTGCCGGCCTCTTCGGAGGCCGGGTTCACTGAGACGCGTGTCGCCGGCTTGCCAGTGCTTCTCGACAACGTTGCCGGCCTCTTCGGAGGCCGGGTTCACTGAGACGTCGTTCGCGTGAACGGTCTGGACGTCCATCGTCGCGTTGCCGGCCTCTTCGGAGGCCGGGTTCACTGAGACGTCAGGAATCCAGCCATCGCGAATCGCTTGGTCGAGTTGCCGGCCTCTTCGGAGGCCGGGTTCACTGAGACGCGTCGAGAATCGCTCAGTATCGCGACAAAGACAGAGGTTGCCGGCCTCTTCGGAGGCCGGGTTCACTGAGACGACGATGCGGGTGACGGCGTACACCTGACCGTTCGCGGTTGCCGGCCTCTTCGGAGGCCGGGTTCACTGAGACGACGGGTTCAGGCACGGCTCGACGCCGTCCTTCACGTTGCCGGCCTCTTCGGAGGCCGGGTTCACTGAGACGCTACGGCCTCGATTTTGTCGACCAGCTCCTCGGGTTGCCGGCCTCTTCGGAGGCCGGGTTCACTGAGACGCGAAAAGCGGCGCTTGCGTCTAGTCCGTCTTTGAAGTTGCCGGCCTCTTCGGAGGCCGGGTTCACTGAGACGTCGTCAGCGAGCGCGCCGCGCCGCCGGTCGCCGAGTTGCCGGCCTCTTCGGAGGCCGGGTTCACTGAGACAGCTTTCCCTGGCCTCGACGTGCGAGCTTTCCCAGGCCTCGTTGCCGGCCTCTTCGGAGGCCGGGTTCACTGAGACGCGAACGTCTCCTCGACTAATTCGCGCACCATGGGTTGCCGGCCTCTTCGGAGGCCGGGTTCACTGAGACCTTAGGCCTGGCGGCGGAGGATGGTCTCGTGGCGTTGCCGGCCTCTTCGGAGGCCGGGTTCACTGAGACGTGGTGCGCGGGCACTTGAGGGGGACGAACCCCGTTGCCGGCCTCTTCGGAGGCCGGGTTCACTGAGACGCGATGTAAAGGTTTTTTCGAAGACCTTCACATCTAGTTGCCGGCCTCTTCGGAGGCCGGGTTCACTGAGACTTGGAGCTCAGGGAAGGGGTATTCCCCCGCGCGCTCGTTGCCGGCCTCTTCGGAGGCCGGGTTCACTGAGACGCGTGAACTTGTATGCCATGATGCCCGCCAACAAAGTTGCCGGCCTCTTCGGAGGCCGGGTTCACTGAGACGCCTTGTCAGTCACGACATCACCGAACAACAACCGGTTGCCGGCCTCTTCGGAGGCCGGGTTCACTGAGACGAGTTTTATGCGCAACATGCGATTCTGCCTTTTCGAGTTGCCGGCCTCTTCGGAGGCCGGGTTCACTGAGACGCAACTGCACGATGTGCAGTAGGTCGTGTACAAACAAGTTGCCGGCCTCTTCGGAGGCCGGGTTCACTGAGACGGGACGAACCCCTCAGTCCAGGACTGGACCCCGAGGTTGCCGGCCTCTTCGGAGGCCGGGTTCACTGAGACGTGGAGATATTCGACAAGTCGACGGGCGTTTGCCGTTGCCGGCCTCTTCGGAGGCCGGGTTCACTGAGACACGAGCGGAATTGTCAGATTCCCAATCGTCACGTGGTTGCCGGCCTCTTCGGAGGCCGGGTTCACTGAGACGCCATTCTGCCACACGTTACGCGTCTGGGTTGCCGGCCTCTTCGGAGGCCGGGTTCACTGAGACAGCATATCTGCTGAGCAAGGGAAGCAACCTTCCGAGTTGCCGGCCTCTTCGGAGGCCGGGTTCACTGAGACCCCTCAGAGGAAGTGAACCACGACGCCGTTGATCGGTTGCCGGCCTCTTCGGAGGCCGGGTTCACTGAGACCCCAGCACGGTCTACGTCAGGCTTGGCGTTTGGAGGTTGCCGGCCTCTTCGGAGGCCGGGTTCACTGAGACACAATTCCGCCGAGCGCCGAAACGATGATGATAGCGTTGCCGGCCTCTTCGGAGGCCGGGTTCACTGAGACCACCATATTGTTGCTGAGTGCCAAGTTGCCGGCCTCTTCGGAGGCCGGGTTCACTGAGACCTGACGAAGTGCGTATGCGAACATGACCTTTTCCGTTGCCGGCCTCTTCCGAGGCCGGGTTCACTGAGACGAGCCCGGTTGCGTCCGTGGAAGCAGAGATGGTAGCGTTGCCGGCCTCTTCGGAGGCCGGGTTCACTGAGACTCCGACGTTTGGTTTGCTGGACCTCCTGTCGGCTAGTTGCCGGCCTCTTCGGAGGCCGGGTTCACTGAGACGACATCCAGTCTTTCCCGAAGACGATCCCACGAAGTTGCCGGCCTCTTCGGAGGCCGGGTTCACTGAGACGGGCGTATCCTGCACGCTGCAGACCGGTGCCGCCCGGTTGCCGACCTCTTCGGAGGCCGGGTTCACTGAGACCTCAGCTAGCGAGCTGTTGGCCTGCTGCTCGTCAAGTTGCCGGCCTCTTCGGAGGCCGGGTTCACTGAGACAACGACCTCGGCGACCTTTTGCCGAAACTCGGCATTGTTGCCGGCCTCTCCGGAGGCCGGGTTCACTGAGACCTTGGAAAGACGATCGATCGGGTCGTAACGGTCCTCGTTGCCGGTCTCCCCGGAGGCCGGGTTCACTGAGACAACACGTGGCCATTGCGCTCGTCCGCGTTTACCATCGGGTCGCCGGCCTCTTCGGAGGTTGGGCTCACTGAGCAACGAAGGTTGCGGCGCGGGCGATTGACCGCGCATGAACGGGCGATATGCTGCCTCGCGCCCAGGCGTTCCGCTGGGCGCGCAGCAGCCTTCGAGACTCGCCATGACCCATCGCATCCTGCTCGCGACCGTTGGCATGACGCCGCAGGTCGTGACGGAGACGCTTTACCTGCTGGCGCGCGCCCCGGAACCCTGGACGCCCGACCGGGTGGAGATCGTCACCACCGGCCGCGGCGTCGAGGTCATGCGCAACGCATGGCCGCAAATGCGACGCGCTCTCGACGCGCTGTTCGCGGCCGGGGCGCCGCCGCTCGCGCTCTACGCGCTGCGCGGCGACAAAGGCGGCGTCGCGACGCTCGAATGGCCGGGCGGCGCGGAGCACGATCCCGCCTGGCCGGACGCGAAGGCCGAGCTGCGGACCGACATCGTATCGATCGACGATGTCGAGGGCGTCGGCGACCTCATCAAGGACCGCGTGTGGGAACATGTGCGGCGAGAGGACAGCGAGCTGCACCTATCGATCGCCGGCGGCCGCAAGACGATGTCGGCCCACGCACTGCTATCGCTCGCCCTGCTCGGCCGGCCTCAGGACGACGCGAGCCACGTGCTCGCCGCGCCGCCGTTCGAGGAGAACGAAGCCTTCTGGCATCCCGGCCAGGGCGGACTCATCAACACGACAGCGGAACTGCGCGCGGCGCGGGCGTCGGGGATTCCGCTGCCGCCTCCCACTCTCGATCCTGCGAAGGCGGAGCTTAGGCTCATCCGCACTCCAGCGCCGCTCGTCGCGGAAATGCCGGCCAACCGCGACGCGCTGGGGCGGCTGCGCTTCTCCGAAATCCTGCAACAGATCGATCTCGTGCGCCGCTTCCGGCTGCGGCCGAGCGTCGTTTTCGACGACCGGGGGCGAACGGTGACCATCTGTGGCCTTTCGCGCCAGCTCGTAGGCAAATCCTACGTGCAGCTGCGGCTCGTCGCCCGAGCGATGCGCGAGCAATGGCCGGGCGTCGGCGGAGACGGCCGCGGCGGCGCCGGATGGCTGAGCATCGAGTCGATGATCGGCCAGCGGGGACCCAAACCTGGGCCGTTCGAGCTAGCGCTCAATGACATCGACAAGGAGCCCGGTCTGTTGAAGCGGATAGAGCCGCCAAGAAAGGACGACGTGACGGAAACGCTCGAGGCGCTATGGGAGTATCGTAGCGGTCGCGGCAAGGCGCGCGATGCCCGGGTTCCCCTGGCTCGCTGGCTCAAATCGATCCAGATGACCGAGATGAGCGATGCGGTGGAGATCGCCTTCGGGCCGCTGCTCGCCGGCGCGCTGCTGCTTCGCGTCGGCAAGGGTCCCATTTGCGATCGTCGCATCGGCCTGGGCTGCGGACCCGAGGCGATTTCAGGAACCGTCTGAACGCGCGGCCGCCCGCTCAGCGGATCACGATCGATTCCGGCGGCAGCGACAGCCCGAAGCCGCCGGCGCCTTCGCAACGAATTGAACCGTCGGGATGGAACTTCTTGTCGGGTCCGCGTTTGCCTTCCGCGCCGGCGAGATGGCCCGGTTCGAGAATGCGCGCGGCGGCGTGCGGAAACGCCTCGTCGATCGCGTCGCGCAGCCGGGTGAGCGACTCGATCGCCGCCTCGGCGAAGGCGAGTTTCTTCTTCGGATCGGTCTCGATGACGACGCTCTCCCACTGCCGAACGGAAGGGTTGTCGTCTGGATCGCCGCCGCCGGCTGACACGGCCTGCCGCAGGAGGCGCAGGAGCCGCTCGTCGAGCCGCGCGCCGTCCGGCGTCGCGCCGACGCAGAGCAGCGGAACCGATAGCCAGCCCGCCAGCGCATCGACTCCCGGCGCGACGCCCGGCCAGCGCTCGCTCCGCGCCTCGGCGAGCAGACGGTATTGCGCGAACATTTTCGGCGATAGGCGGGCCTCGACACCGTTGGCCAGCAGCACGTTGCGTCGGGCGTCGACGACGATCTCCGGCTGCTCCCGCAAGCGGGCGGCCAGGTTGAGCTCGTCAACGACCGCGCGCAGCGACAGGCGGCCGGACGCGACCAGTCGCTCGTCGATCGCGTCGCGCAACATCGGCGCCGGGGTCGGCACCAGCGTAATTTTCGCGCCGGCGGGATCGAGCGTCGGCGCCGGTCGCGGCGTCTTGCGCAGGTCCTCCTTCGCGTGGATGAGGCCGCCCTGATCAGGATGCCAGAATTCGGGATGGTCCTCGTAGAGGTGTGGCGGCCCGACGAGCACATGCGAGGCCTCGTCGCTCGGCCTGCCCAGCAACGTCAGCGCGAGCAACGCGTGCGCCGACATCGTCTTGCGGCCGCCGGCGAGCGAGAGATGGACCTGCGTCGACGGGTCGGCGGTGAATTCCCCCATAAGCCGCAGGATGGCGTCGCCCATCGCCGCCGCGTCGTCGAGCGAATTGACGTCGGCCAGCGCGTCGGACGAAGCCTCGACGGAAGCAAGGGCCTCCGCAGCGCGGGGCGGCGCGAATAGGTCGACGCCGCCGCCGCCGCGCGGCACGTGGACGAAGCACGGCGGCGGCCGACCGCCGAGCAGACCCGCCAGCGGCCCGTCCGGCGCTTGCAGCGCCTTGCGCACGTCGCGCAACTTGAATGCGGTGGTGACGATGTGAATCTCGTCGGGAACCCACGCCGGCTTCCGTTCGCGCATGAGCGCCCAGACCGTTTCCGTGACCACCGCGGGCGTCGCGCCGATGGTGGCGAGCAGGATGCGGCGGGTCATGGGATGGCGGTGAGAAGTTTGGTCAGATAGCGAACGACCTTGCCACTCTTATCGAGCTTCACCCGGCAAGCTGGCGGCTTGGCGTCGGCAATGACCTCCACGATAGTGCCTGTGAACGCGCCGACGCGTACGCGCATGTCTGGCGCGAACGCTGCAACGGCAGGAGGCACGGCGGGAATAACGGTTGGTTGCGCCATCGAGGCGAGTTTGGATGTGCCTCTTCCTTGCCCCGGCACCTGCCCTGAGGGATATGGCCCCGGCCGACGAGCTGTCGAGGTCTCGTCTTCGACGGAGGCGAAGTACGGCGGCAAGAAGTTTCCCCTTCGCTTGGCGGTGGCGAAATCGTTCCACCCGCCCGTCCCCGTCTTGACTTCCATGTAGTCAAATGCCCGACCCGACGCCCGCGCGGCATTGTCGTAGCGGATCGCAACATTCGCTCTTTCGCCAACGCTCGGATCGGCGACACGGAGCAACGTCGCAACTTGTTGCGAACTTTCCCAGTTCGGGTTGAAACGGATCATTTCCTTCCTGAATTCGTTGACTAGATCTGCGACTGCCCAATCCTTATTGGCTCTTGGGTCATTCGCCACCACGAACGGGACCCCCTTGACCCGCACGGTGATTTCGCCGAGCCCAAACGGCTTTCCCATGCCGAGACGGTGTCGCAAACTGATAGTTTGATCATTCGACCACGCCTCCGGCTTGCCGAATGTAAGCACCCATAAAAGCGCTCCCAGTTCAATTGGCCGCAAATTGTGGAAGCGAAGCTTAGTCGCGAAGGTCGCGCCGACGTCGAGCGCCTTCAGCGTCGTTTGCAGTGCTCTCTCGCCATCCAGATGGGAGGGACGCAATTTCGCTTCCCGCCACCCTTCGCCGCGCGCAGGCCAAACTTTGATGCCTGCAAGCTTTGGTGTCTTCTGCTCGTTCTGCCTCAGTTGATCCAAGCGATCTAACGGCTTGTCCAGTGGCGTGTAAGTCGCAAAGGGGGCGCAAACATCCCGCCTTCGACCGTCGATCGTCGCGAACGCCCTTGGTAGCTGGTCTCTCTTCTCGCCGATCGGCTGGACGACATAGATTGGATAATAGTTCGGCTTTGGAGACAACAGGATGGTGCGGTCCAAGGTCTTACTCTCACAAGGACGCGTTGCGATCGCTACGTCGAAAGCGGCTCTCCTTTTCAAACCCCGCTTGCCCAGGTCTTCAGCCACTGATCCGAAAATCAGCGTGGGCACATCATAACGGTCCTCTCCGTTCAGCTCAGCGCTGTGCGATTTGATGCCGCGCATGTGCTCCACACAGCTGTTTGCCAGCATCTGGTGCGTCGTGAAGGCGTGGGCAAGTTTGAACCCTGCCTATCCGGTTAATGCAGACACCCGCTACATGTAGGGTGTGTCCATGCGCCGGAATAAAGGTCGGCATAAGTCGGCGCCTCAACCCCGCCCGCGATGCCGAGCAGCGAGCGGA
>JBEKAL010000044.1:0-18031 GCA_050015935.1 Roseiarcus sp.
ACGGCGGCCTTGTCGCGCGCGTTGAAGATGCCCGTGCATTCGAGCACGATGTCGATGCCGAGCGCCTTGTGGGGGAGCTGCGCGGGATCCTTGATCGCCGTCACCTTGATCGCCGCGCCGGCGACGTTGATCATGTCGCCGGACACCGTGACCTCCTGCGGGAAACGGCCGTGAACGCTGTCGAAGCGCAGAAGGTGGGCGTTGGTCTCGACCGGGCCGAGATCGTTGACCGTGACGACCTGAATGTCCGTGCGCCCCGATTCGACAATGGCCCGAAGAGTATTGCGCCCGATGCGCCCGAAGCCGTTGATCGCAACCTTTATCGCCATCGTCACTTACCTCCAATTGATCTCAAGCGCAGGCCCTCGCCGTCCGGCAGGGCGAACTGCGGCTGCGGGCCTTTTCGTCGATCCTGAGCCCAAAGTCCAGTGCGCGCCGCCCGAGCGCGCCACCGACCCGCATCCAACCTCGCCGTTCGGGCGAAACGGTTAATAAAATCAAAATATCAGCGCGCCCGCCGCGGCGGTTTGATCTGAGCGCCGGTCGCGGCGATTTGCCGCATTGCCGCTCAGTCCCCCAGACGCGTCAAGGCCGCTTCGGCGACCTTGGCCGGCGTGATTCCGAAATGTTCGTAAAGCTGCTTGTACGGCCCGCTGGCGCCGAACCCCGTCATGCCGACGAAGGGTCCGTCGCCGATCAACGCGTCCCAGCCCTGGCGGACCGCCGCCTCGACGCCGACGCGCACGCGGGCGTCGCCCAAGACGTGGCGACGATAGCTTTCGCTCTGCTCGGCGAAACGCTCCATGCAGGGAACGGAAACGACGCGCGCCGCTACGCCTTTGGCGGCGAGCAGCGCCTGCGCGGCGACCGCGATGGAGACTTCCGAGCCCGAGGCGAAAATCGAAACCGCCGCCTTCTCCGGCGCCGGCGAGATTTCATAGGCGCCGAGCGCGCTCAGATTTTCCGAAACATGGCTGCGCCGCAGCGCCGGCAGATTTTGCCGCGTCAGCGCGAGGATCGAGGGCGTGCGGCGCGCCGCCAGCGCCGCCTGCCAGCATTCGACCGTCTCGACCGAATCGGCCGGCCGGAAGACGAGGAGGTTGGGAATCGCGCGCAGCGCCGCCAGATGCTCGACCGGCTGATGGGTCGGCCCGTCTTCCCCCAGGCCGATGGAATCGTGTGTGAACACGTGGACGACGCGCGCGCCCATCATCGCCGCCAGACGCAGCGAGGGCCGGCAGTAATCGGTGAAGGCGAGAAAGCTCGCGCCCGAGGGAATGAAGCCGCCGTGCAGCGCCATCCCGCTGCACGCCGCCGCCATGCCGTGTTCGCGAATGCCCCAATGCAGGTAGCGCCCGGACATGTCGATCGGCGTTATGTCGCGCGTCGCCTCGACCTTGGTGTTGTTCGAGCCCGTGAGGTCGGCCGAACCGGTGATCAACTCCGGCACGACCGGCGCAATCACTTTCAACGCCGCCTCGCCCGCCTTGCGCGTGGCGATTTCCGGCGCCTCGGCGGCGAGTTTTCGCTTGTAGGCCTCGATCAGCGCGTCGAGCTCCTTGGGGAGGTCGCCGCGCAACCGCCGCTCGAATTCGGCGCGCCGCTCGGGGGCGAGCGTCTCGAGGGCGCGAAGCCATTTTGTCCGCAGCGGCGCGCCGCGCGCGCCGACGGCGCGCCAGGCCGAGAAAATCTCTGGCGGAACGACGAACGGCTCGTAGGGCCAGTGCAGCGCCGCGCGCGCGCCGGCGATCTCGGCCGCGCCGGGCGCTTCGCCGTGCGCCTTGTTGGTGCCGGCGCGCGTCGGCAGGCCGAAGCCGATCGTCGTCTTGCAGGCGATCAGCGTTGGCCTGTCGGCGTTCGCCGCGGCGCGCAATTCCTGCAGAATCGCCGTCGGGTCGTGGCCGTCGATCGCGACCGCGCGCCATCCCGCCGAGCGAAACCGCGCGAGCTGATCGACAGAGTCGGCGAGCGAAGTCTTGCCGTCGATGGAAATGCCGTTGTCGTCATAGAGGACGATCAGCTTGTTGAGCTTCAGACGGCCGGCGATGGCGATCGCCTCCTGGCTCACGCCCTCCATCAGATCGCCGTCGGAGGCCAGGACGTAGGTGTGGTGGTCGACGATTTCGTCGAACTCGGCGGCGAGCATGCGCTCGGCGAGCGCCATGCCGACCGCGTTCCCGAGCCCCTGCCCCAGCGGCCCCGTCGTCGTCTCGACGCCGATCGTGTGGCCATATTCGGGATGCCCAGGCGTCTTCGAGCCGGTCTGGCGGAAAGCCTGGAGATCGGCGATCGTGAGGCCCTCGTCGCCGCCGACGCCGGTCAGATAGAGCAGCGAATACAGCAGCATCGAACCGTGTCCGGCCGACAGTACGAAACGATCGCGATCGGGCCAATGGGGATCGGCGGCGTCGAATTTCAGCACGTCGCGGAACAGCACGGTGGCGAAGTCGGCGGCGCCCATGGGAAGTCCGGGGTGGCCGCTCTTGGCCTTCTCGACCGCGTCGACCGCAAGGAAACGAATCGCGTTCGCCATCGAGTCGTGTGAGACCGGGCTTGTCATGCGCGCTCCCTGTTGCATCGCGCCGCCGCAGCGGCTTTCCTCGATTGAGGCGGAGTTGATAGGCGCCGGCGCATTCTTCTGTCAATCGAGCCAGCCCGCGCGTTGACGGCCGCTTCAAGCATCGCGTAAACAATGGGTCGTAAAGGATGGAGTGAAATGGCCCTCGGTCCCTTCGAGCCGTCCCTGAGACGCATGCGGGCGGCGATCGATCTCTTGGAGGCGGCGGTCGAGCGGCGCGCGCGGATCGACGCCAAACGGGGCGACGCCGACGAGGAATTCGCGCTGATGCAGGACGACCGCGCCCGGCTCGCGGTGGAGCTCGACGGCGCGCTCAGCCGAGGCCGCGCGCTCGAAGCGGCGAACGCCGAAGCGGCGAAGAAACTGGCGCAGGCGGACGCGGCGCTCGACAGACTCATCGAGCGCGCGATCGAGATCGGAGCTGATTGAGTCCCGGCGCCGACGGCGCGGGAACAAAGGAACGAGGCGGATCGCGATGGCGCAAGTGACCGTGTCGATTGGCGGACGCTCCTATCGCCTGGCCTGCAACGAGGGCGAGGAAGCGCATCTCGAATCGCTCGCCCGCGAAGTCGACGCCAAGTTCGAGGCGATGCACAAGGCGTTCGGCGAAATCGGCGATCAGCGACTCATCGTCATGGCCGCCCTCACCATCGCCGACGAATTCGCCGAGGCGCGCGAGAAAATCTCGACTCTCGAAGCCGAGGGCAAACGCATGGCGGAGGGCGAACGCGCGGCGCGCCGCGACGCCGAAATCCAGGCCGTCGCGGCGGCGCAGGCGTTCGGCGAGCTGAGCCAGCGCATCGAAAAGCTGGCGGCGGCGTTGGGCGGGCCGGCGAAGGCGTGAAGCCTGACGGTCTATCCCATGGGCGGAACCATCGACGGCCTCGCCGCCGCCCCCGCGCCGATCGCCCGGCCTTTCATCGTCGAAGCCGCTGAGATGGACGCCATCGTCGAGCGCTTGGGCGAAGCGGCGGAAGCGGCGAGCGCAGTTGCACGCGCGCTCGCCCGCCTGAATCGGCGCCCCGCGACAGCGCTTTCCGCATCGCAGCGCAGACGCCGGGCCCGTGTTGCGCTATCAACGCCCTCGAGCAAGCGCGGCGCCGCGTCCCGTGAGGCGCGCAAGCCGCGATTTGTCAAGCGTTCGGACAGGAATGGAGCGCGCTCTCCCATGAAACACGCCGCGGCAGGGTCCCGCTTCGTCTGGGACGATCCCTTCCTCCTCGACGACCAGTTGACCGAGGACGAGCGCCTGATCCGCGACACGGCGCGCTCTTACGCGACGGACAGGCTCCTGCCGCGCGTCACCGAGGCCTATCTCCAAGAGAAGGTCGATCCGGCGATCTTCCGCGAAATGGGCGCGCTCGGCCTGCTAGGCATGACGATGCCGGAGACCTACGGCGGCGCGGCGACGAATTACGTGTCCTACGGGCTCGTCGCGCGCGAGATCGAGCGGATCGATTCGGGCTATCGCTCGATGATGAGCGTGCAGTCTTCGCTGGTGATGCACCCGATCTACGCCTACGGCGACGAGGCGCAACGCCGGCGCTATCTACCCAAGCTCGCCACGGGCGAATGGATCGGCTGTTTCGGATTGACCGAGCCCGACGCCGGCTCCGACCCCGCCGGCATGAAGACGCGAGCGGAGCGCGTCGCCGACAGCTATCGTCTGATCGGCTCGAAAACGTGGATCTCCAACGCCCCGATCGCCGACGTCTTCGTCGTCTGGGCGAAGTCGGACGCGCACGAAGGCCAGGTCCGCGGCTTCGTGCTGGAGAGGGGCATGAAGGGCCTCACCGCGCCGAAAATCACGGGCAAGCTTTCACTGCGCGCTTCGATCACCGGCGAGATCGTGCTCGACGGCGTGGTTGTTCCGGAAAGCGCGCTGTTGCCCAATGTCTCGGGGCTGAAGGGGCCGTTCGGCTGCTTGAACCAGGCGCGCTACGGCATTTCCTGGGGCGCGATGGGCGCGGCCGAGGATTGCTGGCGGCGCTCTCGTCAATACGCGCTCGACCGCAAGCAGTTCGGTCGGCCGCTGGCCGCGACCCAGCTGGTGCAGAAGAAGCTCGCGGACATGCAGACCGAGATCGCGCTGGGGCTGCAGGCGTCGCTCAGGGTCGGCCGCCTGATGGACGAAGGCCGGGAAGCGCCGGAGATGATCTCGATCGTCAAGCGCAACAACTGCGGCAAGGCGCTCGACATCGCGCGTCAGGCGCGCGACATCCACGGCGGCAACGGCATCCAGGCCGAATACCACGTCATGCGCCACGCGCAGAATCTCGAAACCGTCAACACCTACGAGGGCGCGCACGACGTTCACGCGCTCATCCTCGGCCGCGCGATCACGGGACTGCAAGCGTTTTTCTAGAGCCGCCGGCACCGGCGCGCGCCCGCTCCTCTCCAGCGCGTCGGTCCAAGTCGCGCCCGCTTCGAATCGCGCCGCCGACGCGCGGCTTGGCCGGGCCGCGCAAACCTGCTTATGTTCGCCGCCTCGGGAATAGCGAAATTGGCCGCCAACGATCCCACCCCCTCCTCCGGCTCGCAAGACTACGTCGGCGATCCCCGCAACGAAACCGTGCTCGTCAGCGTCAACGGCGTCCTGACGCCGCGCGCCGAGGCGAAGATTTCGGTGTTCGATTCCGGATTCGTGCTCGGCGACGGCGTGTGGGAGGGCCTGCGGTTGATCGACGGCCGCATCGCGTTTCTCGACAAACATTTCGACCGCCTGTGGGACGGGGCGAAAATGCTGCGCATCGACATCGGCCTGACGCGAGACGAACTGGCGCGCAGACTGTTCGACGCGATCGAGGCCAACGCCATGCGCGAGGGCGTGCATATCCGTCTGATGGTCACGCGCGGCGTCAAGCGCTCGCCCTATCAGGACCCGCGCCTGACGACCGGCGCCGCGACGATCGTCGTCATTCCCGAATGGAAGGCGCCCAAGCCCGAAATGCTCGCGCGCGGCCTCAACCTGTTCACCGTGCATATCCGGCGCACTGGACCGGCCGAGCAGGACCAGAAGCTCAATTCGCATTCCAAGCTCAATTGCATCCTCGCCTGCATCCAGGCGATGGAGGCGGGCGCGGACGAAGCGCTGATGCTCGATGATCGCGGCTTCGTCGCGACCTGCAATTCGACGCATTTCTTTATTTTTCGCCAAGGCGAGCTGTGGACCTCGGCGGGCGGCTATTGCCTCGCCGGCATCACGCGCGACGCGGTGTTGCGCGCCGCGAGGCACGCGGGCGTTCCCGCCTTCGAGAAGGACTTCTCGCTGTTCGACGTCTATGGCGCCGAGGAAGCCTTCTGCACCGGCACCTTCGCCGGCCTGACGCCGGTCGTCAAAGTCGACGGGCGGCGAATCGGCGAGCGCGCCCGCGATCCCGCCGACGCTTCGGGCCCGATGACCAAACGCTTACGCGCGCTCTACAGGGCGCTCGAAGTCGAGGAAGCGCGAGGGAGGCCGCGGTAAGGTGGAAGCCGACGCTTCGAGCCGGCCGGTTCGCATCGCCATGTGGTCCGGCCCGCGCAACGTCTCGACCGCAATGATGCGCGCGTTCGGCAATCGCCGGGATTGCGCGGTGACGGACGAACCCTTCTACGCCGCCTATCTCGCCGCGACCGGGCTCGACCATCCCCTGCGCGAGGAGGTGATCGCCTCGCAGCCGCGCGACTGGCGCGCGGTCGCGGCCGCGCTGACCGGGCCCGTCCCCGAGGGCAAAGCGATCTGGTATCAGAAGCACATGACGCACCACATGATCCCCGGCTTCGGCCACGATTGGATCGACGGCCTCGTCAACGCCTTCCTCATTCGCGCGCCCGAGGCGGTCGTCGCGTCCTATGCGCAAAAGCGCGACGACTTCACGCTGGAGGAAAGATGCCTGCCCGCGCAGGTCGCCCTGTTCGAGCGCGCCGCGCAGCGCTCAGGGAGCGCGCCGCCGGTCGTCGAAGGCCAGGACGTGCTCGCCGACCCGCGCGGCATGTTGGGCGCGCTCTGCGCCGCCTTGAGGATTTCGTTCGACGAAGCGATGCTGTCCTGGCCGAGGGGCCGGCGCGCGAGCGACGGCGTCTGGGCGTCCGCCTGGTACGACGCGGTCGAAAAATCGACAGGCTTCGCGCCGCCGCGCCGCGAGGTCGCCTTCGACGAACTGCCCGATGCGCTCAAGCCGGTCGCCGAAGCGGCGCGCCCGCTCTACGAGCGTCTCGCGCGCCATAAGCTGGCGCCGGTTCGCGCTTCCGCCCGCGCCGAATCGGCGTGATAGCGCCGCAGCTCGACCGCGCGCGGCCCGTTTCATCAACGATTTGCGTGGGCGCCGCCCGGCGCGCTCTTGACGGGAAAGCGGCCCCGTCGCATCACCAGCAGGCTTATGTCCACGCTCGTCCTGCCCTTTCCCGCGATCAATCCCATTTTATTTCAGTGGGGGCCGTTGGCGATTCGCTGGTACGCGCTCGCCTATATCGCGGGGCTGATCGCCGGCTGGGCGCTGATCCGGCGCATCGTCGCCGACGACAGGCTGTGGGGCGGGGCGCCGCGTCCCAGCCCCGACAGCATCGACGACCTGCTGGTCTATTGCGCGATCGGGGTCATCGTCGGCGGGCGGCTCGGCAACGTCCTGTTCTACGATCCGCGCTATTACCTTTCGCATCCGATCGAAATCCTCGAGGTCTGGGAAGGCGGCATGGCCTTCCACGGCGGACTGATCGGAGCGGCGCTGGGCGTCGCGCTGTTCGCACGCCGTTACAAGACGCCGCTTCTCAGCGTGTTCGATCTCGCCTCGCTCGCCGCGCCGATCGGCGTCTTCCTCGGCCGGCTGGCCAATTTCATCAAGCCGGAGCTGTGGGGCCGTCCGACCGACGTGCCCTGGGCGATCATTTTTCCCGGCTCGGACGGACTGCCGCGCCATCCCAGCCAGATCTACGAAGCGCTGCTCGAAGGGCTGGCGATCTTCATCGTCCTGTCGCTCGCGGCGCGTGCGGGCGCGCTCAGGCGGCCGGGCCTGATCTCGGGCGCCTTCGGCGCGCTCTACGGTGCCGCGCGCATCTTTTGCGAATTCTATCGCGACCCCGATCCCCGTCTCGAGGATCTCGGCCACGGCCTGACCATGGGGATGGTCCTTTCGGCGCCGCTGATCGTCATCGGCCTCGGCCTGATCGCCTGGAGCTTGCGGGGGGCCGCCGGGGGGAGAACATGAGCGCCCTGGGAGACGAGATCAAAGCGATGATCGCCAGAGACGGCCCGATCGCCGTCGAGCGCTATATGGAACTGGCGCTCGCCCATCCCGACTACGGCTATTACATGAACCGCGATCCGTTCGGCGCGGAGGGCGACTTCACCACCGCGCCGGAAATTTCTCAGATGTACGGCGAATTGCTCGGGCTGTGGGCCGCCGAGGTCTGGTCCACGATGGGGCGCCCGAATCCGGTTCGCCTCATCGAACTCGGTCCGGGGCGCGGAACCCTGATGAGCGATGCGCTGCGCGCCGCGCGCGTCGTGCCGGACTTTCGCGCCGCTCTCGACGTCACGCTGGTCGAAATCAGCCCCGCGCTCGCCAACATTCAACATGAGGCGCTGCTGACCAGCGGCGCGTCGATCGCCTGGCGCGCGACATTGAGCGAAGCGCCGGAAGGCCCTGCGATCATTCTCGCCAACGAATTCCTCGACGCCTTGCCGGTGCGCCAGTTCGTGCGCCGCGGCGGGCGATGGCGCGAAAGAACGGTGCGCCTCGACGATTCCGGACAATTGGCGTTCGGACTGTCCAGCGATCCGGAGCCCGATATCAAAGTCGATGCGGACGAGGGCGCGGCGCTCGAAGTCAACGCCGTCGGCCATCGCTTCATGTTCGAACTCGGCGCGCGGCTGGTCAAACAGGGCGGCGCCGCGCTGTTCGTCGACTACGGCCATGGCGCGACAGGGTTCGGCGACACGCTGCAGGCGCTGCGCGCGCATCGCATGGTCGACCCGCTGGTCGATCCCGGCGAAGCGGACATCACCGCCCATGTGGACTTCGCCGCGATGGCGCGAAGCGCGCGCGCGACCGGCGCCTCCGTCTACGGCCCGATCGACCAGGGCGACTTCCTGCGCGCGCTCGGCATCGACGTGCGCGCGCGAGCGCTGGCGGAACGCGCTCCGGCCGAGCGCGCCGATGAATTCGAACAGGCGCGCCGTCGCCTCGTCGGCAAGGGCGAGGGCGAAATGGGCGCGCTGTTCAAGGCCATGGTCGTGGCCAACCGCTCCGTGCCGCCGCCGCCGGGCTTCCAACCCTATCCGGCAAGGCAAGCGTGAGCGCGGCCGAATTCCTCTCCGCCGAGGCGCTCGCGCTTCCCGGCCTTGCGCACGCGTTCTTCACCCGACGGGGCGGCGTTTCGACCGCCGTCTACGCTTCCCTCAATGGCGGAATCGGCTCGCGCGACGAGCCTGAGGCCGTGCGCGACAATCGCGCGCGCATGGCGGCGGCGCTCGGAATCGCCCCCGATCGACTGGCCATTCCCTATCAGGTCCATTCGCCCGACGTCGCGACGATTTCGTCGGCCTTCGCGCCCGAGGCGCGACCGCGCTGCGACGCGCTCGTCACCGCGACGCCGGGCCTCGGCCTCGGCGTCACCGGCGCCGATTGCGGCATGATCCTGTTCGCCGACCCGTCGGCGCGCGTCATCGGGGCGGCGCACGCCGGCTGGAAGGGCGCGCGTGACGGCGTGATCGAGGCGACGGTCGAAGCGATGGCGCGGCTCGGGGCCAGACCCGAACGCATCAGCGCCGCGCTCGGCCCGTGCATCGCGCAAAGCTCCTACGAGGTCGGCCCAGAATTCGTCGCCGCCTTCGCCGCGGCCGACGCCGATTCGGCGCGTTTCTTCGCTCCAAGCGTCAATCCGGAGCGCGCGATGTTCGACCTCAACGCCTATATCGCGCGGCGCGCCGCGCGCGCCGGCGTCGGTCGCTTCCAGGACCTCGGCCTCGACACCTACGCCGACGAACGTCGCTTTTTCAGTTTTCGCCGCGCCACCCACCGCAAGGAGCCCGATTACGGCCGGCTGGTGGCCGCGATCGCGCTCGCCTGAGGCCGCCGCCGATCAGGGCGGCGATCCGAACGGACGGCGATCCCCAGAATGCCGGTTGACGCAAGCTCGCCTCGCCTCGCCGAAATTCGAGATGCGCAGGATTGACCAGGGTGGCGTTGTCGAGGCGAGCCACAATGCCGGGAACGATGAGGATCAGGCTCGTTCGCTCATGACGCCGTTTCTCCCCGAACGCCCGGCTGGTCGTCCGCGGCGCTCAGATCTCGATCTCCCGCCCGATCTCCATGACGTCGTCGCAAGGAAGCTTGAGGCAATCGCTGATGCGCGCGGCGTTGCGGCCCATGACGGCGAACAGCGCTTGTTGCCAGCGCGGCAGGCCACGGCCGTCCTCGCGCGGCGCGATGGTTTCGCGGCCGACGCAATAGGTCACGTCCTCGAGGTCAATCTCGGCGCCCTTGGCTTCGGCAACGTCAAATCAACCATAGGAAAACGATCGGCCGGCCGAAGCGCCCGAACGATTCAATTGTATCGAATTGTTTTTCGCCGCGCCAAACGGTTTGGCCGACCCTGTCTCGCGTCGATCACGACGAGGGAAGACGATGGCCGGGTGGGTTGCGCGAGCGGTCGGCGCCGCAAGTCTGTTTGGGCTCGCCTACGGCGGCTTCGTCGAGGCCTCCGAGCCGAAAATGCCGAATTCGAGCTACGCCGCGGTCGGCGGCGCGACGTCCGTCCCCTACGGCTGGATCGATTTCTGCGGCCGGCGGCCTGAAGAATGCAGCCTCGGCAAGCTTTCGCCGCTCGACGTTCGCCTGACGAAAAAGACCTGGGCGATCCTCAACCACGTCAACAGATTCGCCAACGACGCGATCGAGCCGGTCACCAATCTCGAGCATTGGGGAACCGTCGTCGACCATTGGGATTACCCGATCGACGGCAAGGGCGACTGCAAGGTTTACGCGTTGTTCAAGCGCAAACAGCTCATCGAGCAGGGATTTCCCAGACAGGCGCTGCTGATGACGATCGTGCGCGACCTCGACGGCGAGGGCCACGCCATTCTCACCGTCAAGACCGACCACGGCGAATTCGTGCTCGACAATCTGAGGGACGAGATCTTGCCCTGGGACGCGACCGGCTACCGGTTCATCAAGCGCCAGGCGCAGGACGATCCGAACGTCTGGCTGAATCTGGGCGGCGCGACGGCGCAGGCGAGCCGCGGCTGAACGACGCTTCAATCCGCCCGCTCGTCTTCCCAGGTCGCTTGGCCGCCCCGAGGCGGCTTCTCGATCCGCGCAGCGGCGAGATCGCGCCTGTTGCGCCGGCTCTCAATGACGAACGGCCGACGACGCGTTCGCATCGTCGGCCGTCAGCCACCCCCCGCGTGCGGCGACCGCCGGTCGCCGTCCCTATTGCGTCGCGATCCCGCTCCGTCACATCCGGAAGTTCAGGCCGATGCGGAAAACGTCGAGGCCGTTCAGGCTGTCGTGATGCTGCATCGTCCACCCGCCGACGCCGTTGACGTACGACGAGTTGCCATACACCCTGTAGAGGTCGTCCGCGGTTGCTCCCGTCTTGCAAATTAAGACGTTCTTAGGAAAAAGGCGACTCTGGATTTTTAAATTCCGGCGATTTCCATTGGAGTGTTGCGGGACAGAGACACTTTCGCCCGCGCAAGTGTTGCGGGATAGAGATATTTTCGCTCGCGCAGGGCCGGCGTTTCAACGATTCCTCACACGGCCACGTGGATATATTCGTTTTGCGGCAGCGAATAGGGATTGCGACTGCGGGCGTCCCCTCGACTTCGACAACGCGGTTCGCGAGTTTGTCGCCCGGCGGCTCAGGCCGGCCTTGCGCTCGCCGCTTTGCTCTTGCAGGGAAAGCGAAGCGGCGCGGCTGGCGTCGGCTGCGGAACGAGCGATGAAACGGGTGACGGATGTCCTGTGGCCGGCGATCGGACTCGGGACGGTGGCGTTTACCTCCTGGCTGCTGTTCAAGGAGCTGCGGGGCCTGTCGGTCGCCGACGTCGGCGCGGCGCTCGCGGCCATTTCGCCGCTTCATTGGGCGCTGGCGATCGGCGCGACCGGCCTCGCCTACGCCGCGCTGGCCTGGTACGATCAGATCGCGCTCGCCCATCTCGGGCGCCGGTTGAGCTGGCGCTTCATCGCGCTGGTCTCCTTCACCGCCTACGCGCTCGCGCACAACATCGGCGCCTCCGTCCTCTCGGGCGCCGTCGTGCGCTATCGCGCCTATTCGACCAAGGGGCTCGGCATGGCGGAGGTCGGCGCGCTGGTCGTCTTCTGCTCCTTCACCTTCACGATGGGCAATTTGTTGCTCGGCGGCCTGATCCTGCTGTTTCACCCCGAGTTGGCGCGGCGCTATGTCGATCTCCCGAATTGGGCGGGGCGTCTCGTCGGCCTCGGGCTGCTCGGGGGGCCGTGGCTCTATACGCTCGGGTCGCTGCTGCACTTCGCGCCGCTCAAGATTCGCGGCTTCGAACTGGTCTATCCGCGCCCGCCGATCGCGGCGCGGCAATGGCTCGCCGGGCCGTTGGAGCTGATCGGCGCGGCCGGGATCATCTATTTCGCGCTGCCGGCGGCGGGAAATCCCGGCTTCGTCACGGTGCTCGGGGTCTTCCTCGCCTCCTTCACCCTCGCGCTCGTCAGCCACGCGCCGGGCGGCCTCGGCGTCCTGGAATATTCGTTTCTCAAGGCGATGCCCGACGCGCCGCGCGCCAACGTGCTCGCGGCGCTGCTTGTTTTCCGTCTGCTCTACCTTATTGTGCCCTTGCTGTTCTCGCTCGTCGTCGTCGTCGTTTTCGAGCGCGAGCGGATCGGCGAGCTGATTCGGGGCAGAAGCGGAGGCTGAGCGATGACCTCGACGATGCCGATCGACGCGAGCGACGTTCTCCTGGTCATCGACGTCCAGAACGATTTTCTCCCCGGCGGGGCTCTGGCGGTCCCCGGCGGCGACGCGATCGTGCCGCTGGTCAATCGCCTGATCAAGGCTTTCGTCCAGGTCGTCGTCACCCAGGACTGGCATCCGGAAGGCCACGCCTCCTTCGCCTCCTCGCACGAAGGCGCCAAGCCGTTCGACGTCGTGACGATGCCGTATGGCGAGCAGACGCTGTGGCCGGACCATTGCGTGCAGGGCGCGCCGGGCGCGGCGCTGCACCGAGCGCTCGACGTCGATTCGGCGTTCCTGATCCTGCGCAAGGGCGTCAACGCCGAGGTCGATTCCTATTCCGCTTTCGCCGAAGCCGACGGCAAGACGACGACCGGGCTCGCGGCGCTGCTCGAGGCGAGGGGCGCGCGCCGGGTGTTCGCATGCGGCCTCGCCACCGATTACTGCGTCGCCTATTCCGCGCTCGACGCGCGCGCCGCCGGCTTCGAGACCTTCGTCATCGACGACGCCTGCCGCGCGATCGACGCCGGCGGCTCGCTGGAGGCCGCCTGGGCCAAGATGAACGCCGCGCAAGTCCGGCGAATCCAGGCGCGCGAGATCTTGGGGTAGGGCGGCCGCGCCGTGGCCCCGCCGCCCTTTACCTCCGCTTAACCGACCGGGCCGCATGAGTGGCTTCAGCCTCTCCCAACGTCAGCCGCGCGCCGCCTCCGCATGATCACGCTTTATCATCATCCGTTCTGCCCGCATTCGCGGTTCATCCGCCTGGCGCTCGGCGAATTCGGCGTCGAGTCGACGCTGATCGAGGAGCGGCCGTGGGAGCGGCGGCGCGAATTCCTGCTGCTCGACGCCGAGGGCGCGACGCCGGTCATGGCCGAGGACAACGCGCCGAGCGTGCCCGGCGCCGACGTCATCGCCGAATATCTCGATGAAACGCGCGGGCTCGGTCTCGGCGATCGGCGCCTGACGCCGGACGATCCGCTCGGCCGCGTCGAGGCGAGGCGCCTGATGCGCTGGTTCAACGTCAAGTTCTTCGCCGAAGCGAGCGGGTTGCTGGTGACGGAGAAGATCTACAAGCGCTTCATGTCGGCGAGGCGCGGCGGCGGCGCGCCGGATATGGACGCGGTGCGCGCCGCGCGCGCCAATTTGCGCTATCATTTGCGCTACATCGGGCATCTCATCGGCGCCCGCAACTGGCTCGCGGGCGAGCGGCTGAGTTACGCCGATCTGGCGGCGGCGGCGCATCTGTCCTGCGTCGATTATCTCGGCGACGCGCCGTGGGGCGAGAGCGAAACGGCCAAGACATGGTGCGCGCGGATCAAATCCCGTCCCTCGTTCCGCCCGCTGCTCGGCGAGCGGCTGCCGGGCATGGCGGCGAGCCCGACCTACGCCGATCTCGACTTCTGATCGATCTTCGCGCCAAGGCGCGCGAACTCGGCTTCGACGCCTGCCGGGTCGCGGCGCCGAGCCTGCCCGCGGGCGCGCGGGAAAACCTCGCCGCCTGGCTCGCCGCCGGCGCGCACGGCGAAATGGACTGGATGGCCGAGACGTTCGAGCGCCGCGCCGATCCGAAGGTCCTTTGGCCCGAGGCGCGCAGCGTCGTCGTGCTCGCGATGAACTACGGACCGGCCGTCGATCCCCTCGAGGCGCCCCGACACGGCGGTTGCGCGGCGATCTCGGTCTATGCGCGCCATCGCGACTATCACGACGTGGTCAAGGGGCGCCTGAAGACGCTCGCGGCATGGCTCGTCGCCGCCGCGCGCCCCGAGAAGGCCGACGTCAAGGTCTTTGTCGACACCGCGCCGGTGATGGAGAAGCCGCTCGCCGTCGCGGCGGGCTTGGGCTGGCAGGGCAAGCACACCAATCTCGTCAGCCGCGAATTCGGCTCCTGGCTGTTTCTCGGCGCGATCTTCACCAATCTCGCGCTTCGGCCCGACGCGGCCGAGAGCGATCGTTGCGGCGCCTGCCGCGCCTGCCTCGACGTCTGCCCGACGCGCGCTTTTTTAGCGCCCTATCGGCTCGATGCGCGCCGCTGCGTCTCCTATCTCACCATCGAGCACAAGGGGACGATCGCGCGGGAATTACGCGTCGCGATCGGAAACCGCATCTACGGCTGCGACGATTGTCTGGCCGTCTGTCCGTGGAACAAATTCGCGCGCGAGGGGCGCGAAGCCAAACTCGCTCAGCGCGAGGATCTGGCCGGCCCGCCGCTCGCCGAACTCGCTGGGCTCGACGAGCCGAGCTTCCGGCGCCGCTTCGCCGGCGGGCCGATCAAGCGCATCGGCCACGCGCGATTCCTGCGCAACGTCATGATCGCGATCGGCAATTCCGGCGATCCCGCGCTGATCGGAGCGGCGCGCGCTGGGCTCCTCGCGCGATCGCCGCTGGCGCGCGCGATGGCGGTCTGGGCGCTCGCCCGTCTTTGTCCGGCCGAGGAATTTTCTGATCTGGCGCGCGAATACGCCGAGGCCGAACCCGACGCGGCTGTCGCGCGGGAATGGCGCGCCCCTTTCGCCGGCCCGACGGAGCGTCGAAACCCCGGGGGGACGGGCGATTAGTGCGGATACGCTGGGAACACGCTCGCCTCAGAGCGCAGCGAAGCGACGCTTCAATGCGTCGTGACGCGCTCTGCCTCGTGCTTGAGCCTCTCGATTGCGTCTTTAAGCTGGAGTTTCTTGCGCTTCAATTCGTGGAGTTTCAAATCGTCGGCTGACGGGTGCGCTTCTTCCGAGGCGATCGCGCTTTCGATCGCCTGATGACGGCGCACGAGTTCCGTCAAATGCGATTCGAGGGACATAGGCAAACTCCCTTTCCTTAGCGACGAAGAAAGTGTGACAGATTGCGGACGGCATGCAAGCCCGAAATTGAGCGCTCGCCGATCAATTCAACGCCCTTGTCAATGGTATTTTAGCAACTGCGCGCGCGGGATCGCGGCGACCTTGCGAACTCGCGCCCGGACTCGCATATTCCCTAGGCGGCGCGCGCAAGGGGGCGGGCCGATTCGGACGAAGCGGGGCATGGCGCAGGAGAACTTGAGCGAGGAAGAGCGAGCCGTTCTGTCGGGTCAATTGGAGCGACTGCGCGAAGAGCAACGCGACCTCGACGCCGCCATCGAAGCGTTGCGCGAGGCCGGAGAGGGCGACCAATTGCAGTTGCAACGGCTGAAGAAGCGCAAGCTCGCGCTGCGGGACCGAATGACGCAACTCGAGGACGCGCTGACGCCGGATATTATCGCGTGAGCGCGCCGGGTCGGCGGCGGCCGGCGCCATTTTCCGGCGCGACGCAATCTTTTCAATCTGTTGCGTGACGATTTTCCGCCGCCTCGGCCGGCGCGGGCAGCGCGAGCGCGGGGGCGGGGGCGCGGAGCGCCGGCGTCGCTGCGGCGGTCGGGTCGATGGCTGAGCGCGTAAAGCCGTGATAGCGGTCGAGTTCGCCGACGATGCGGACCACGCGGTCGAGGGCGCGCATGTCGCCCTCCATCATCGCCGCATGCGCGACCATCATCGCATCGTTGAGGCGGCCGATCTGCAACTGCACGAAGCCCGCCGGCGGATCGACCTCGCGCCGCTCCAACATCTCCTGAACGAGTTCTCGCGCGCGTCTGACCGACAGCGCCTCTTGCAAGGCGATCTCAGCGACCGGCACGCCCGCCTTGAGCAAGTTGAACAGCCGCAGATTGCGCTCCGCCTTCGCCCGCCGCGCTTCGAAGCGCTGGGCGCGCGAGCGAGAATCGGGGCGCTTCGGTTCGGCTTCGGGCGTGGCGGTACCGTTGGACAAGGGGGGCTCCGAGGGCGGAGGGGCGGACAACTCTCAGGATAGCAGGAATTGTGATTTTCAGAAAGAAAAATGTCATAATGATTTGAAATATCTGCAGAAAGTGAGCACGGCGCAGGCGTGACGGATTATTGTCCAAATCCCAAATGACGGATGCGCCAGGGAATTCCGTTCTTCATTGCGATATTATCGCTTCAGATTTGGGGCGGAGTGCGCGATATTATCGCAATGAAGACCATCGTCCTCACGCATCCGGCGGCGAAAGACCTCGACTCCCTCGCGCAGGATGCGCGCGAGTTCGTGATGTCGGGACTGATCCGATACGCGATGTCCGGCGAAGGCGATGTGAAACGCTTGTCCGGCCGAGACGGCTTCCGGCTTCGCCTCGGCCGATACAGGGTGATTTTCGACGAAGATGCCGCGACGATTCTCGCCATCGCCATCGGCAAGCGCGAGACGACGACCGCTTCGAGAAATTGAGGAGCTTTCCCATGGCCGAACCCCAGATCATCCGCACGCCCTCCGGCGAGGAAATGGTGGTCATTCCGCGCCGGGAATACGAGCGCCTCATCGCCGCCGCCCATGACGAAGACGCCGACGACGTCGCGATCTACGATGCGCGCAAGGCGGAACTTTCCGGCGATCCCGACGCGCTTCTGCCCGCTCAAGTCAGCGCCGCCATGCTGAGGGGCGACAGCCGATTCAAGGCGCTGCGCCGCTGGCGCGGCCTCACGCAATCGGCCCTCGCCGCCAAGGCCGGCGTCGGACAAGGCTATCTCTCGGACATCGAAACCCGCCGCCGAACGGGCGCGCCGGAGACTTTGCAGCGCCTGGCGCGGGCGCTCGACGTGCCGGTGAAGTGGGTGGGGTAGGGGAGGCTCGGCGAGATGTGTTGCTGACGCAATTGAGTTGTCTATGACGAAGCGTGGCCGCACGATTGAATAAAGCGCACTGTCACCGTAAGCCTGCCATGGCTCACCAAGCCGGTCGATCCGCGCGCGTTGCGCGCGACGCTGATTCATGCCTTGGCGCGGTAGAGGGGAATGTCTGGCGCCTGGGGCTGAGCAGCGAATGATCCGATTCGCCCGTAGGCCGGCGTTCACGATGGAGGACAAGGGTTGAGAAACCCTCACGCGTTGGATATCCGTCGGCTATAATGTCCAAGGGTATATTGTGACCTTCGCCGACGGAAACGGCGGCGGGCGGACACGTTCCGTAGTGGGGCTTATGCAGCTGGAATGTTGTCCCAGTCGATTGGCGCGTGAAGGGGTACACTCTCACAATGCGCCGCAAAATTTATTGTGTTCAGATGTTTACGGCGTATGTCTTCCGGTAAATTGTCTCCGGGAACGGGAGGCACAATCGCCTTAAAAAGCAATGCACCCCCGCTTATCAAGCCGGTAGTCCATTTAAGGGCGATCTGTGGTTCAGGAAGCGCCGGGCAGCCTGACTTAAGCGGGATGGGGTACCTTACCAACGTGTTCGGATACGGCGGGCTAAAATCGCCACCATTGAGTTGTTTCGCTGCATCCGCACCTCTCCGTAACGTTGTTACGGCAGACGGAGTTAGCATGCCGCCTATCCACTCTTGCTGTCGCTCCCAAGCGGACGCTTCACCTGTTGCAAGGCCAAGAAGGGCGCGGCTTTCCCCCACGCTTAGTGTCCGTCCAGAGACTTTTCGAGTCATTTGAGTCGGTTGTCGGCGGTGGAGAAAATCGCTTGAAGAGCCCGACTCTTTTGTGATTCCTTGCGTGGCGTCGATTCGTGAGGCGCCAT
>JBEKAL010000045.1:0-17941 GCA_050015935.1 Roseiarcus sp.
CTCGCCAAGGACTGGGAAAACCGCAACCACAACGCCCTCGCCTTCCTCCGCCTTGCCTCCATCCGCCTCATGCTCAGAAAACTCTGTAATCCCTCATGAAGTCTCCGGACGGACTCTAAGGCAAGGGCATGCAAGCGGGCGCAAGAATCATCGACGCGGCTATAGGAAAGACGGATACCCGAGCAACGGAAGCAACCGGTTCAGGATCGACCCCAAACAGACCAGCACCACGAGCAGCTTGAGGAGCTGCGCCAGCCGCGCATCGGGACAGAATTTATCGATGACCCAAAACAGGATCGCACCGACGACGATTGTAATAAGAATTCCGATTATCAGCGAGACCATCGCGACCCTCCGTCAATTTTGCCGACATTCGCCGGATGACAGCGTTAACGAGGCTGAGAATGTCGCCCTTGACGGACTTTCGCAATCCTGAAACGTCACCGCGCCTTGCGGATGCGTTTCGGGGCGGGCCGGCTGCGGCTCAGGCGATGGCGCCGTTGCGGAAGTTTGTTGGCGAGTTGGCGCACCTCTCCCGTGGTTTTCGATGGAACGCGCGACAACCGAACGCATTACATTGCCGACGTAACGGGCGTCGGCGCGCTTCCCCCGATCGGCGGCCTCTTCATGACGACAAAGCACGCGCCGTCGTCACGGCGCCTCTCCGCGCTCTTGTGCCGGGGCTGGCCGATCGCTTCCGGACCACGCGCCGAGGCCGCGTGAGTAGATTCCGATTCTCGCCAAGAATTCACCGCAGCGCGAGGACGTCGGGGCGGTGGCGGTCCTTGCCGACGGCTCAACAAAGGACGCCTTATGGCGTATCTTGGCCAGACGTCCGGCTCTGCCATGTCGTATTTGGCTGGATAAGAGGGAGGGCGTGCGATGGTGCCTTTGCTTATCTTGGCGGCGATCTCCCTGCCGATCATCGACCTGCCAAGCAATTGTCGGGCGGAATCAAAGGCGATTCCGCCCGGTCCTGGGCATCAGCAGATCTATGAGAATTGCATGAGAGATGAGCAGACCGCGCATGAGGCGATTCTGAAAAGGTGGCCGCAGTTGCCAGCCGCTGTGCAAGACATATGCGCTGAAATGGGGCGTTTAATTGGTAGTTACATCGAAGCGGAAGTCTGCGCCGATATAGATACGGCGAAATTGTCCGGCAATGCGCAACAGCCGCCGGCCCAAGGTCCCGCAGCTAAGTAGCAGGGCGCGGTTCATTTCGCCCGCGCCATCATCTTGGCGGCGTCATGCTTCCGCCTGCGGCCATCAAAACGCAGCGCGAACGCAAGGGCGTCGGCGAGGTCATCGGCGGCGGGGACGGCAAAAAGGGAAAGACGGGCGTGTCACCGTAATGCGTAATGCGTAATGCGAAAAGGGCCGGTTAAGTAGTTTCCGAGGCTAGCCGGCGGCATTTTCGGCGGGTAGGTTCAAATAATCGCAAAAACGAGGAGCGCCCGATGATCGACCCCCCTGCATTCGAACATCCAGATGTCGATAGGGTAGTTGCCGAAATTGAAGTTGGGGAAACGACTCAGAGCGTCTTGGTCGTCAAGACCGCCCTGAACCTTTGGGCCAAGAGCGAGGAATATCATCGCGAACACGTCGCGAGGTTGGCGACCGCCGCCATGGCTTATGCAACGAAGAACGGTTTCGACAAAGTGCGAATTGTCTCGATCCGGATCGTCTGAGAGTCTCCTCTGATTGGGGTCTCTGAAGTCAAGCCGTCCTGCTAAACCGCGATTCTCCATTTGGAGGCCTTGGCGCCGCTGACGGCGTCTTGCGACTTGGCGGCGTCTGCCCAATCGGGCAGGAGGTCGTGCCTTCCGCCCCGCTGCCACTATGTGCACGCGGCCCGTGTTTAATGCGAGCAGGCGGACATAGGATTACGGGGACATGATACGAATTGCATTATTTCGTTCGCCAGCCAGATTTTTCTGTGAGCGCCGCGGCCACGAATTCGTACGATAGGTCCATGTCGGCGCGATCGCAATCCCGCCGACCCAGCGCGCCGTCGACCTCATGGAGGCCAAATCTTCCGAAGCGAGAGGGCTGTCAAGGGCGCGCCTTTCAGCGCGCCGCCGCTGGCGGGCCTCGCCCCTTGACAGACCTCTCGCTTCGGAAAGCAGACGCTTCCGTGAGGTCGACGGCGCTTCCTGCCGAAGCACGGCGAACGCCGCCGCCGCCGGGCGCCGTCCGCGGACTTCCAGCCGCAATCGGCGAAAAGTCGAACCCGACAATTTCTTTCCCAATGTCGGAAGTCGCGCTATCCTTCCTTCGTCCGGCGAGGCGTCGAGGCCTGCAAGCGAGGCCCGCCCGGGGACGCAAAAGCTGGCGCGAAGGAGCGCTTGTCAAGCTTCGCGTCATAAGTCCTTGAAATCGCACGAAACGGCCAAGAGAATCCTTGACAAAACTTGACAACGCTTGACGAAATTTGACAAAACTTGACGACGCTTGACAAGACTTGACGAGAAACTTGACGGAATAACGGCGACAGCTTACTTAACCCCCGGCTTGGGCTCTGATCGCTCGCGATGAGGGGTTGAGGCGCCCCATCGCCGCAACTCGCGCACATCCGTCACCCCTCGCTCTGATGGCCGCCCGTCAGCGGCACGAAGGGGATGATCTTGCCGCCGAAAATGTCCGAGCGCGCCACCTGGAACTGGCCGTCGGCGCCGATCGTCTTCACCACCTTGAGGATGTGCTGCGCGCCGGGCGGCCCGACGGGGATGACCATGATCCCGCCGGGCGTCAGCTGCTGCAAAAGCGGCGGCGGGATGTGGTCGATGCCGCAGGTGACGATGATCTTGTCGAAGGGCGACGCGCTCGCCCAGCCGTAATAGCCGTCGCCGGTTCTGGTGGCGATCGAGGCGTATTCGCTGTAGCCCCCGGCGATGAGCCGGTCATAGACGCCGCGGGTGCGCGCCGCGAGCTCGGGGATGATCTCGATCGACCACAGTCGGTCGGTCAGGTAGCTCAGCAACGCCGACTGGTAGCCGGAGCCGGTGCCGACTTCGAGGATCTTGTCTCCGGCGCGAACGCCGAGCGCGCTGGTCATGCGCCCCATCGTTCCCGGCGGGGTGATGGTGACGCCGAAGCCGATGTCGATATAGTGCCCGACGTAGGCGCGCTCGCGATCCTCGGGCAGGACGAACTCCTCGCGCGGCGTCATCAGGAAGGCGCGCTTGTCCGCGGGCGTCCACAGATCGTTGAAGGAGAGCAGCACCTGGTAGCGGTCGAAGCGCTCGCCCAGGAACGTCGGGTTCTCGCCGCGGTTCGCCGCCATCCAGGCGACGAAGTCGGCGCGCCGCGCCATCGGCGGCCAGAGGTCGGGCCGGAACGGCCGCGGCGGGTCGGCCCAGGCGGGAACCGCGGCTGCTACGCCGGCCGCCGCGGCGCCGATGAGAAAATCGCGTCTGAGCATGACGGCCCCTCCTGTCCTGTCTCGCGCACGGGCGCGAATGCTCCGCTTGGTGTATGGCGTGAACCGAGGCGAGTCCAGTCGCGGCGACCTGCCGCCTTCGGCGAACCGTCCTCGTCGACCCGACGCGCATCTGCGTTCCGCCGCAACGAGCGCCGCTATCGGACGAGCTTCGTCGCCAGAAAATCGCGCAGCTCGGACCTCGACCGTTCGGCGGCGTCCCGATCATATTTCAGCGACATTCCGGAAACGCGCACGCCCTCGGCGAACTCGGGATTGTCAAATCCATGGCGGGCGCCGGGGTAGACGACGAGCTTCAAGTCGACGCCGTCGCCCGACTGCGCCTTCGCCAGCCGCTCGCAGTCCGCCGCAGGCGTGACCTCGTCCAATTCGCCGATGAGGATGAGGGTCGGGATCTTCAACTCGACGTTCCCCAGATTATCGCAAGGGGGGTACAAGGCCGCCGCGACTTTGAATTTCGCCCCGTCCGGGACTTCGAAAGCGGAGACGAAGCGGGACGAGGCGATTTCGAGCGCGGTGTCGGCGCCTTGCGAGTAGCCGACGGCGGCGATCTTCTTGGGGTCGACGAACGGGCGCCTGGCGAGGAAAGTCAGGGCGCCGAATGCGTCGGGCAGGGCTTCGGGGAAGTCGACGGAGCAGGTTTCCATGATCCCCCGCGTGGCGAAGTCGTCGACGAACAGCGCGACATAGCCCCAGCGCGCGAACGCCTCGCCGATCGAACGCCTCGCCGCCGGCAGGCCGAGGCAGGAGTGCAGCAAGACGACGGCCGGGAAGGGGCCGCGCCCGTTCGGCTTGGTCAGATAGCCCTGAAGCGGAGCGCCGCGCTTGCCCTCGGCGGGTTCGGCGCCATTGCGAGCAAGATGCTCATCGACTTGATGGAGGCGGGGCGCGGCGCTGTCGAATTTCACCAGCTCCTCGGCTGACGCGGGCGACTGCCGGGTCAATTCGAGCCCCAATAGCGCCGCGACGGCGAAACATCCGCAGGCGAAAGTGCGCAGGGCGCTCATCTATGCCGTTGCTCTCGAGGGTATGCGCTTCTCGAGCCGAAGGAGAACCCGGCTTCGTCTCGACGGACTTGGCGGACTGCAGCCCGGCGTCTCGAGCGAGGGCGCCATCGCGGTCCTCGGGGGCGCTTTGAAAAACGTCCTTGGCTCGCCGACGGCCGATCTGGCGACGGCGCGGAAGTTCACACGCGAACGCGGGACGCTTCCGCAGGCCCAATCTTGGCGAGCGCGTAGCCTTGCCGGCCGCTCACGCGCTCGACTTGATCGCCTCCGCCTCTTCATTTCGCCTCGTCGGCTCGACCTGAACACGGTTCGCAGACCCCAGAGAATCATAGGATTCCGACTTTTGCAACGCGCTCCGGAGGCGGGGCGCGCTTATCGGCCGGCCTCGGCCGGCGCGGCCCCCTTCATGCTGAGCAGGCTGAGAAAGCTGATCGCGGCCGCCGCGACGATGTAGTAGCCGACCCAGCTGAGGCCGCCGCGCTCCAGCAGCAGCTGGGCGAGGTAGGGCGCCAGCGAGGCTCCGAGAATGCCGCCGAGATTATAGGCGCTCGAAGCGCCGGTGTAGCCGACGCGGGCGGGGAAGAGCTCCGGCAGCAGAGCGCCGAGCGGGGCGAAGGTGAGGCCCATGACGCCCAGAGCGAGGCAAAGGAACGCGAGCGCGCCCAGGACGCCGGCGCTCAAGAGATTCGGCAGGGCGAAACCCACCAGCGCCGCCAGAGCGCTCGCGCCGAGCAACACCGGGCGGCGGCCGTACCGGTCGGCCAGCGCCGCGGAGATCGGCGTCGCCAGCGCCATGCACGCCGCGGCCACGCACAGCATGCCGAGAAAGTCCGTGCGGGCGATGTGCAGCGCGTTGACGCCGTAGCCCAGCGCGAAGACGGACGAGACGTAGAACAGCGCATAGCAGACCACGATCGCCAGCGAGCCCTGGATCAGCGGGCGCCAATGGCTGCGCAGCACTTCGATGAGCGGAACCTCGACGCGCTCGCGACGCGCCAGGACCTCGCGGAAGGCGGGGGTTTCCGCGATCGCAACGCGGACATAGAGCCCGATCGCCACCAGCGCCGCGCTCATCAGGAAGGGGATGCGCCAGGCCCAGGCGACGAAGTTCGCTTCGCCGAGGCCCATGAGAAGCAGCAGGAACAGGCCGTTGGCCATGAGAAAGCCGAGCGGCGGCCCGAGCTGCGGGAACATGCCGAACCAGGCGCGGCGGCCCTGCGGCGCGTTCTCGGTCGCCAGCAAGGCGGCGCCGCCCCATTCGCCGCCGAGCCCGACGCCCTGACCGAAGCGCAGCGCGCATAAGAGCCAGGGCGCGAGGGCGCCCGCCTGGGCGTAGCCCGGCAGCACGCCGATCAGCGTCGTCGACAGGCCCATCGTCAGCATCGTGGCCACGAGCGTCGCCTTGCGTCCGATGCGATCGCCGAAGTGGCCGAAAAAGATCGATCCGATGGGCCGCGCGAGAAACGCGATGCCGAAGGTCAGGAAGGCGTTCAGCGCCTGCGCTCCGGGCGCCGATTGCGGAAAAAAGGTCTGGCCGATCACCAGCGCGGCGGCGGTGCCGTAAATGTAGAAATCGTAAAACTCGATCGTCGTGCCGACGAGGCTCGCCAACACGATGCGGCCGACGCCGATTTCCTGCGCGCCCGCGCCGCGGATCGAAGCGCCGGCTCCCGAGCTTTCAGGCATTTTCGCTCCCTATCCCTATTCTTTGCCGATCCGCCGGACTCAGCGCGGATTCGTCCAACGCGGACAATTCTGGCTCAACGGCGCAACCACCTCGAACGTGCGAACGGGATAGTAATAGTGGCAGCTGCGATTCCATTGGTCGCTGGTCGATGTCGACCAGATCAGAGGCGCCTCGCCCCAGAGCAACAAACCGGCATTCGCCCCGACGATCAGAGCGAGCGCTGTCAATAGCTTCATATCGCGCACACCCAGGGTTTCGCAGAGCGACTCGATCCCGCGCCGATCCACGCGCCGGGGACGCTCAGCCGCGACGTGCGGACGATTGCCGCGCAATCGCGTTGGAATGCACGGAACAAGGCCCGGCGCGACGGGCCGAGTTGAGTCGCCCTGCAGGTTTTGGCGAGACTTGACACAGATCCGATATTCACCGGAATCACCTAGATAGAATCGGCACACTCGCGCAAGTTGTCCCTCATGGCAATGGTCCGAGCGCCGCTTGCGTCACCGCGTCGCGGCCGCAGCCAGGAATATGCCGATCGCCGTCGCGAAAGAGAGACAGAGGACGCCGCCGCCCGTGAACAGCCCGACCGATCCGGCGACGGGAATTGGCGAGACCTCTGTCGTGACCCTGTGTTATGGTCTCGCTCAATTCGCATTGACCGGACGCGATCGTTGTGAGTTGTGGGTCGACTGATCGATGAGGTCGATGCCGGCGATCACCCGGGCGTCCGCACCCGCGACTCCGCCCAGCGACAATTGACGATGTCGCCAGACGCCAATTCGGCGGCGGGGACGTTTTTCCAGACGCCGTCGCGTCGCGCCGAGGCGATCAGGGCGGGGCGCGATTTCGGACATGGCGCCGACGACGAACCGTTGGTCGTTCGCTAAGGGCGTCGATATTCATAAGGCGACGAAGCGGTTTGTCGAATCGACGCATTTCCCTCAAGCGATAAATATCGCGCCGAATTCTTTCGCATTTGCGCTTGCGAATCTAATAAAAAAACGTTATATGTTCGCGATCGGGCTTCGGCCGAATGACTTGGCCTCGGCGCGATTCGCGTCAGACTGACGACCTTCTCCCAAAACTCGAATCTCGTCGACCGCGCTCGCGCGTGGTTTATTTTCGCACACACTTGAAGGAATATTTCTATGGCGCAAGGGACCGTGAAGTGGTTCAATGGGCAAAAAGGTTTCGGCTTCATTCAGCCGGACGACGGCAGCAAGGACGTCTTCGTTCACATCAGCGCGGTCGAACGCGCCGGTCTGACAGGCCTCAACGAGGGTCAGAAGATTTCGTTCGATCTCGTCGCCGATCGTAGGACCGGCAAGTCCTCGGCCGACAATCTTCGCGCGATCTAATCCGCGCGGGCAACGTCCTTTCTCCTCGACCACGGATGAACTGGCGAGGAGGAACAATCAGAACTCGCACCCGGTTCGCCGGGGGCGGGCCTTTTTTGTTTTTGGGCCGATGATGCGAAATCCCAACGCTTCGTTCGGATTTCGCATTCATACGACTTCCGGTTGATTGGCGCGCCGCTCGCCCTCACCCTCGAGCGGGCGAGGGGCTGCCCGAACCCGCGCGCCAATCCGCGCAAACCGCACGAGCAGCGGCGCCGCCAAGCTTGCGTCGCTCCGGCGCGCGCCACGGGCGGCCGGATGATCGATGCGCTTTAGCCGGCAATGGCGGCGAGGATCGATCCAGGGCGAGGGAAGGGCGAAGGACGCCGGGGTCCGGGGTTTCGCCAGCGCGATAAAAAAGGAAGAGCCGAGGAAAGCAGAGGACGGGAACCTTTCGACCCCGGCCCTTCCATTGCCGACTGGAATAGCTGTGGACCTATCCTGACGGCGCGCGGAACCTATTCCCGACGATATCGGCCGTGAAGAGCGCAAGTTGTCGCAGGGGCGAGAGGTTCGGCGACGCCCCAGGCTCCATTGGGGGCGTGTCAGGCGCGGCGTAGCCCGGCACCCTGCCGATCGAGGGGCGGCGGGGCGACCGCGGAGCGCCAGGGATGGCTCGGCAGGGAGAGGGTTTACTTGTCCAGATAACTCTGTATAATAGAGTTATCCAAACAAGGATCCGCCTGATGTCCCTGTCCAGCCTGCTGCAACTGCCCGTCTGGCTCCTCGCGCTCGTCGGCCTCGCCGCGTTGGCGCTGGCGCTTATGCTCGCGGCGCCCTTGACCCAGCCGCCGCCGCTCGCCTCGATCCAGGCCGGCGCGATGACGATTCCGCAGGAGGGCAAGCCGGAGCTTTCGCGCTTTCAGGCGCGCGACGGCACGTGGCTCGCCTACCGGCTCTATCCTGCCGCGGATCGAACGACCGACCGCCTGGCGATCCTCGCGCACGGCTCGTCCGCTTCGTCGGACGAAATGAACGCGGTCGCGCAGACGCTCGCCGCGGCGGGCGTCGCGGCGGTCGCGATCGACGCGCGCGGCCACGGCGCCTCGGGGACCCGCGGCGACATCGCCTATCTCGGCCAGCTCGACGACGACCTCGCCGACCTCGTCGCGCATCTGCGCGACGCCTATCCGAAGGCGCGCCTCACGCTGATCGGCCATTCCTCCGGGGGCGGATTCGCGCTGCGCATCGCCGCCGGGCCGGTGGGCGAGCTGTTCGACCGCTTCGTGCTGCTCTCGCCCTATCTCGGCTACGACGCGCCGACTACCCGCCCTTCGCAAGGGACAGGCCGCTGGGCGGCGCCCGATTTTCCCCGCATCGTCGCGATCATAATTCTGCAACGAATGGAAATCGACTGGCCGCAGGCGCTGCCCGTGATCGCCTTCGCCAGCGCGCCCGAGGCGACGATGTTCGTCACCTCGCGCTATTCCTTCCGCCTGCTCGTCAATTATGGGTCGCCGCCCGACTGGAAGGGCGCCTTGCAGGCGGCGGCGGACCGCATCGAATTGATCGCCGGCGAAAACGACGAACTCATGGACGCCCCCGCCTACCGACGCATCGTCGCGCCGCTCGGCGCGCGGGTGACGATTCTGCCCGGCCTCGACCATATGGGGGTCGTCCATGCGCCCGAAGCGCTCGCCGCGATCCGCGAGGCGGCGACGCGATAAGCCGGCTCGATCCCAGGCAAGGAATGGATATGGCGATCAGCCCCAACGAAGCCGGCGCGATTCTCGCGGACATCGAGGCGGTGGTCGCCAGGGTCGAGCGGTCACGCGTCTACGCCCAAGCCGGCGCCATCGTGATCCTGTGGGGCGCGATCGTCGTCGCCGGCAATCTCTTCTGTACGGCGGCGCCGCGCTGGTCGGGCTGGGGCTGGCTCGCGGCGGACGCGCTCGGCGCCGCGGCGACGTTCGCGATGTTGCGGACGCTTCCGGCCAGAGGCGCGCGATTTCCCCTGCGATTTCTCGCCGCCTTCGCCCTGTTCTTCGCCTTCGGCTTCGTCTGGAGCGAAATAATCGGCCGGTTCGGGCCGCGCGAACTCGACGCCTTCTGGCCGACCCTGTTCCTGTTCGGCTACGCGCTCGCCGGACTGTGGTTCGGCGCCGTCTTCGCGGCCCTGGGGCTCAGCCTGAGCGCGCTCATTGTGGCGGGATATTTCTGGTCGGGCGAATGGTTCAACCTGTGGCTCGCGATCGTCAACGGCGGCGGCTGCGTCCTGTGCGGCCCTTGGATGCGGCGGGCCTGAAGCGATGGACGCGCCCGACGAAACGATCCACCAGCCCGTCCGCCTGCGCGTCATGGCCGCCCTGAGCGCGCTCGACGCCGCCGACGAGGGGCTCAATTTCGCCCATCTGAAAAAGCTGACCGGCGCGAGCGACGGCAATCTCGGCGCCCATATCGATCGTCTCGCGCGCGCCGGCTATGTCGAGGTCACCAAGGCTTTCGTCGCGCGCCGCCCGCGCACGACCGTCAAAGCGAGCACGGCGGGCCGCGCCGCCTTTTCCCGACACGTCGCGTTCCTGCGCGAGATCATCGCGCAGAGCTGAGCGGCGGAACGCGCCGCCAGAAGAATTTTCGATCGGCGGGCCTCGGAAAGCGCCGGGGACTCCTGATATGACGCGATCCTTCACGCTGCGCGGCGTCTGTCGCCGCCGAGCGTCTTGAAGGAGCGACCGATGTCCGACACTTTCTTGAGCCATCTGCGCTCGGTCCTGAGCGAGATCGACGCCGCGGGCCTGTTGAAGCGCGAGCGCCTGATCGCCGGCCCGCAGGGCGGGCGGATACGCGTCGCCGACGGCGCGGGAACGCGCGGGATGGTCAACCTCTGCGCCAACAATTACCTCGGCCTCGCCAATCATCCCGAAATCGTCGCGGCGGCCAAACAGGCGCTCGACGAATTCGGCTTCGGCATGGCCTCGGTGCGCTTCATCTGCGGCGCGCAGACGCTGCATCGCGAACTCGAGCAGCGAATAGCCCGGCATCTGGACAAGGACGACGCCATTCTGTTCGCCGCCTGTTTCGACGCCAACGGCGGCGTGTTCGAGCCGCTGCTCGGCGCCGAGGACGCGATTATCTCCGACAGCCGCAACCACGCCTCGATCATCGATGGCGTCCGCCTGAGCAAGGCGCGCCGGCTTCGCTACGCCAACTCCGACATGAACGAACTCGAAGACCGGCTGAAAGAAGCCGACGCGGCGGGCGCCCGCTTCAAGCTGATCGCCACCGACGGCGTGTTCTCGATGGACGGCGCGATCGCCAATCTCAAGGATATCTGCGATCTCGCCGAGCGCTATGGCGCGCTGACGCTGGTCGACGATTGCCATGCGACCGGCCATCTCGGCGAAAAGGGCCGCGGCACGCCGGCGCTGACCGGCGTCGGCGCTCGCGTCGACGTCGTCACCGGCACCTTCGGCAAGACCCTCGGGGGCGCCATGGGCGGCTTTGTCGCCGCGGCGCAGCCGATCGTCGATCTCCTGCGGCAGCGCGCGCGCCCCTATCTCTTCTCCAACAGCCTCGCGCCGGCGGTCGTCGGCGGATCGCTGAAGGCGCTGGAGATCGCCATCGCCGCCGACGACCGGCGCGCGCGGCTGCAAGCCCATGCGCGGCGCTTTCGCGCCGAGGTCGAAAAAGCAGGCTTCTCGGTGCTGCCGGGCGAAACGCCGATCATTTCGGTGATGCTCGGCGAGGCGCGGCGCGCGCAGGATCTCGCCCGCGCGCTCGACGATTGCGGCGTCTATGTCGCCGGTTTCTTCTTCCCCGTCGTGCCGCAAGGCGCCGCGCGCATCCGCACACAGATGTCGGCGGCGCTGACGGCCGAAGACGTCGACTTCGCGATCGCCGCGTTCGCCGACGCGGGCAAAGCGATCGGCATCCTCTGATCTCGGAGACGAAAACGATGAAAGCGCTGGTCAAGGAAAAGCCGGAGCCGGGCCTGTGGATGCGTGAGCAGCCGAGGCCGCAAATCGGGCCGGACGACGTGTTGGTCAAGGTGCATAAGACCGGCGTCTGCGGCACCGACATCCATATCTACAATTGGGACGAATGGGCGCAGAAGACGATCCCGACGCCGATGACGATCGGCCACGAATACGCCGGCGAAATCGTCGAGCTCGGCGCCAACGTGCGGCGCCTGAAGCTCGGCCAGCGCGTGTCGGGCGAGGGCCACGTGATCGGCATGAGGAGCCGCGCCTCCCGCGGCGGGCGCTATCATCTCGATCCGGAGACGCGCGGCATCGGCGTCGACATTCCCGGCGCCTTCGCCGAATTCGTGCGCGTGCCCGCGTTCAACATCGTGCCGCTGCCCGACGACGTCGATGACGAACTCGGCGCCATTCTCGATCCGCTCGGCAACGCCGTTCACACCGCGCTGACCTACGACCTCGTCGGCGAGGACGTGCTGATCACCGGCGCGGGGCCGATCGGCGTCATGGCCGCCGCGGTCGCGCGCCACGTCGGCGCGCGGCACGTGGTGATCACCGACATCAATCCGCGCCGCCTCGCCCTCGCGGCGTCAGTCGCCGACGTCGTCGCCGTCGACGTCTCGCGCCAGGACCTCAGCAAGGTGATGGGCCGGCTCAAGATGACGGAAGGGTTCGACGTAGCGCTCGAAATGAGCGGCGCGCCGGCCGCGTTCGATCAACTGCTCGATGCGGTGGTGACGGGCGGACGCGTCGCGCTGCTCGGCCTGCCGGCGAAGCCGACGATGATCGATTGGACCAAGGTCATCTTGAAGCAGCTCACCCTCAAGGGCGTCTACGGGCGCGAGATGTTCGAGACCTGGCACAAGATGATCGCGATGCTGCAGAGCGGCCTCGACGTGCGCAAGGTCATCACCCACCGCCTGCCGGCGAGCGATTTTCTCGCCGGGTTCGAGACCATGCGGCGCGGCGAATGCGGCAAGGTCGTGCTGGACTGGACGGAAGTGGGCAAGACGCCGTGACGGCCGCGCTCGACTCGGCGATGCGGACCCAGGGTCTCGACGCGAACGCGGGCTTTCGCCTGCGCGCTCTGCGCGTCGAGGACGCTGGAGCGGCGGCCAAAGTCATCCGCGAAGCCTTCGCCGCGCAGAGCGTGGCCACTGATCCCCCGTCCTCGGCGCTGCGCGAAACCGCGACAAGCGTCGCGGCGCATCTCGCCGAAGGCGGAGGCGCGGCGCTCGAGGCGGGCGTCGATCTCGTCGGCTTGGTGCTGTGGGCGGTTCGCGACAACGGGCTCTATCTCGGCCGCCTTGCGGTGCTGCCGGCGTGGCGCGGACGCGGCGCGGCGCGCGCCTTGATCGGGGCGGGCGAAGCCGAAGCGCGCCGAGCCGGCCTGCCGCGCCTGCACATTCGCGTCCGCATCGCGTTGGACGAAAATCGCCGCCTGTTCTCGGCTTGCGGGTTCACGGCGACCGAACAGGGCGCCCATCCCGGCTACGCCGAGCCGACGTTCGTGGTGATGGAGAAGGCGCTGCGCTAGCCTTCGCCGCGCGCGTCTCTACTGCGTCGACGACGCCGCGGCGGCGTCGGGCGTCGCCTTCGGCTTTGCCGCCGCGTGGAGGGCGGCGAGGCGCACGTCGGCGGAAGCCTGCGGTCTGGGCGCGTCGAGCGCGGCGCTGCGCTTGGGCGGCAACGGCACGTCGGAGGGAATCGGCTGCTCCGGTTCGAAAACGTTGATCGCGGGGCTGTCGCCGCCGACCCCGAACCACTTTTTGACGATGCCCTGCCCGCTGTCGGCGACGCCGCCGACAAAACCGAACGGCGAAGCCGGCGCGGCGGCGGCCGGGATCGTCGTCGTCGCGGAGGCGGCGGGAGCGGAAGCAAGCGACGGAGCGGCGGCGTTCGCCACCTTCACCAACGTGGGGATCGGCTTGCCCGACGCGTCGAGCGCGATCTCGGTGGGCGGGTTCGCCAGCGCGTCGGGATCGCTGGCGTCGTCGCGACCCTTGAAGGCGGGGTTCTGCCCGCCGTCCTGGTAGACGATGCGCACCGGCTTGACGCCTTGGGCGACGAGCGCGGCGACGGCGGCTTCGTCGTGAGACTCCTTGGCCGCGACATCGGCCTCCACCTGATCGTCGCGTTGCAGCGTCGGGCAAGGCTCGCTCGCCTCGACTTCGTCGTCCGCGCTGGCGCCGAAGACATAATGCTTGCCGCAGACCAGGACCGAAGGCTCGTTCTTCGTCACCTCGAAGTGATCGGCGCCGTTCTTCAACTCTTTCCAGAAGTCGATGTTGGGATCGAGCCGATGTTTGGCGAGGTTCTCGGCCGTCATGCGGAAGGGATAGGACTGCATCTGGATCGCGCGCTCGCCGCCGTTGAAGGCCTCGCGCGCGATCGCGTAGATCTCGCCGATTTGCGCGTCGGTCATCGAGAAGCAGCCCGCCGACGAACAAACGCCGTGCACCATGATGTCGCCGCCGGTGCGCCCCAAGGCGCGATCATAGGCGTTCGGGTAGCCGACGTTGAAGGAAAGGTAATAGTGCGAGTTCGGATTCATCTGCCCGGGCGTGATGGTGTAGAAGCCCTCGGGCACCTGCATGTCCCCCGCGCGGGTCTTGGGGCCGAGCTGGCCCGACCAGCGGCACATCGGATAGGTCTTCAGCAGCGCGTACTGACCGTCCGCGTTCATTTTCCAGATTTCGAACTCGGCTTCCTGCTTGTAGGCGCGGATGAGGACCGGCGCGGACGGCGTCGTCCCGATCTTGTCCATCAGCGCGAGCGTTTCGTTGGGAATAGGTCGTAGGGAGCGGCCGGACCCAGGCTCCAGCGCATCCTCGCATCCTGCCGCAAGCGCGCCCGCGGAGACGGCGAAACTCAACGCGAATAACCGCTTTCGCCAATGATTCAACGTCATCGCTTCCTAACTCGTCGGGTATCGCTTAGCGGATCGTCGCAAAAAAGTCCATGCGGCCGATTAAGCCCGCTTAACCTTTCCGCGGCCTTAACCCCGCCGCGCCCTTTAGGCGGCGCTGGCGAAGGCCTTATTCAGGCGAACCGAAACGGCGGTTCATATCTTCCGCCCCATGCTCAGGAACTTCTCCGCCCGCGCCTCGCGCAAATCGTCGCGCGACATGTTGCCCAGGGCGTCGAGCGCTGCGCCGATGGCGCGGCCCGTCTCGGCGATCGCCGCCTCGGGATCGCGATGAGCGCCGCCGATGGGCTCCTGCACGATCGCGTCGATAATGCCGAATTTCAGCAAATCCTGCGCGGTGATCTTCATGCTCATCGCCGCGTCCTGGGCGCGCGAGGAATCGCGCCACAGGATCGAGGCGGCGGCTTCCGGGGAGGCGACGGTGTAAACGGAATGCTCGAGCATGAGCACCTTGTTGCAGGCCGCGATCGCCAGAGCGCCGCCGGAGCCTCCCTCGCCGACGACGACCGCGACGTTAGGCGTCCCGAGCGCGAGGCTCACGTCGGTCGCGCGCGCGATGGCCTCCGCCTGGCCGCGCTCTTCCGCGTCGACGCCCGGCCAAGCGCCTGCGGTGTCCACGAGGGAGACGACCGGCAGGTCGAAGCGGTCGGCGAGCTCCATCAAGCGCGCCGCCTTGCGGTATCCCTCCGGCCGCGCCATGCCGAAATTGTGGCGCAGGCGGCTCGCGGTGTCGTCGCCCTTTTCGTGACCGATGAGGCAGATTGGACTGCCGCGAAAGCGTCCGAGCCCGCCGACGATCGCGGCGTCCTCGGCGAATTTTCGGTCGCCGGCCAGAGGCGTGAAGTCCTCGATAAGGCCTCTGACGTAGTCGCAGAAATGCGGCCGACCCTGCGCGCGCGCCACTTGCGTCTTCTGCCACGGCGTCAGCGACGCATAGAGATCGGCCAGCACTTTGAGGGATCTCGCCTCGAGCTTGGCGACTTCCTCGCTGAGGGCTGGGGATTCGCCTTTGGCGTTGAGCGCGCGCAACTCGTCGATGCGCGCGTCGATGTCGGCCACAGGCGTTTCGAAGCTCAAATACGTGCGCATATGACCTTATGGCGGACGCGCCCTTAGGCGAGGGCGCGCGAAACTGGCGACAAGCGCCGGCGAAGTCAAGGCGGGAGGCGACGGGGCGCGCTCCGAGAACCGCCGACGTCCGCGTCCGGAAAATTGGCGCGCCCGGAGAGGCTTGAACTCCCAACCCTCGGTTTCGAAGACCGATACTCTATCCAGTTGAGCTACGGGCGCGCTGACGAGACTCGCCATAGCATGGCGCGGCCGCCGCTTGAAGCCTCGCTCAGGCGTTCGTTGATTTGGCCTGGAATCGGCCGCATAGTGCCGGCGGAGACGCATATCTCCGTCCGTGGAGCGTCGCATCGAGAGGACCGATAGAATGAAAGCCAAGGGCGGAGATTCGGCGCAGGATAAGAGCGCCGGGAAGGTCGCTCGGCGCCTGCGCTCGGCGCAGTGGTTCGACAACCCCGACAATCCCGGCATGACCGCGCTCTATATCGAGCGCTATCTCAATTTCGGCCTGACGCCCGGGGAGTTGCGCTCGGGCAAGCCGATCATCGGCATCGCCCAGACCGGCTCCGACCTGGTCCCGTGCAATCGCCATCACATCGATTTGGCCGAGAGGGTGCGCGACGGCGTCATCGCGGCGGGCGGCATACCTTTCGAATTTCCCGTCCACCCGCTCCAGGAGACGGGCAAACGTCCGACCGCGGCGCTCGACCGCAATCTCGCCTATCTCGGCCTGGTCGAAGTCCTGATGGGCTATTTCATCGATGGCGTCGTGCTCACCGTCGGTTGCGACAAGACGGTCCCCGCCTGCCTCATGGCGGCGGCGACGGTCAACATTCCCGCCATCGCGCTTTCGGGCGGGCCGATGAACAACGGCTGGCGCCACGGCGAGCGCACCGGCTCGGGCACGGTCGTCTGGCGCGCCCGCGCCGAACTCGCCGAAGGCAAGATCGACTACGGGCAATTCATGGAGATCGTGACCTCCTCGGCGCCGTCGATCGGCCATTGCAACAGCATGGGCACCGCCTCGACGATGAACGCGCTCGCCGAGGCGCTCGGCATGAGCCTGCCCGGCTGCGCCGCCATCCCCGCGCCGCATCGCGAACGCGGGCAGATCGCCTACGAGACGGGCCGCCGCATCGTCGACATGGTGTGGGAGGATTTGAAGCCTTCGGACATCCTCACCCGCGCGGCCTTCGACAACGCGATCGTCGTCAACAGCGCGATCGGCGGCTCGACCAACGCGCCGATCCACATCAACGCGATCGCGCGCCATATCGGCGTCAAGCTCGGCGTCGACGACTGGGAAAGGATCGGCCATCGCGTGCCGCTGCTCGTCAACATGCAGCCGGCCGGAAAATATCTCGGCGAGGAGTTCCATCGCGCCGGCGGGGTGCCCGCGGTCGTCAACGAGCTGATGAAGGTGAAGCTCATCCGCGAGGACGCCCTGACCGTCAACGGCAAGACGATCGGCGAGAATTGCAACGGCCGAGCCTCCGACGATCCGGACGTCATCTTCCCGATCGAAGCGCCGATGAAGCCGGACGCCGGTTTCATCGTTCTCGGCGGCAATCTCTTCGACGATGCGATCATGAAGACGAGCGTGATCGACGCGGAGTTTCGCCGACGCTATCTCTCCGATCCGAGCGATCCGGAGGCCTTCGAGGGACGCGCGATCGTGTTCGACGGGCCCGAGGATTATCACCGCCGCATCGAGGACCCGAAGCTCGAGATCGACGAGCATTGCATATTGTTCATCCGCGGCGCGGGCCCGATCGGCTATCCCGGCGGCGCGGAGGTCGTGAACATGCAGCCGCCGGCCGCTCTGATCAGGAAAGGCGTCAACGCCCTTCCCTGCATCGGCGACGGCCGGCAATCCGGCACCTCGGGTTCGCCCTCGATCCTCAACGCCTCGCCCGAAGCGGCGGCCGGCGGCGGGCTCGCGCTGCTGCGCACCGGCGATCGCGTCCGCGTCGATCTGAACAAGCGCGCCGCGAACATTCTCATCTCCGACGAGGAGCTCGCGACCCGCCGCGCCGCTCTCAAGAAGCACGGCTACCCCTATCCGAAGAGCCAGACGCCGTGGCAACAGATCCAGCGCGAAATGGTCGCCCAGCTCGACGAGGGCATGGTGCTGAAGCCGGCCGTGAACTATCAGCGGCTCGCGCAGACGACGGGCGCGCCGAGGGACAATCATTGACGGGGAACGGCGGGGGCCGGCGTGCGATCGTCGAGGGAGAAGGGAAAACGGCTTCGCCGTAGCGGTCAGCGGCAAAGACCCAACTGGCCATATCGCTCGACCAACGCTTCGATTCCGTTCGTCGGATTCTCTGGAGCCAGGGCCTGATACGATTTCCGGGCGATTGACTCGACGAGGGGGATTCCGGAGGGGGGATCAGGATGATAGATGGAAGAGCCATGATTCGCGGGAGGCGGACATGGCTCGGGTCGTCGACCATCTGAGCGTTGCGGAGTTGGAGGCGCGTTGCGAGGGCTG
>JBEKAL010000046.1:0-17835 GCA_050015935.1 Roseiarcus sp.
GTCCTCGCAGCCCTCGCAACGCGCCTCCAACTCCGCAACGCTCAGATGGTCGACGACCCGAGCCATGTCCGCCTCCCGCGAATCATGGCTCTTCCATCTATCATCCTGATCCCCCCTCCGGACTCCCCCCTCGTCGAGTCAATCGCCCGGAAACCGTATCACTGAGAAGAAAACACGAAAAAAGGGCCAGGAGCGATCCTGACCCTTCCCATCGCCGGACAACCAGCACAGAGCCATCGCCGCCAGCGCCGGTACATCCGCGGTCGCCAGTCAGCATGGTCCATAGCTTTGTTCAAACGGCTTGGAGCTTGTCCGCCGACATTTTGCCCGAACGCGCGTCCGTGACCAGCTCGAAACTGATCTTCTGACCTTCGCGCAAGTCGCTCATGCCCGCCCGGTCGATCGCGCTGGCATGAACGAAGGCGTCCTTGCCGCCGTCATCCGGTTGAATGAAGCCGTAGCCCCTCTGAGAATTGTACCACTTTACTGTGCCTGTAGCCATGACGCCCGTCTTGGATGTGAGCGTAAGAACGCGACTTCGCGACGCGAAATCATCGTCAAGTTTCGATATTTGGGGGGAGGAGCGTCGCCATGAGCCGATTCAATCGCCCAAGGCAAAGATGGTCCGGCCGAATTTCGAGCCCTTTACCTGGGAACGCGACCGTGCTTTTTCAAGGGCCACGGTCATTCGCGAACCTACGACCATGTCGGCCTGTTGCTCAAACGCCGCCCGGCGAGATGGCGCGCACGCATAATCAAAACGTTTGCGAGCCTCGGTGTTCCTTTCGACCGCCTGATCCGCCGCCGAACGTTCATCGAGCGGCGATCAGAGCCTGGGCCGGGATTACGCTCCGACGGGAGCGCCTTGATCATGTCGTAGCGTTCGGCGAGCAGCGCCTCCGCCAGCTGCTGGGATCGCGCCAACGATATTACAATGACGCACGCACGCCCCTATCGCTGAACAAGGATGCGCCAGCGTCGCCTGCAGTTCAGGCGCTTGGCCGCATCGTGGCCGTCCCGCACTTCGGAAGTCTGCACCATCAATAGTTCCGGATTTGATTTCCGGTAGGGACAGGTCTCGAATGCGCCGTCCGCCGCCGCCATGACGCCCTTCGCTTCGTCGCGCGCCTCGATGACGGTTCCGTCCGGGCCGATGCGATAGGCGCGAAGATGCGTGATTCCCCAGTCGATGCCGATCATTCCCGCCCTGCTGAATTTACCGGCGATCGATGACGACATACGTTCGCGTCGGGCGCCCTGTTGATGTCGATCAACATTGATGGCGCTCGGCGCGATTTCAGTTCATGGACTCGCTGATCGGTCGGAGACCCGGCTGCCCCCGCGATCAGGCGTGCTTGAACATTTTCACGTTGTCCCTGGTAATGTTCATCACCCCGGTCAGGGTCTGTTCGGGCAGCGGATCGATCGCGGCGGCCTTCCAATCGGGGACCACCTTCATCGCGTTGGCGTTGAGCCAATAGAGGTAATGCACCGCGATGAATGCTTCCGCGTAGCTCTTCTGCGCGACCGAGCCGACGATCGTGCCGTCCTCGATGAAGGGCAGCATGTCTTCGTTGCGGTCCATGGCGACGATTTTCACCTGGCCCACACGCCCGGCATCGCGCACCGCGATTGCGGCGCCCTTACCGCTGTCGCCATCGGTGCCGCCGATCCCCACAACATCGGGGTGAGCTTGGAGCGCCTGCGCGTAAGCGGTGGGCGCGTAGGAAGGATCGGCTTTGTCGTTGACGACATCGACAACGGTTATCTCCGGATATTTCTCCTTGAACAGCGCCTTGTAGCCTTCCACGCGATCGAGCACGTTGGGCGCCGGGAAGGTGCCGAGCAGGACTTTGCCCTTGCCGCCGATCGCTTGCGCGAGCATCTCGCCCCCAACCCGCCCGGCTCCCTTGCCGTCGATTCCGAGCGTGCAAGACCGCTTGCTGTTCGGGACGTCGCCGATGATCGTCGCCACCGGAATTCCGGCCTCGACCGCCCGGTCGATCCCTGGCGCCATGGTGGCGGCGTCGCCGGGGAAGATCATGAGGCCCGATGGCTTGCGGGCGACGATCTCATCGAGTTGCCGGGCCTGCGCCGCAACATCGAAGTCGAGCGGACCCGTGAAGGTGGTCTTGACGCCGAGCAACTTGGCCGCATCGTCCAGACCATGCTTGTGATCAACCCAGAACGGCACCTGGGTCACGATGGACAAGAAGACATACTCGCCCTTGGGTTCGGCGGCGAGCGCCGGCGCCGTTTCGCCTAATGACATTGCGCCCGCCGCCAGCAGGCCGGTCGTTCCGAGAAAGCTGCGTCGCGTGAAATCTATCTCGTTCATGGCTTACTCCTCCTTGGTTGCACACACACTCAGCCTTGGCGGCGGCGCACGAGCATGTCGAGAGCCACGGCCACGGCTAGAACCACCCCGATGACGACCATCTGCCAATAGATCGAGACGGCGAGCATCGTCATGGCGTTGTTGATGAGAGCGACGAAGACGACGCCGAGGAACGCGCCTAGCACCGTGCCTTCGCCGCCGCGCAGGCTCGCTCCGCCGATGACGGCGGCGGCGAGCACCTGCAGTTCGAGGCCGCTGCCTGCCGTCGGCGTTCCCGCCATCAGCCGAGACGCAAGGAGAATTCCAGCGAGCGTCGCCAGCAGACTGGTCGCCACGTAGGCAACGATGCGCACTAAATCGACGCGGATGCCGGACAGCCGCGCGGCTGTCTCATTGGACCCGACGTAGTAGAGCTGCCGCAAGGCGCGTGTGTGCCTCAGCGCAAGATCCGCCGCCACGACCATTGCGATCGCGATCACCACCATGATCGGAATGCCGAACCACGACGCTACGCCCACGAAACCGAAGGATGGCGGCAGTCCGCTGACCGAATATCCTTCGGTCAGCACCAACGCGAGTCCGCGGGCGACCGACATCGTGGCAAGCGTAGCGACCAGCGGATTGACGCTTAAACGGGTGACCAGAACCCCGTTCACCAAGCCGATGGCGGCGCCGGCGAGCGCGGTGATCGGCACCGCCACGACCACCGGCAACCCGCTAACGACCAGCAGCGCAACAATGGTGCCCGTCAGGGCGAGAGCTGAGCCAACGGACAAGTCGAATGCGCCGGACACCAGCAACAAGGTCATGCCGATAGCGATGATTGCAGTCGGCACCAGTCCGATCGCCATCGCGCGGAAATTGCTCGCGCTGAAAAAATATGGACTGGCGATCGACATCACCAACACCACCACTGCGATCAAGGCGAGAAGAGGGATTTCGCGCGTCGCGATGATGCGGCGCCAGATGGCGGCCCTGCCCCCGGTTCGCAGCGCCGATTCCTGGACGGCGTTCATCTCCCGAGCTCCGCAGCATCCTTCTCCGGTTTGAGACCTGCCGCCAATGCCATTACGATCTTCTCGCTCGCTTCCGAGCGAGCGAGATCAGCGATCAGCCGGCCGGCGCACATCACCAGCACCCGATCCGAGAGCGTCAGAATCTCAGGCAAATCCGAGGAGATTAGGAGGATTGCCGTTCCGGTCCGCGCCAGCTCATCGAGCTCGGCGTGGATCTCATGCTTGGCGCCGACGTCGACGCCCCTGGTTGGGTCATCGGCGATGAGAATCTGGGGGTTGGTCAGGAGCCATTTGCCGAGGAGCACCTTTTGCTGGTTGCCGCCGCTGAGGCGCATGACCGGCTGGGCAATGTCGGCGGCGCGCACGCGCCATTTGCGCACTGCGGTCCCGGCGACCTCGGCGCAACGCATTCGGCTCAAGATGCCGAACCGCGATACGCGCTCGAGCGTCGTGACGATGATGTTGTCGGCGACGGACTTGGTGAGGAACAACCCTTCAGCTTTGCGATCGGCAGGCAGATACACGATGCCGCGGTTGATTGCGTCGCGAACGCCGCGCAGTCGGATCGGTCGACCGTCGATGAGAACGCGACCCGCTGTGTAGCGCCTATCGCCGACGAGCATGCGACCGAGCTCGCTGCGGCCCGAACCCATCAGCCCGGCAACGGCGACGATCTCGCCGGAATGCAAGGCGAAACTCACGTCAGCGAGTTCGCTCGCGCGCCCAAGCCCGACGGCGCGCAATCGTTCGGCCCCAACCTGTCTGGAGATCCGGATGTCCTCGCCGATCCGGCGCCCGACCATGTGCCGCACCAGATCGTCCGGATTGGTGTCGCTCGCAGCCCAAGTGCCGATCTTGCGACCATCGCGCAACACGGAGATGCGGTCGGAAACGGCGAGCACCTCACTGATCCGGTGGCTGATGTAGATAATGCCCATGCCACTGGCGCGCAGTCGCTTGAGCAAGCCGAACAGCGCATCCACCTCCGGCGGCGCGAGCGCCGAGGTTGGTTCATCGAGCAACAGCAGTCGCGCCCGCACCGACAGCGCTTTGGCGATCTCGACGAGCTGACGAGTTCCCGGCGATAGCGAGGCGACGGATCGCCAGACTTCGATGGAGACGCCGAGTTCGCCCAGCAGGGCGCGGGCGCGACGGTAGAGTTCGGCCCAGCGAATGACGCCTGCCGGCCCGGTCGGGGCGCGATTGCCAAATATGTTCTCGGCGATGCTCAGGGCTGGGACCAGGCTCAGTTCCTGGAACACCGTGGCAACGCCCATTTGCTGAGCCTGGCGCGGGCTGGCGAGATTGACTTTTTGGCCGTCGATGCGGATCTCCCCGCTATCGAGGGGCACCACGCCGGAAATCATGTTCATGATTGTGGTCTTGCCAGCGCCGTTCTCGCCGACCAGGCCGTGGACCTCGCCGGGCTTGACGTCGAACGACACATCGACGATCACCGGCACGCCGCCATACGCCTTATAGAGCCTCAGGAGTTCGAGCCGAGGCGCTGCAATCGGTGCGGCGGCCGTGGGCGCAGGGGTCATCATCGGAACGACATCTCGGCCACATGCGACGAGCTGCGGACCGCGCAAATGAAAGTGTAAGCCGATGTGCGCGGCGGCGCAATAGTCGGCCACGGAGCTGTCAACGCAACATGAGAATGTCCCCTCTTACAGCAACATGAGAATGTCCCCTTTCGGTTTGTGCCGCGGGTTGGGTGGAGGTGGTTGGAATTTGAAGGCGGCGTAATCTCCAGCTTGTGAAAGCAAACCAGAATCGGCGTCGGCGCGCCGATGGAGATCACGCCATGACAACGGATAGCGCGAAGCCGGCGATCGGCACGGCCGCAAGCGAACATTTTCTCTGCGATGATTGGTTCAATCCCCTGGAAACTGGGGGTGCGCACGCGCAGTTGCGGCTGTCGTCCTCGGCGCCGGCCATCGTGAACCGATCGCGGAAGCGGTTCATCTGCTTCGGGTTGATCGCGTGGGCCTTGAAGCTGCGCTCGATCAGCGTCTCGACCACCGGGCCGTGCGGGATTTCGATCGCGGTCAGGATTTGACCGGGCTCTACAGCGCCGCTCGCGGCCATCAGCCAGGCGGCCGTCTCGGCCAGTCCCTCGCCGCCATGATTGAAGACTTTCTCACCAATCTTGCGGCCATCGCCATCGGTCAGAAAGACGCAGTGGCTCTGGCTTCCCCAATCGACGCCGGCGCACCATCGTCTCTGATCGCTCATCGACCCTCTCCCAATTCAAGGTCGAGCCGCCGCAACCTTCGCCGATCCCGGTACTGCCGCTCGGGGCGCGAGCTGCGCATCCGGCGCGGACTCCCACGGGGCGTCGATTGCGGCCAATCCCTCGGGGCACATGTCCCTCCAGGCGATCGGGTCGCAGGGGGCGATGGGTCGCTCCCGACGGATTGGCTCGGTTTCGAAAAGCTACACCGGTTCGGGCCGTCGCCCGTCAGTCACGCTACGTTCCGCTGCGCGTCACTTCGCGCGACCGACGGTGCGCATTCCGAAAACCGCGTGACAAAGGTACAGGGGGTGAGCGTGTGAATCAGGCGCGGCGCCAAGCGCGCTCCATCGCACACAAGCCAAACGCGGTAGTCGGCGTCGACCTGCAAGCTGGGAAGTCCGAGCAACGTTTGATCGTGTGTGTCAAGCAGCAAGCGCAGACTATGGCCAAGGACAAGCCCAGCGCATTATGACAGGCTCGCACTTTGCGCGAATTGACGTCCATATTGTGTATAAATGACGGTAATTACGAAAACTTTATGTGCAAGAACGTGAAGGCGCCCTTCGCGATCTTCAATCCCCCTCGGGGGGGCGCCGGGACCAAAAGAATTCTTGTTCGCCTCCGCGGGCGCGCGCTCTCGCGGTGTCGCGCATCGTTCGTCGGCTCATGCTCGCCGGCAGTAGGCCAGCACAGCATGATTGGCGCATTGTCGGGCATCGGGGATCGGCAGTGGGGCGGCGCACGGGATCGCAATTCGACCATCGAACTGAGCGAGAACGTTCGCCAGCGTTCGGCGACGCTTATTGGGTAAAAGTTAGGTACAAAATCCAGGGCCGCGTCGAAAAAGTAGCCTAACGTCTTGATTTTATTGGCGCTCCCAAGGGGGATCGAACCCCTGTTTTCGCCGTGAGAGGGCGACGTCCTGGGCCGCTAGACGATGGGAGCGCGGGAAGCGGCGGATCGAGGGCGTTTCTATATCGGCGCGATGGCGGGAAGGCAAGGCGGGCGACGCCGACCCGCCGCCCATGAGACGGTCATTGAGCAGCCTTGTTCATTGTTTGCTTGGCGGAGCGGGGCGCCGGCGGCGCCTCGTATCGATCGAACCCCGAACAGCCTCAGCGAGACACCGCGAAACGCTCAACCCGGCGGCGGCGGGTAGGCCCTGAGGAACATCGCCACCGCGGCGTCGACCGTGGATTCGATCTCCTCGGCGGTGACCGTATCGACCATCGCGAACAGCACCCGCTTGAGGGTGTCGGCGGTGCACAGGTCGATGAACTGGCGCGCCGCCCGCTCGGTGTCGTCGACCGCGAGCTTCCCGGCGGCGACGAAGCGGTCGAGCCGCTCGGCGAGCAGGCGCACGCCGTAGAGCGGCCCGGCCTCGTAGAACGCCCGGCCGAGGCGCGGGAATTTCGGCGCCGCGGCGACGACGACGCGCGCCTGGGCGAGCATCTCCGGGCTGATGATCTTCGCCACCAGCCGCCGCCCATAAGTGGCGAGCGCCGTCGCGGGGTCGGTCTCGTCGCCGGGAAACACGCACGTCCGCTCGGCCTGCGTCGCGCGCTCTTCGCGGATCAGCGTTTCGAACAATTGCTCCTTGGAGTCGAAGTAGACGTACAGCGTTCCCTTGGAGACGCCGGCCGCGTGCGCGATATCGTTCATGCTGGCGCCGTCGAAGCCCTGCTGGTGAAAAACCGTTCGCGCGCCCTCCATGATCTGTCGCCGCTTGGCGCCGCCGTCGCCCGCGTGCGCGTCATGCTCCGCCAAGATCTCGGCATCCATCGCCGCCGTCGCCTCCATAAGGCCGAGTGAAAAAATGACCAAACCGTTCGGTTTGGTCTTGATTTAGTTACGTCCTCGAACTATGTCAATATCGAAATGACCGAACGGTTCGGTCTGACCCCCGGGTGCTTCGAAATGTCGCAGGACCAGACCCACTCCCCGTCAGTCGCGCTCGCGCCGACGCACGAACACCCGCCCATGACGGCCGTCGTCGCGCGCGAGGCCGCCGTGGCGCCGGAGAGCGCCGCGCCGCCGAGCGCGCGGGCGCCCCGCTCGCGCCGCCGCTTCATCCTGCCCGTGATCCTCCTCGCGGCGCTCGGCTACGGCGGCTACTTCGCCTACGATTGGTTCGTCGAGGGACGCTTCCTCGTCACCACCGACGACGCCTATGTCGGCGCCGACACGGCGATCATCGCCGCCAAAGTCGCCGCCCACGTCGCCGAGGTCGCGGTTGACGAAAACGCCTTCGTCCACGCGGGCGATCTCCTGGTCAGGCTCGACGGGGGCGACTACCGTCTCGCGGTCGACGCCGCCAAGGCCAAGATCGCCACCCAGGATGCGACGATCGCGCGCATCGGCCGGCAGGTCGAGGCGCAGGACGCCGCGATCGCGCAAGCCGCGGCGCAAGTCGGCTCGGCGGCCGCGCAACTGCAAGGCGCCGAGGCCGACCAACAGCGCGCCTCGCTCGAATTCGATCGCTCGCAAAAACTCGCGGAAACGAACTTTGGTTCGCAGCAACGCCTGGAGCAGGCGACGGCCGACCGCGCGCGCACCGCCGCGGCGGCAGCCGGGGCGAACGCCGCCAAAGCCTCCGCCGAAGCGGCGCTCGCCGGGGCCAAGGACAACTTGGACGTGCTGAAGGCGCAGCAGACCGAGGCCGTGCGCGTGCGCGGCGAACTGGCCACGGCCGAGGAAAAGGCCGAGCGCGACCTATCCTTCACCGAGATTCGCGCCCCCTTCGACGGCGTCGTCGGCAACAAGGCGGTCGAAGTCGGCCAGTACGCGCAGCCCGGCACGCGGCTGCTGGCGCTGGTTCCGCTCAGCAGCGCCTATATCGACGCCAATTTCAAGGAGACCCAGCTCGACTCGATCCATCCCGGCCAGAAGGTCGACATCGCCGTCGATTCGTACGGCGGACGGGTGATTTCGGGCGTCGTCGCCTCGATCGCGCCGGCCTCGGGCGCGCAGTTCTCGCTGCTGCCGCCCGACAACGCGACCGGCAATTTCACCAAGGTGGTGCAGCGCATCGCCGTCCGCATCGCGGTGGCCCCCGAGGCGCTGAAGGAGGGAACGCTGCGGCCGGGCCTGTCCGTCGTCGCCTCCGTGCATACGCGGGATGAAAGCCTGCCGAAGCCGACCCTGCTCGGCTTGTTCGGGTTTGGCGCCGCGGCCGGAGAACAAGGCGCGAGGCCGTGAGCGCGACGGCCTCGGCGATTCCGCAGCGCGCTCACGCCCCCGGGCCTGCGGCGGCGGTCGAGCATTTCGAGCCGCGCCGCCTCTTCGCCTTCATCTTCATGGTGTTCGGCATGTTTATGGCGATCCTGGACATCCAGGTCGTCTCCGCCTCGCTGTCCGAAATTCAGGCCGGGCTCTCGGCGTCGCAGGACGAAATCACCTGGGTGCAGACCGCCTATCTCATCGCCGAAGTCATCATGATCCCGCTGTCGGGATTCCTGTCGCGCGCCTTCTCCACCCGCACGGTGTTCGTCGTCTCGGCGGCCGGCTTCACCCTGATGAGCTTCTTCTGCTCCCGCGCGACCTCGATCGACGAAATGATCGTCTGGCGGGCGTTGCAGGGCTTCATCGGCGGCGGCATGATCCCGACCGTTTTCTCATCGGCCTTCACCATCTTTCCGCGCAACAAACAACCGATCATCGCGCCGATCATCGGGCTGGTGGCGACGCTGGCGCCGACCATCGGGCCGACGGTCGGCGGCTATCTGACCGACCTGTTTTCCTGGCATTGGCTGTTTCTGGTCAACATCATTCCCGGGATCATCGTTTCCGTCGCGACCTGGTTCCTGATCGATTTCGACGAGCCCGACTTCAAGCTGCTGAAGAATTTCGACTGGACCGGGCTCACTGCGATGGCCGCCTTTCTCGGCGCGCTCGAATACGCGCTGGAGGAGGGCCCGTCGAAGGATTGGCTGGAAAGCGGGCCGGTGACCACCGCCCTCGTCATATCGGGCCTCGGCGCCATCGTGTTCTTCTGGCGCGCGTTCACGGCGCGCCAGCCGATCATCGACCTCGCGGCGTTCGCCGATCGCAATTTTTGGGCCGGCTCGCTGTTCGCCTTCGTCCTTGGCATCGGCCTCTACGGCCTCACCTACATCTATCCCGTCTACCTCGCCACGGTGCGCGGCTATTCGGCGCTGATGATCGGCAACACGATGTTCGTCACCGGCGTCTGCATGTTCATCATGGCGCCGATTTCCGGGCGGCTGATGAACATGGTCGATCCGAGGTTGATGATCGCAGTCGGCTTCGTCGGCTTCGCCATCGGCGCCTGGCAGGCCTCGTTCATCACCGCCGATTGGGATTTCTGGGAATTGCTCGTTCCCCAGATGTTTCGCGGCTTCTCGCTGATGTTGTGCATGGTGCCGATCAACACTCTCGCGCTCGGCACCATGCCGCCGCACCGCATCAAGAACGCCTCGGGCCTTTACAACCTGATGCGCAACCTCGGCGGCGCGTTTGGCCTGGCGCTCATCAACACCATGCTCGACAAGCGCATGGACCTGCACCTGGAGCGCCTGCGCGAGTCCGTCGTCTGGGGCCGATCGCCTGCGGACGAGGCCTTGGCCCAGATCACGGCGGGGCTGGCGTCGCGGGGCTCGGACGCCGGTCTCGCGGCGACGCGCGCGCTGGCTCTGATGGTGCGCCGACAGGCCGAAGTGCTCGCGCTCGGCGACGTGTTTCTCGCTCTGACGCTGGTCTTTCTCGGGCTGGTCGGGCTCGCGGCCTTCATGCGCCGGCCGCAGATGGCGGGGGCCGGCGGCGGCCATTGACGAAACGCCGGCCGCCGGCGGGCCGCCAGCAGGCCCTTGCGCGCGAGGGCCGTCCCGACCATATTACGCTACGAGCGCGGCGCGCCGGCCCGGGGGCTGGTGTTTCGAGGCCGCGACGCAGATGACGAGGTTTTCCATGTCCGACTATGACCGCTTCGCCAACGCCCGGTCCGGCGCTGGCCTCGCCCGGTCCGGCGCCGGCGCGATCGATCAGGGCCTGCGCGCCTATATGATCGGCGTGTACAATTACATGACGTTCGGTCTCGGCCTGACCGGAGTGGTCGCGTACGGCGCCTATAAGTTCGGCGCAATCGAATCGGCGGGTGGCCATATCGTCGGGCTGACGCCGTTCGGCCAGGCGATCTACGTCTCGCCGCTGCGCTGGGTGGTGATCTTCGCGCCGCTCGCCCTGGTGTTCGCGATTTCGGCCGGCCGAAATTCGATGTCGGTCAGCGCCACGCGCTCGGTGTTCCTCGCCTTCGCCGCGCTGATCGGGCTTTCTTTTTCGACGCTCTTCGTGGTGTTCACGCAGGCCTCGATTGCGCGCGCGTTCTTCGAGACCGCGGCGGCTTTCGGCGCCTTGAGCCTTTACGGCTATACGACGCGCCGCAGCCTTTCGGCGATGGGCTCGTTCATGGTGATGGGCCTGTTCGGCCTCATCATCGCCAGCGTCGTGAACATCTTCTTGCAGAGCAGCGGCCTGCAATGGGCGCTCTCGATCGTCGGCATCGGCGTCTTCGCCGGCCTGACCGCCTGGGACACCCAGGCGATCAAGGAGAGCTATTTCGCCGGCGAGGCCTATGAGGCCTCGGAGAAGAAGTCGATCTATGGAGCCTTGCGGCTCTATCTCGACTTCATCAACATGTTCCAGATGCTGCTCATGCTTGCCGGCAATCGCCGGAGCTGAGCCTGCAAGCGAAGAAACGAGCCCCGGTCCGCGCGCTGAGCGGGCCGGGGCTTTTTTTGTGCGGCCTCGGGGAGAAGCCGCGTCTTACGGGATTGTGGGGGCTTGCCGATGAAACGCTTCGCCTTCGCCTTCGCTGCGCTCGGCGCGCTTGCCGGCCAAGCGCTGGGCGCGGAGTTGAGAATCGCCGACGTGAAGGCCTATCTGTTTCTCGAACGCGCGGGCAAATTATCGGAAAACATCGTGGGCGCGCCGCCGTTCGCGAACCTGCCCAAGGGCGGCGGTCCGAACCATGAGACCGCGACGGGAATCCTCGTCGACCTCACCTTCTCCGGCGACAAGGACAGCGCGCCCAAATACGCGGCGGCGACCGTCGACGTCACCCAGTTCGGCAGGGCGGGCCAGCAGATCGTCACGCACAAGGCGTTCGCCAACTTCATCTTCGGCGCCGACGGCGTCGAACACAAGGCGTTTTTCCTGGAAGGAGCGACCTGCATGCCGCTCGCCATCGACGTCCGCGCCGGCAAGAGCGAGATGACGGCGAAACTCGATTTCCAGTGCAAGGAGTGATGATTGCGGCGCCGGGACGAGGGTCGACGAAGACGAAACGGTTAGCTATCTTCAGTTAGCTAATGAGGAAACCACGGAAACCGTCACCATTCATTTGGCGAAGACGCGTTTGTCTTGACTGCTCGCGCGCGTGGAGGCGGGCGAGGAGATTGTTCTCGCGCGCGGCAAGCATCCGATCGCCAAACTCGCGCCGTTCGCCCCGGCGCCGGTCAAGCGGCGATTCGGCGCGCTGCGCGGGGTCTTGACGGTGGGGCCTGAGTTTTTCGAGCCCTCGCCCGCCGAGGAACTGGCCTTCTTGTAGCCGCGCTCGCTGAGCGCGGCGGGGCAGAACGCGGTCGGCGACCGCGTTCACAAGGCGCCGCCTCTCAGCCGCGTGAAATCCCCAGCACGTCGGCCATCGAATAGAGCCCCGGCCTGCGGCCGCGCGCCCACAGCGCCGCCTTGAGGGCGCCGCGCACAAATAGGGCGCGGTCCTCGGCGTGATGGGAAAGGACGATGCGCTCGCCGTCGCCGGCGAAGATGACGCTGTGATCGCCGATCGCCGTGCCGCCGCGCAGCGAGGCGAAGCCGATGGCGCCCGGCCTGCGCGCGCCGGTGAGGCCGTCGCGCCCGCGCTCGGAATGCTCGCTCAAGGTCAGGCCGCGCCCCTCGGCGGCCGCTTCGCCGAGCAGCAGCGCGGTGCCCGAAGGCGCGTCGACCTTCATGCGATGATGCATTTCGACGATCTCGATGTCGAAGTCTTGGCCGAGGGCGCGCGCGGCGTCGCGCACGAGCCGCGCGAGCAGATTGACGCCGAGGCTCATATTGCCCGAGCGCACGATCGGCGCATGGCGCGCCGCCGCGGCGAGGCTGTTCAGATCGTGTTCGGAAAGGCCGGTCGTGCCGACGACATGAACGATGCGCGCCTGGGCGGCGAGCGCGGCCATCGCCACCGTCGCCGCCGGAGCGGAAAAGTCGATCACGCCGTCGGCGTTCAGCAAGGCGGCGAGCGGATCGTCGGAGATTCTCACCCCCGTCGCGCCGCCGCCGGCCACAAGCCCGGCGTCCTGACCCAGCGCGGGCGCGCCCGCGCGCTCGATCGCCGCGCTCAAGCCCACGCCCGGCGTTTCCGCGACCGTCTTGACGAGCATCCTGCCCATGCGCCCGGCGGCGCCCATCACGACCAGCCGCATTTCGTCCATGGCGTCCCTCGAATTTGCGTTTCAGCCCGGTTGCGGCCCGTCATAGCCTTCGACGACGACGAGGTCGCCTTGCGAGACGGGTTCGCGCAACGCCCGCGCGCGGCGATATTCCTCGGACTGGTAACAAGCCAGCGCCGTCGCATAGTCCGCGAACTCGATGACGACGCGCCGGGAGCGCAACGCGCCCTCCTTCAGCTCGTTTCGCCCCGCGCGCACGAGAAACCGCGCGCCGTATTTGGCGAAGGGAATCGCGCTGGCGCTGAGATAGGCCTTGTAGCCTTCCGCGTCGGCGACGTCGACATGCGCGATCCAGTAGCCCTTGGCCACGCTCATGCCCCTTCGACCAGGACCATTTCGATCTCCGCCGCGCCCTGGCGCAGCGCTCGCGCTTTCTGGTGATCCTCAGAATAATAGTAGGCTCGCGCCGCGTCGTAGCTTTCGAATTCCAGCACGACGTTGCGCGCGCGGGCCGATCCTTCGAGCGCTTCGTATCGTCCGCCGCGCGCCAGCGCGCGTCCGCCATGATCCGCGATCGCCTTGGTTGCGGCGGCGGCGTAGCGCGCATAGGCCTCGGGATCGGTGATGTCGACGCGCGAGACGACATAGCCTTCGGGCATGAGCGACTCCGTTGTTGGCGCGCGAGACTAGCGCCCGCGCGTGAGATGGCAAGTCAGAGCGCGGCGGCGATCTCGGCGACGATTTGCTGCGCGGCGGCTCGGGGATCGGAGGCCTGCGTCACCGGGCGCCCGACGACGAGATAGTCAGCGCCGGCGGCGATCGCCTGAGCGGGCGTGGCGACGCGCTTCTGGTCGCCGACGGCGACGCCGGAAGGGCGAATGCCCGGCGTGACGAGAAGCAGCGAATCGCCGATGGCGGCGCGCAGCATCGCGGCCTCCGAGGCGCTGGCGACGAGTCCGTCGAGGCCGGCCGCCTGCGCCTGCGCGGCGCGGCGCGCCACCAGTTCCTTCACTCCCAAGGCGTAGCCGGCTTCGGCGAGATCGGCGTCGTCGCAGGAGGTGAGAACCGAGACCGCCAGCACTTTCAGCCCAGAGCCCTTGGCGCCGGCCACCGCCGCGCGCATCGTCTGGGGGTAGGCGTGGACGGTGAGAAAATAAGCGCCCAGCTTGGCGATTTGCGCGGCGGCGCGCTCGACCGTGTTGGGGATGTCGTGCAATTTCAGGTCGATGAAGACCTTCTTGCCGGCCGCCGCGAGCTTCGGCGCCAAGCTCAAGCCGCCGCCGTAGGCGAGCTCCATGCCGATCTTATAAAACCGCACGCTGTCGCCGAGTTCGGCGACCAGACGCTCGGCCTCGACCGCATCGGGCGCGTCGAGCGCGACGATCAGCCGATCGCCGGGATCGATGAGCTTCGCGCGCCGCGACGGGGCGGCCATGTCAGCCCTGTCGTTCATTCGGCGGACGCGCGGCCGCGGCGCATCAGGCGGTCGGCGCTCCGACGGATCCGCGCTATCATCGGTTCGGCGAACGCCGCGTTCGGATCGGCGCGATAAGTCCACACCCGCGCCGGCGGCAGGTTGCGCCAGATCGGCGCGCTGCAATGGGCGGAAAACTTCTTGACGCAGCTCTCGCGCGGAATCGGCGAAGCGAGGCCATAGGTGAACTGGACGAGAACGCCGTCCGGCCCCATCAACGCGAAAGCGTCCTCGATCAGCTTCGCGCGCAGCGCGGGAGGCTGATTGAGCAGCGGCAGGCTCGAAACGACCGCGGCGATCGGCCGGTCTTCGAGCCCCGCCAGCGTGCGCTTGAGATCGTAGGCGTCGCCCTGCACGACCCGGACGGGCGCGAAGCGTTGCGCGAGCAGCCGGCAGAAGCCGCCGTCACATTCGACCAGCACGAGGCGTTCGCGGGCGACGCCGTGTTCGATCAACGCCCGGGTCACCGGCCCGGTTCCCGGACCGAGCTCCACCACCAGGCCGTCGCCGCGGGGATCGACCGCTCGCGCTATCGCGCGCGCGAGAGACCGGCCGGACGGCGCCACGGCGCCGGTCAGGCGCGGGCTTTCAAACAAGGTCTTGAGGAAGTGGGTCTCGTCGGCGAACAGCCGCCCGGAACGTCGGCTTGCGCGATCGGAGGGAAATTTCGGCGAAGAATGGCCCATTGTCGTCCCGCAACGCGTCGAGCGCCCACTCCGCCGCGCCGCGGCCGGCGCGTCGGCTCGACTAACTCAGCCCTTCGAAGAACACTTTCATCTTGGCGAAGAATCCGGAACTCTCGGGCTGAGTCTTGTGCGACGATTCCGCGTCGAATTCCATCAGCAATTCGCGCTGGCGCCGCGTCAGATTCTGCGGCGTTTCGACATTGGCCTGGATATAGAGATCGCCGAAATCGCGCGAGCGCAGGACCGGCATGCCCTTGCCGCGCAGGCGCATCTGATGTCCCGATTGCGCGCCCTCGGCGATGCGCACTTTGGCCTCGCCGCCGTCGAGCGTGCGCACCGCGAATTCGCCGCCCAGCGCCGCTTGCACCATCGAGATGGGCACGCGGCAATAGAGGTCGGCGCCGTCGCGTTGGTAGAAGGGATGCGGCTTGATCGCGAGGAAAATATAGAGATCGCCGGCGACCCCGCCGCGCAACCCCGCTTCGCCCTCGCCGGAAAGACGGATGCGCGTGCCGTCTTCGACCCCCGCCGGCATGTTGACGGAAAGCGTGCGTTCGCGCGTCACGCGGCCGGAGCCGGCGCAGCGTTCGCAAGGGTTGTCGATCGTCTGGCCTCGCCCGCCGCAACTCGGGCACGTCCGCTCGATGGCGAAAAATCCCTGCTGGGCGCGAACGCGCCCGTGCCCGGCGCAGGTCTTGCACGTCGCCGGTTTCGAGCCCGCCTTGGCGCCCGAACCGGCGCAGCCTTCACAGGTCACCAAGGTCGGCAGCTTAATCGTCGCCGTCTTGCCGTTGTAGGCTTCCTCGAGGGTGATCTCGAGATTGTAGCGAATGTCCGCGCCGCGCTCCTTGCCGGACGCGTTGCGAGCGCCGCGGCGGCCCATGATGTCGCCGAAAAGATCGTCGAAGATGTCCGACATGGAGGCGCCGAAGCCGTCGCTCATGCCTGCGCCATGCTCGAAAGCCGCATGGCCATATCGGTCGTAGGCGGCCCGTTTCTGGCTGTCGGACAGATGTTGATACGCCTCGTTGAGATCCTTGAACCGCGATTCGGCCTGCTTGTCGCCGGGATGGCGGTCGGGATGGCATTGCATCGCCGCCTTGCGGAACGCCGCCTTCAGCTCCGCGTCCGTTGCGGTGCGGGCGACCCCCAGGGTTTCATAGAAATCGCGTTTGGCCACGTCTTCAGTAACCCGGTCTTTCTTGGAGCGGTCCTAATCGACCGCCTACGAATAGCTGGGACCGCCTCGTCAATCGCCCTCGAACGTTTAAGTTAAGCCCCGATCGCGCCTCGCCCGCCTGAGGAAACCGCGCCGCCGCAATGAATGGGTCGCCCCCGGCGAAGTCGAGCGCGCCCCTTCGCCACGTCAGGAAAGGGGGCGCGAGCGAACCTCGAGATCGTCAGGCGGATTTCTTCTTGTCGTCGTCGACTTCGCGGAACTCGGCGTCGATGACGTCGTCCTTGGCCTTGGCGGCGTCCCTCTCCCCGCCTTCGGCGCCGGTCGCCTGCTGCGCCTTGTACATGGCTTCGCCGAGCTTCATCTGCGCCTGCATGAGGTCGTTGCTCCTGGCTTTGATCGCCTCGATGTCCTCGCCCTGCAGGGAGGCGCGCAGGGCCGCGACCGCCGCCTCGACCGCGCTGCGATCGGACTGGGCGACCTTGTCGCCGTATTCCTTGAGCGCTTTCTCCGCGTCATGGGCGAGCGATTCGCCGTGGTTCTTGGCGTCGACCGCCTCGCGCCGCTTCTTGTCCTCGGCGGCGTGGGCCTCGGCGTCCTTGACCATCTTGTTGATGTCGGTCTCGCTCAAGCCCCCCGAGGCCTGGATTCGGATCTGCTGTTCCTTGTTGGTCGCCTTGTCCTTGGCGGTGACGTTGACGATGCCGTTGGCGTCGATGTCGAAGGTCACCTCGATCTGCGGCACGCCGCGCGGGGCGGAGGGAATGCCGACCAGATCGAACTGGCCGAGCGCCTTGTTGTCGGCCGCCATTTCCCGCTCGCCCTGGAAGACGCGTATGGTCACCGCGGTCTGATTGTCCTCGGCGGTCGAGAACACCTGGCTCTTCTTGGTCGGGATCGTGGTGTTGCGCTCGATGAGGCGCGTGAACACGCCGCCGAGCGTCTCGATGCCGAGCGAAAGCGGCGTCACGTCGAGCAACAGCACGTCCTTGACGTCGCCTTGCAGAACGCCGGCCTGGACCGCGGCGCCGATCGCGACGACTTCGTCCGGGTTGACGCCCTTGTGCGGCTCCTTGCCGAAGAACTGCTTGACGATCTCTTGCACTTTGGGCACGCGGGTCATGCCGCCGACGAGCACGACCTCGTCGATCTGGCCCGCCGCAAGGCTGGCGTCTTTGAGCGCCTTGCGGCACGGTTCGACGGTGCGCTGGATCAGATCGTCGACCAGCGCCTCGAACTTCGCGCGCGTCAGTTTCAGCGCCAGATGTTTGGGGCCCGCCGCATCGGCGGTGATGTAAGGCAAGTTGATCTCGGTCTGGACCGCCGAAGAAAGCTCGATCTTGGCCTTTTCTGCCGCCTCCTTCAGGCGTTGCAGCGCCAGCTTGTCCTTGGTCAGGTCGATGCCCTGCTCTTTCTTGAATTCGCCGGAGAGATACTCAACCAGCCGCATGTCGAAGTCTTCGCCGCCGAGGAACGTATCGCCGTTGGTCGATTTTACTTCG
>JBEKAL010000047.1:0-17641 GCA_050015935.1 Roseiarcus sp.
GGCGCAGCCCTACGAGTGTTACGAGGAGATGGATTTCGACATCCCCGTGGGCAAGAACGGCGACTGCTACGACCGCTATCTCATCCGCATGGAGGAGATGCGCCAGTCGGTCAAAATCATGAAACAGTGTTGCGAGAAGCTGAACTCGGCCGGCGGCGAGGGGCCCGTTTCGACCGAGGACGGCAAGGTCGCGCCGCCCAAGCGCGGCGACATGAAGCGCTCGATGGAAGCGCTGATCCATCATTTCAAGCTCTACACCGAGGGCTATAAGGTTCCCGCCGGCGAGGTCTACGCGGCCGTCGAGGCGCCCAAGGGCGAGTTCGGCGTCTATCTCGTCTCCGACGGAAGCAACAAGCCGTATCGCGTGAAGCTGCGCGCGCCCGGCTTCGCGCATTTGCAAGCGATGGATTTCCTCTGCCGCAAGCACATGTTGGCGGACGTGAGCGCGATTCTCGGATCGCTCGACATCGTGTTCGGCGATGTCGACCGGTGAGCGTCGTCGAAGCGCTGAAGCGTCGCGCCGGCTTGCTCGCCGCCGGGTTTCTCTCGTTTCTCGCGGTCCTGGCGCTGATGCGCTGGTCGGGCGGGGAGCCGCTGCTTCAGCCTTCGGCCGATCTCGGCCTGGTCATCGGATTTATCTTCGTCGCCGCGTTTTTCGTAATGAACGACACGCATGGCCGGCGAGGGGGCAGGGCGCGATGAGCGCCGGTCGCCTCGCTTTCGCGTCGGCTCGGCGGTCGGCGCGCGCTCATGCGACGGTCAAGAGACTGGGGTTGAGCTAAATGTCCGTTCGTCGCCTTGCCGAGGTTCAGCCCGAGAGCTTCGAGTTCACGCCCGAAAATCGCGCGTGGGCGGAGAAGGAGATCGCCAAGTATCCTCCGGGTCGTCAGGCCTCGGCGATCATTTCGCTGCTGTGGCGCGCTCAGCAGCAGAGCGGTTCTTGGCTGTCCAGGCCCGCGATCGAAAAGGTCGCGGACATTCTCGACATGCCCTACATCCGCGCGCTCGAAGTCGCGACCTTCTACACGATGTTCAATTTGGAGCCGGTCGGGCGCCATCACGTGCAGCTCTGCGGCACGACTTCATGCCAATTGCGCGGCGCCGAGGCGATCAAGCAAGTCTGCAGGAACCGCATCGGCGCGGAAACACAAGTCACCGCCGACGGCGCCTTTTCCTGGGTCGAGGTCGAGTGCCTGGGCGCCTGCTGCAACGCGCCGATGGCGCAGATCAACGACGACTATTACGAAGACCTGACGCCGGAGAATTTCGCCGGGCTGCTCGACGACCTCGCCGCCGGGCGGCCGGTGAAGACGGGCTCGCAGACGGGACGCGTCTCGTCCGAGCCGGAGGGCGGGCTCACCGCGCTGACGACGCTCTACGGCGCCGACGGCCATAGCGGTCCGGGCGTCGCGAGCGCCGCGCCGGCCGCCAACGACGACGCGGCGGCGGTGGAGGCGCACGCCGCGGCGGAGGAGGCGCATATCAAGGCGACCTTGGCGACGCTGCCGAAGGACGCGACCCCCGAGCAGAAGGCCAACGCGGTCGGATCGCGCCCCGCCGGCCTTATCGGCGCGCGCGCCGGCCGGGCCGACGATATGCAGCGGGTCAAGGGCATCGGCCCGGTCAACGAGAAGCGCCTGCATGAACTCGGCGTCTTTCACTTCGACCAGATCGCCGCCTGGACGCGGCGGGAGATCCGCTGGGTCGGCACGTATCTGTCGTTTCCCGGTCGCATCGACCGCGAACAATGGGTGAAGCAGGCGGCCAACCTCGCCGCCGGCGGCGTCGGCCTGAAAGACGAGAGCGCGCACGCTCCCTCGCACGCCGTGAAGACGGAAAGCTGAGCCATGCTTGAGGACAAGGACCGCATCTTCACCAATCTCTACGGCTTCGGCGATCGCGCCCTCAAGGGAGCGCGCGCGCGCGGCAATTGGGACGGGACCAAGGCGATCATCGACAAGGGCCGCGATTGGATCGTCAAAGAGATGAAGGCGTCGGGCCTGCGCGGTCGCGGCGGCGCGGGATTCCCGACCGGCCTCAAATGGTCGTTCATGCCCAAGGTCGTCGATCCCAAGCGTCCGCATTATCTCGTCGTCAACGCCGACGAATCGGAGCCGGGCACCTGCAAGGATCGTGAAATCCTGCGTAACGACCCGCATACGCTGGTCGAGGGCAGCCTCCTCGCCGCCTTCGGGATGGGCGCCAACGCCGCTTACATCTATGTGCGCGGCGAGTACGCCCTCGAGCGCAAGCGCCTCCAGGCCGCCGTTGACGAAGCCTATGAGGCGCGCCTGATCGGCAAGGACAACGTCCACGGCTGGCCGTTCGACATCCATATCCATCACGGCGCCGGGGCCTATATCTGCGGCGAAGAGATGGCGATGCTCGAATCGCTCGAGGGCAAGAAGGGCATGCCGCGCATCAAGCCGCCGTTCCCCGCCCATATGGGGCTCTACGGTTGCCCGACGACGGTCAACAATGTCGAATCGATCGCGGTCGCGCCGACGATCCTGCGCCGCGGCGCGTCGTGGTTTTCCAGTTTCGGGGCTCCCAACAACTCCGGCACGAAGGTGTTCTGCGTCTCCGGCCACGTCAACAAGCCGTGCAATGTCGAGGAGGCGATGTCGATCCCGTTCCGCGAGCTGATCGACAAGCATTGCGGCGGCGTGCGCGGCGGCTGGGACAATCTGCTCGCGGTCATTCCCGGCGGCTCGTCGGTGCGCATGGTTCCCGCCGCGCAGATCATCGACTGCCCGATGGATTTCGATTCGCTCGGCAAGTTGCGCTCCGGCCTCGGCACGGCGGCCGTCATCGTGATGGACAAGTCCACCGACATCGTCGGCGCCGTCGCGCGCATTTCTTGCTTTTACAAGCACGAGAGCTGCGGCCAGTGCACGCCGTGCCGCGAGGGCACGGGCTGGATGTGGCGGGTGTTGACGCGAATGGCGGAGGGCAGGGCGCAGAAAAAGGAAATCGACATGCTGCTCGACGTCACCAAGCAGGTCGAGGGCCATACGATCTGCGCGCTCGGCGACGCGGCGGCCTGGCCGATCCAGGGCCTGATCGCGCATTTCCGCCCCGAGATCGAAAGGCGCATCGACCAATACGCGGCCAATCCGCATAGCGAGCCCGTGCTCGTGGCGGCGGAGTAAGCGCGATGACGTTTGACCTGGCCGAGATTCGAGAGGTTCGAAATGCCCTGGGCGTTTTGGGTCGTCGCGACCCTGCTCGTTTCGATGTGGATTCCAGTCGTCGGCTACTGGGTCGCCTACTTCACCATGATCTTCACCTTTCTCGCGACCTATTCGCTGCCGGCCTTCGTCGGCCAAGCGTTTTCGGGCGGGGGAAGCCAACTCAGCGGGCCGATAGCGGTCTCGCATATCGTCCGTGTCGGCGGCCCGGCGTCGACAGGCTGGGAATCTCTCTGGTGGCGGTTCGGCTGGACAGGGGTGGTTTGGCTCACGGCGGTCGCCGTTCTCTGCGCGTGGATCGCGATCAAGATGCGCGCGGGGCACAGCGCTCGCGGCGTCACGAATTTGCTGATCCTTGTCGTCGGTTGGCCGATATGCTTTTGGCTGGCGATGCATGTGTTGTCGACGACCGCGTCAAGTTGACGGCGGCGGAGTAGGGGGCCAAATGACCAAGATCGTCATCGACGGCAAAGAGCTCGACGTGCCGCCGCAATATACGCTCCTTCAGGCCTGCGAAGCCGCCGGCGCCGAAGTGCCGCGCTTCTGCTTCCACGAGCGTCTGTCGGTCGCCGGCAATTGCCGCATGTGCCTGGTCGAAGTGAAGGGCGGGCCGCCCAAGCCGACGGCGTCGTGCGCGACGGCGGTCAAGGATCTGCTCCCGGGCCCGAAGGGCGAGCCGCCGGTCGTCGAGACCAATTCGCCGATGGCGCGCAAGGCGCGAGCGGGCGTGATGGAGTTCCTGCTCATCAACCACCCGCTGGATTGCCCGATCTGCGACCAGGGCGGCGAATGCGATCTGCAGGACGAGGCGATGGCCTATGGCGTCGATTCCTCGCGCTTCGCCGAAAACAAGCGCGCGGTCGAGAACAAGTATATCGGCGCGCTGGTCAAGACCTCGATGAACCGCTGCATCCATTGCACGCGCTGCGTCCGCTTCAGCACCGAAGTGGCTGGAGTCTCGGAGCTCGGCGCGATCGGGCGCGGCGAGGACATGGAAATCACCACCTATCTCGAGCGCGCGCTCACGTCCGAATTGCAGGGCAACGTCGTCGATCTCTGCCCGGTCGGCGCGCTGACCTCCAAGCCGACCGCGTTCCATGCCCGGCCGTGGGAATATGTGAAGACCGAATCGGTCGACGTGATGGACGCGCTGGGCTCGGCGATCCGCGTCGATTCGCGCGGGCGCGAAGTGGTGCGCATCCTGCCGCGCGTCAACGAAGCGATCAACGAAGAGTGGATTTCCGACAAGACGCGCCACATCGTCGACGGGTTGAAGACGCAGCGGCTCGATCGCCCCTATGTCAAGATCGACGGCAAGCTGAAGCCGGCGAGCTGGGCGCAGGCCTTCGCGGCGATCGCCGCCAAGGCCGAGAGGACGAGCGCCGCGCGCATCGGCGCGATATTCGGCGATCTGGCCAGCGTCGAGGAAATGTTCGCGCTGAAGGGCCTGATGGACAACCTCGGCGTCGTCAACCTCGACTGCCGCCAGGACGGCTCGAAACTCGATCCGAAGTTCGGCCGCGCCTCCTACCTCTTCAATTCCACGGTCGCCGGCATCGAGGAGGCCGACGCGATCATGATCATCGGCGCCAATCCGCGCGTCGAGGCGCCGGTGCTCAACGCGCGCATTCGCAAGCGCTGGCTCAAGGGCGATTGCCTGATCGGCGTCATCGGCGAAAAGGCCGATCTGACCTACGCCTACAATTACCTCGGCGCAGGCCCCGGCTCGCTCGCCGCTTTCGCCGAGCATTCGCCGGCCGCGAAGGCGAAGCCGATGTTCATTCTCGGCGCCGGCGCCGTCGCGCGGCCCGACGGCTTGGGCGTTCTCTCGCTCGCGGCCAAGGCCGCGTTGTCGCTCGGGCTCGTCAAGGACGGCTGGAACGGCTTCAACGTGCTGCACGACGCGGCTGCGCGCGTCGGCGGCCTCGATCTCGGCTTGACGCCGGGGCAGGGCGGGCTCGACGCCCTCGCGATGGCCAAGGCCGGAGCGTTGGACGTTCTCTTCAATCTCGGCGCCGACGAAATCGCCATCGAGCCCGGCGCCTTCGTCGTCTATCTCGGCACGCACGGCGACAAGGGCGCGCACCGCGCCGACGTCATCCTGCCCGGCGCCGCCTATACCGAAAAGACCGGAATCTACGTCAACACGGAAGGGCGTCCGCAATTCGCCGAACGCGCCGTCTTCCCGCCCGGCGAGGCGCGCGAGGACTGGGCGATCCTGCGCGCGCTGTCGGACGCGATCGGCGCCAGGCTGCCGTTCGATTCGCTCGGCGCCCTGCGCGCCGCGCTCGCGAGCGCCCATCCCGACCTGGTCAAGATCGATGCGATCGCGCCGGCCGACGCGGGCGCGTTGACTGCGCTGGCCGGCCTCGGCGGCGCGATCGATCGCGCTCCGTTCGCCGCGAGCGTCTCCGACTTTTACTTCACCAACCCGATCGCGCGCGCTTCCCGCGTCATGGCCGAGTGCTCGGCCCTGGCCAAGGGACAGCTGCGACAGGCGGCGGAATAGGACGGAACGATGAGCAGCGCCACTCCCTCCCGCCCTTCGCAGTCCAACTGGCTGGCCGTCGTCGCGCTCGTGGCCATGCTGGCGATCGTCGCGCTGTTCGTCGCGGCGGTTTATTGGTTCTTCGCCAGCGGCGTCGCGGCGGCGCTCGGCGCGTGGATGTACGCCTCGGCGCTCGGCGCCTTCGTGCGCTATGTGCTTGAGAGCCTGGCGCTGCTGGTCTGCATCCTGGTCGCGACGGCGGTGCTCATTTATGGCGAACGCAAGATCTGGGGCTCCATTCACATCCGGCGCGGGCCGAACGTCGTCGGCCCCTGGGGCGTGCTGCAGCCCTTCGCCGATTTCTTCAAGTTCGTTCTCAAGGAGCCGATCATCCCGGCGGGCGCCAACAAAGGCGTGTTCGTCATCGCGCCGTTGGTCTCGGTGACGATGGCGCTCTCGGCCTGGGCGGTCATTCCCGTCGCCGACGGCTGGGTGGTCGGCGACATCAACGTCGGCGTGCTCTACCTGTTCGCGGTTTCCTCGCTCGGCGTCTACGGCATCATCATGGCGGGCTGGGCGTCGAATTCGAAATATCCGTTCTTGTCCTCCATGCGCGCGGCCGCGCAGATGGTGTCCTACGAGGTTTCCGTCGGTTTTGTCATCGTCACCGTGCTGTTGTGCGCGGGCTCGCTCAATCTCACCGACATCGTGCGCGCGCAGGACACGAAATTCGGCCTGCTGGGTTGGTATTGGTTGCCGCTGCTGCCGATGTTCGTCATCTTCTTCGTCTCTGCGCTCGCGGAGACCAACCGTCCGCCGTTCGATCTGGCCGAAGCGGAGTCGGAACTGGTCGCGGGATATTTGGTCGAATACTCGGCCTCGCTGTTCCTGCTGCAGTTCCTCACCGAACTCGTCGCGATCCTGGGGATGTCGTCGATCATGACGGTGTTGTTCCTCGGCGGCTGGCTGTCGCCGCTTCCCTTCGCGCCGTTCACCTGGATTCCCGGGGTCGTCTGGTTCCTGATCAAGCTGTGGACCGTCGCCTTCATGTTCACCTTCGTGAAGGCGTTCGTGCCTCGCTATCGCTACGACCAATTGATGCGGCTCGGTTGGAAAGTGTTCCTGCCGATCTCCTTGTTCATGGTGGTGGCGGTCGCCGGCGTGCTCGAGGCGACGGGCTGGGGAGCGTATCACTAGGATGAAGCGGTTCATCGTGAGGACAAACCCATGGCGCTGAGACTCGATTCGGCCGCGCGATCGCTCTTCTTGAGCGAATTCGTCGCCGCGTTGGCGCTTACCGTGCGCTACATGTTCAGGCCGAAGGCGACGCTGAACTATCCGCACGAGAAGTCGCAGCTCAGCCCACGCTTTCGCGGCGAGCACGCGCTGCGCCGCTATCCCAACGGCGAGGAGCGCTGCATCGCGTGCAAGCTGTGCGAAGCGATCTGTCCGGCGCAGGCCATCACCATCGAGGCTGGGCCGCGCCGCAACGACGGCACGCGCCGCACGACCCGCTACGACATCGACATGACCAAGTGCATCTACTGCGGCCTGTGCCAAGAGGCCTGCCCGGTCGATGCGATCGTCGAGGGGCCGAATTTCGAATTCGCGGTCGAGACGCGCGAGGAATTGTTCTACGACAAGGACCGGTTGCTGGCTAACGGGGATCGCTGGGAGCGCGAGATCGCGCGCAACATCGCGATGGACGCGGAATATAGGTGAGAACGCCCTTCCCCCCTTGCGGGGGAAGGCGTCATGCGAAGCATGACGGACGAGGGGTCGGCGCGCGAGCGCCGCTTTGGCGAGTGCGCCTGACGGCGCGACCCCTCACCCCCGACCCCTCTCCCGCAAGCGGAGAGGGGAGAGGGCGAGCGAGGGGCAAAGGGACAGGACGATGCAAGCCGACGCGATTTTCTTCTGGCTGTTCTCGGGCGTGCTGATCGTTTCGGCGCTCACGGTGATCACGGCGCGAAATCCCGTTCATTCCGTGCTGTTCCTGATTCTCGCCTTCGTCAACGCCGCCGGGCTGTTGCTGCTGATGGGCGCCGAATTCCTCGGTATGATCCTCATCGTCGTCTATGTCGGCGCCGTGGCGGTGTTGTTCCTTTTCGTCGTCATGATGCTCGACGTCGATTTCGCCGAATTGAAGCAGGGCTTCGTGCGCTATCTGCCGATCGGCGCGTTGATCGCGCTGTTCGTCGCTCTCGAACTCGGCTATGTCGCCCTCGGCTGGACGCGCTCGCCCGACGCCGCCGCCGCCGCCGCGCCTTCGGGGACGCTGTCGAACACCGCGGCGCTCGGACGCGTGCTCTACACGCATTATTTCTACTTCTTCCAGGCGGCGGGAATGATCCTGCTGACCGCGATGGTCGGCGCGATCGTCCTGACCTTGCGCCATAAGGCAGGCGTCAAACGGCAGAATATCGTCGGGCAGATCGCGCGCAGCCCCGCCGCCGCGGTCGAACTGCGCAAAGTGCGCTCGCGCGCCGGCATCTGAAGGATCCGCCCCATGGTCATCGGCCTCACCCATTACGTCATGCTGGCGGCGATCCTGTTCACGATCGGCGTGGCCGGCATCATTCTCAATCACAAGAACATCATCGTCATTCTGATGTCGGTCGAGCTGATCCTGCTTTCGGTCAATATCAACCTCGTGGCGTTTTCGACCCACGCGGGCGACCTGACCGGTCAGGTGTTCGCGCTGCTCGTTCTGACGGTCGCGGCGTCCGAATCGGCGATCGGGCTCGCCATTCTGGTCGCCTATTATCGCAATCGCGGCTCGATCGCGGTTGAAGACATCGACACGCTGAAGGGCTGAGGACGCATGTACGATCTGATCGTCTTCCTTCCGCTTCTCGGATTCCTGATCGCCGGCCTGTTGGGGCGGCAGATCGGCGCGCGCGCTTCGGAACTCGTCACCACGAGCCTGCTGGCGGTGAGCGCGCTCCTTTCCTGGATCGCCTTCTTTTCCGTCGGTGCCGGTCACGAGCAGCAGGCGCTCGTCGTGCCCGTCGCCAATTGGCTGACTTCGGGCAAGCTCGCCGTCGCCTGGTCGTTGCGCATCGACACGCTGACGGCGGTGATGCTCGTCGTCGTCGGCACCATTTCGTTTCTCGTGCACGTCTATTCCATCGGCTACATGGCCGAGGATCCCGGCCGTCCGCGCTTCTTCGCCTTTCTCTCGCTGTTCACCTTCGCGATGCTGATGCTGGCGACGGCCGACAATCTGGCGCAGATGTTCTTCGGCTGGGAAGGCGTCGGCCTGACCTCCTATCTGCTGATCGGCTTCTGGTACGAAAGGCCCTCGGCCAACGCCGCGGCGATCAAGGCCTTCATCGTCAACCGCGTCGGCGACTTCGGCTTCGCGCTCGGCATTTTCCTGCTCTTCCAACTGACCGGCTCGGTGAGCCTGGAGCAGATTTTCGCCGCCGCGCCCGGCCTTGCCGGCAAGACCATCCATATCTTCGGCGCCGACTGGGACGCGCTGACGCTGACCTGTCTGCTGCTGTTCATGGGCGCGATGGGCAAGTCGGCGCAGTTCCTGCTGCACACATGGCTGCCCGACGCGATGGAGGGCCCGACGCCGGTCTCCGCGCTCATCCACGCCGCGACGATGGTCACCGCCGGCGTGTTCATGGTGGCGCGGCTCTCGCCGCTGTTCGATCTCGCGCCGACGGCGCTCGCATTCGTCGCCATCGTCGGCGCGACGACCGCCATTTTCGCCGCGACGGTCGGTCTGGTGCAGAACGACATCAAGCGCGTCATCGCCTATTCCACCTGCTCGCAGCTCGGCTACATGTTCGTCGGCCTCGGCGTCGGCGGCTACAGCCTCGGCATTTTCCATCTCTTCACTCACGCCTTCTTCAAGGCGCTGCTGTTCCTGGGCGCCGGCTCGGTCATCCAAGCGATGCATCACGAGCAGGACATGCGCGCCATGGGCGGCCTGCGCAAAGAAATCCCCTTCACCTTCTGGATGATGGTGATCGGCACGTTGTCGCTGACCGGCGTCGGCATTCCCTTCACCTCGATCGGCTTCGCCGGCTATGTCTCGAAGGACGCGATCATCGAGGCCGCCTACGCCTCGGACGGCGCCGCCGCCGCCTACGCCTTCCTTTGCGTGGCGGCCACGGCGGGCCTGACCTCGTTCTATTCCTGGCGCCTGGTGTTCATGACCTTCTTCGGCAAACGCGGCGACTGGGCCGCCTCGCTCGACGCCCGCGAGCAAGGCCATGACGTTTCCGCGCGCGACGACCACGGCCGCGGCAAGGCCCATGCCGCTCACGAATCGCCCATGGCGATGCTGGTTCCGGTCGCCGCGCTCGCGCTCGGCGCGACGCTCGCGGGCGTCGCTTTCCGCACCTGGTTCATCGGCGGCGGTTACGAGGACTTCTGGAAGCACGCGCTGTATCTCGCTCCAGGCAATAAGATCCTCGAGGAAATGGAGACGGTCCCCTGGTTCGTCTCGCTCTTGCCGACGTTGATGATGGCGGGCGGGTTCCTCGTCGCCGCCTACATGTACGTCGTCAATCGCGCGGCGCCCAAGGCGCTCGCCGAGGCCAATCCGCTGCTCTATCGCTTCCTGCTCAACAAGTGGTATTTCGACGAACTCTATGATTTCCTGTTCGTCCGTCCGGCGTTCTGGCTCGGTCGCCTATTCTGGAAGGGCGGCGACGGTTTCCTCATCGACGGATTCGGCCCCGACGGCGTTTCGGCGCGCGTGCTCGACGTCACGCGCAACGTCGTGCGCTTGCAGTCGGGCTACATTTATCACTACGCCTTCGCGATGCTCATCGGCGTCGCCGCGTTCACCACCTGGTATCTGTTCGGGGGGATCCGCTGATGTCCGGCTCTTGGATCCTTTCCGGGCTGCTCGTTCTGCCGCTCGTCGGCGCGGCGTGCATCCTCGTCCTTCGCGGCCAGGACGAAGCCGCCAACAACAATGCGCGCTGGATCGCGCTGTGGACGACGCTGATCGTCTTCGGCCTCAGCCTCGTCGCCTGGGCGCGTTTCAACCCGTCTTCGCCCGGTTTTCAGCTCGTCGAGCAGCGCGATTGGTTCAGCCACGCCATTCTCTACAAGCTCGGCGTCGACGGCATTTCCATGCCCTTCGTGCTGCTGACCACTTTTCTGATGCCGATCTGCATCGCCGCGTCGTGGACCTCGATCCAGAACCGCGTCAAGGAATACATGATCGCGTTCCTGATCCTCGAGACGCTGATGATCGGCGTGTTCGTCGCCCTCGATCTGGTGCTGTTCTACCTGTTCTTCGAGGGCGGCCTGATCCCGATGTTTCTCATCATCGGCGTCTGGGGCGGCAAGCGGCGCGTCTACGCGGCGTTCAAGTTCTTCCTCTATACGCTCACCGGCTCGCTGCTGATGCTGCTGGCGATCATGGCGATGTATTGGACCGCGGGCACGACCGACATCGAAGCGCTGCTGCATACGCATTTCGCCGCGTCGATGCAGAAATGGCTGTGGCTGGGGTTTTTAGCTTCCTTCGCGGTGAAGCTGCCGATGTGGCCGGTGCACACCTGGCTGCCCGACGCGCATGTCGAGGCGCCGACGGCCGGATCGGTGATCCTGGCGGCGATCCTATTGAAGATGGGCGGCTACGGCTTCATCCGCTTCTCGCTGCCGATGTTCCCCGACGCGAGCCATGATTTCGCGCCGCTGATCTACGCCCTGTCGATCATTGCGATCATCTACACCTCGCTGGTCGCGCTGGTGCAGGAGGACATGAAGAAGCTCATCGCCTATTCCTCCGTCGCGCATATGGGCTTCGTCACCATGGGCCTGTTCGCCGCCAATACCCAGGGCGTTCAAGGAGCGGTCTATCAGATGATCAGCCACGGCCTGGTTTCGGCTGCGCTGTTCCTCTGCGTCGGCGTCGTCTACGACCGCATGCACACGCGCGAAATCGCCGCCTATGGCGGGCTGGTGCAGCGCATGCCGCGCTACGCCGTGGCGTTCATGGTGTTCACGCTGGCCAATGTCGGCCTGCCCGGCACCTCGGGCTTCATCGGCGAATTCCTCACCCTGATCGGGACGTTTCAGGTCAATGCTTGGGTCGCGGCGTTCGCGGCGACCGGCGGCGTGCTTTCGGCGGCCTATGCGCTCTATCTCTATCGCCAGGTGATCTTCGGGGTGATCGACAAGCCCAATCTGACGGGCATCCTCGATCTCTCCGGGCGCGAGATCGCCGTTTTGGCGCCGTTGCTCATTCTGACGGTCTATTACGGCGTGCATCCGCAGCCGATCATCGACGCGAGTTCGGCCTCGATCGACGCGCTCCTCAAGGGCTTCGATCAGGCGATCGCCGTGACGAGGACGGCGGGGCTCTAAAGGGCGGCGGCGGCCAAGCGAACAACTGGGATTGATCAGCAAATGAACGTGACGGCTCTCTCGCTTCCGATCGTCCTGCCCGAATTCATCATCGCGGCCGGCGTGCTCGCGCTTCTGCTGTTGGGAGCGCTGCGCGGCGAACGCTCGGCTTGGCTGGTGACGGAAATCGCGGCGGCGCTGCTCGCCGCCGCGCTCGTCGCGGTGCTGGCCAATCATCGCGACAAAGGCGTCACTTTTTACGGCGCCTTCACCGACGACGCCTTCGGCCGCTTCATGAAGGCGCTGGCGCTGATCGGCTCGCTGACGACGCTGCTGCTGTCGATCGATTTCATGCGCAAGCAAAAGATCGGCGGCTTCGAGTTTCCCATTCTCATTCTGCTCGCCACGCTCGGCATGATGATGCTCATTTCGGCGAGCGACTTCATCGCGCTTTATCTCGGCCTCGAACTGATGAGCCTGTCGCTCTATGTCGTCGCGGCCTATCGTCGCGACGATCTGCGCGCCTCGGAAGCGGGATTGAAGTATTTCGTGCTCGGCGCGCTATCCTCCGGCATGCTGCTTTACGGCGCTTCGCTGATCTACGGCTACGCCGGCACAGTCAACTTCGCCGACGTCGCGACGGCGCTACGCGAGCACGCGAGCCTCGGCGTCGTCTTCGGCCTGGTCTTCGTGCTGGCCGGGCTCGCCTTCAAGATCTCGGCCGTTCCGTTCCACATGTGGACGCCCGACGTCTACGAGGGCGCGCCGACGCCGGTGACGACCTTCTTCGCTTCGGCGCCGAAAATGGCCGCAATGGCGATTCTGTTGCGCGTCACGATGACCGCGTTTCCCGGCGTCGCGCAGGATTGGCGGCAGATCGTGACCTTCATTTCGATCGCCTCGATGGCGCTCGGCTCCTTCGCCGCGATCGGCCAGACCAACTTCAAGCGGCTGATGGCCTATTCCTCGATCGGCCACATGGGCTTCGCGCTGGTGGGCCTGGCCGCCGGCACGGTCGAAGGCGCGCACGGCGTCGTGGTCTATATGGCGATCTATCTCGCCATGACCCTGGGAACCTTCGCCGGCATTCTTTCCATGCGGCGCGAGGGCGCCTATGTCGAGGACATCGCCGATCTGGCGGGGCTCGCGCGCACCAACGCGCCGATGGCGTTCTTCCTCGGCGCGATGATGTTCTCGCTCGCGGGCGTTCCGCCGCTCGCCGGTTTCTTCGCCAAATTCTATGTTTTCGCCGCCGCGATAAAGGCCGATCTCTACGGGCTCGCCATCATCGGCGTGGCGATGACCGCGGTCGGCGCCTATTACTATCTGCGCATCGTCAAGATCATGTATTTCGACGAGCCGGCCAAAGCCTTCGATCGGCCCGGCGCGGCGGCGCGCGTCGTGCTCGCGCTTTCCACCGCGGTCGTCATCTTCTACGCGTTGGCGCCGGCGCCCCTTACCGATGCGGCGATGGCCGCCGCCAAGTCGCTGTTTTGAACGTTTTCGATTCTCAGACGAACGAGCCGGAGCCGTTGTTCGCGGGCTGGCGGGTCGCGCGCTACGCCCGCCTGGGTTCGACCAGCGACGAAGCGCGCCGCCGCGCGGCTCTCGGCGATCCCGGACGTCTGTGGATCGTCGCCGGCGAACAGACGCGAGGACGCGGGCGCCATGGGCGGTCCTGGAGCTCCCCGCCGGGAAATCTCTACGCCAGCGCCCTTGTCGTCGAACCTTGCGCGGCGGCGATCGCGCCGCAAATCGGCTTTGTCGCGGGCGTCGCCCTGGTCAAGGCGGTGGAAGATCTCGGCGGCGCGGGCGTCGCGCTCAAATGGCCCAACGACCTCCTATGGAACGGCGCCAAGCTCGCGGGACTGCTGGTGGAGGGGGTCGCGGCGCCGGGTCGGGGGCTCGCCTGCGTCGTCGGCGTCGGCGTCAATTGCCTTTCCTCGCCGCAGGGGCTCGCCTGTCCCGTCGCCGATCTTCACGCCGCGCTGCAACGCGCCGTTTCGTCGGACGCGCTGTTCCGCCGGCTCGCGGCTCGCTTTCACGAGGCGATCGGCGTGTGGTCGCGCGGCGCCGGCTTCGCCGAAATCCGCGCGCGTTGGCTGGCCGCCGCCGCCGGGCTCGGCGGCCCGATTCGCGTTGCGGGTTCGCGCGGGTCTCGCGAAGGGCTGTTCGAAGGCCTCGACGCCGAGGGCCGCCTCTTGATGCGGACGGCCGGCGCGCTCGAGACAATCGAATCCGCCGATATTTTCTTGATGCCGCCGTCCGACGGGGCGGGCGACGACCCGGCGTCGCGCGCCGAAATCCTCGATGAAAGCCTAGCGCGATGAGCGATGACAACGAACTCGTATTCGCGCCCCTGGGCGGTCTGGGCGAAATCGGCATGAACTGCGCGCTTTACGGCTTCGGCCCGCCGCGAGACCGCAAATGGCTGATGGTCGATCTCGGCGTCGCCTTCGCCGGCGACGACCTGCCGGGCGTCGATCTGATCCTGCCGGACGTCGCGTTCATCGAGAAGGTGAAGAAGGATCTCGTCGGCCTCGTCGTCACCCATGCGCACGAGGACCATATCGGCGCGCTCGCCGATCTATGGCCGCGCCTCGGCGCGCCGGTCTACGCGACGCGCTTCGCCGCGGGCCTCGCCGAAGCGCGCCGGCTTTCCGAGCCCGGCGCGCCGAAGATTCCCATTCGCATCGTCCAGCAGGGCGCGCGGCTCGACATCGGTCCGTTCGACGTGGAATTCATTGCGGTCGCGCATTCGATCCCCGAGAGCTGCGCCCTGGCGATCCGCACGCCGGCCGGCCTCGTCGTTCATTCCGGCGACTGGAAGATCGACGCGACGCCGATGATCGGCCCGCCGACCGACGAGCGGCGCCTCAGGGAGTTGGGCGAAGAGGGCGTGCTGGCGCTCGTCTGCGATTCGACCAACGTCCTGCGCGAGGGCGAGAGCCCCTCCGAGGCCGACGTCGCCAAGAACCTTTCGGCGCTGGTCGGCAAGGCGAAGGGCCGCGTCGTCGTCACCACCTTCGCCTCCAACGTCGCGCGCCTGCGCGCGGCGGCGGAGGCGGGCTTCGCCAACGGCCGGCAGGTGATGATCATCGGCCGCGCGATGGAGCGCGTCGTCGCGGTGGCGCGCGAATGCGGCTATTTCAACGGCGTGCCGCCCCTGCTCGGACCGGACCCGTTCGAGCGCATCGCGCGCGACAAAGTGCTCGCGCTCGCCACCGGCAGCCAGGGCGAGCCGCGCGCGGCGCTGGCGCGCCTCGCCGAGGACGAGCATCCCAGCGCGAATCTCGCGAGCGGCGATCTCGTCATCTTTTCCTCGCGCACCATTCCCGGCAACGAGAAGGCGGTCGGCAAGATCATCAACGGCCTGGTCAAGCAAGGCGTCGAGGTCGTCACCGATCGCACGCAGCTCGTGCATGTCTCCGGCCATCCGCGTCGCGCCGAACTCGCCAAGTTGTATGCGTGGCTCAAACCGAAAATCGCGGTTCCCGGTCACGGCGAGCCCTTGCATCTTTCCGAGCACGTCGCCTTCGCCAAGGCGCAGGGCGTCCGCCAAGTGGTGCGCGCGTTCGACGGCGACGTGGTGCGCCTCGCCGGCGGCGAGGCGGGCGTCGTCGGCCGCCTCGACCATGGCCGGCTCTTTAAGGACGGCGAAATCCTGTTGCCGACGGACGACGATTGCGTCGGCCAGCGCCGCAAGCTCTCGTTCGCCGGCGTGGTGTCGATCGCGCTCGCCCTCACCGCCAAGGGCGAGATGGCGGGCGACCCGGACGTCATGATCGCCGGCCTGCCCAAAGCCACGCGCTACGGCGCGGGCCTGGACGAAATCGTCGACGCCGCGATATTCGAAACTTTCGAGAGCCTGCCGCGCGGCAAACGGCGCGACGCCGACTCCGTCTGCGGCGCGATCGAACGCGCCGTGCGAAACGCCGTCAACGCCGCCTGGGGCAAGAAGCCGGCGGTGCACGTGCTGGTCGTCGAGATATAGAGGGGCCCATGATCGGAAGACTGAATCACGTCGCCATCGCCGTCGCCGATCTTGAGGCCGCGAGCGCGCGTTATCGCGACGGCCTCGGCGCGCGCGTCTCCTCGCCGGCCTCGCTGCCCGAACACGGCGTCACCGTCGCGTTCGTCGAACTGCCGAACACGAAGATCGAACTTCTCCAGCCGCTCGGCGACAATTCGCCGATCGCCAAATTCCTCGAACGCAATCCCGATGGCGGCATGCATCATCTCTGCTTCGAGGTCGACGACATCCTCGCCGCGCGCGACCAGTTGCACACCTCGGGCGTTCGCGCGCTCGGCGACGGCCAACCGAGAATCGGCGCGCACGGCAAGCCGGTGCTGTTCCTGCACCCCAAGGGCAACGGGACGCTGATCGAGCTGGAGCAGGCGTAGAAGGAAGCGCCGGCGCTCAGGCGACCTTTTTCTCCGTCCCGGGCGAATCTTCCGCACGCCGGATCGCCGGGAATTCGTCCGCCGTCAGCACTTCCTTGGTCAGCAGCAGTTCGGCGCCCTTGTCGAGATCGGACCTTCGCTCTTTCAGGATCTTTTGCGCCTCGTCGAAGGCTTGGGCCACGATGTCGCGGACGGAAAGATCGATCTCGCGCATCGTCGACTCCGACGCGTTGGGCCTCTCCTCCGCGCTGACGCTGAGGAAGCTCGGCGGCAGGTTGGCGTAGATGCGTTGGCCGATCGTCGGCGTCATGCCGTAGCGCGTCACCATCTCCTGGGCGATCTGCGTCGCGCGCTGCAGATCGTCGGACGCGCCGGTCGAGACGTCGCCGTCGAAAATCAAGGTCTCGGCGGCGCGTCCGCCCATCAGCACGCTGATGCGATGGCGCAGCTCGCTCTCGGCGAGCACGAAGCGGTCTTCCGTCGGCCGCTGCATGGTGTAGCCGAGCGCCCCGATTCCTCGGGGGATGATCGAGATTTTCAAGACGGGATCGACGTCGGGCAGGCTCGCCGCCACCAGCGCATGCCCCATTTCGTGATAGGCGACGCGGCGGCGCTCCTGCGGCGTCAACACCCGGCTCTTCTTCTCGGCGCCGGCGACCACCCGCTCGAGCGCGGCGGTGAAGTCGGTGAGCGCCACCGCGCCGGCGCCGCGGCGCGTCGCTACGATCGCCGCCTCGTTGATCAGATTGGCCAGGTCCGCGCCGGTCAGTCCGGTCGTCATGCCGGCGACTTGGTCGAGGTCGACGCCCGGGGCCAAGGAGATCTTGCGGACGTGCACTTTCAGGATTTCCAAACGATCCTTGTGGTCGGGACGGTCGACCAGCACCTGGCGATCGAAGCGGCCGGCGCGCAGCAGGGCCGGATCGAGGACTTCCGGCCGGTTGGTCGCGGCCAGCAGCACGACGCCGCTGGCGGGGTCGAATCCATCGAGTTCGGAGAGAAGCTGGTTGAGGGTCTGCTCCTTCTCGTCATAGCCGCCCATCGCGCCGCCGGAGGCGCGGCTGCGGCCGAGCGCGTCGAGTTCGTCGATGAAGATGATGCAGGGCGCCGCCTTTCGCGCCTGCTCGAACAGATCGCGCACCCGCGCGGCGCCGACGCCGACGAACATTTCCACGAACTCGGAGCCGGAGATCGAGAAGAAGGGAACGCCGGCCTCGCCCGCCACCGCCCGCGCCAG
>JBEKAL010000048.1:0-17268 GCA_050015935.1 Roseiarcus sp.
GCGCCGTTGGCGAAATCGCCGAATTGCGCCTCCCACAGCGTCAGGGCGTTCGGTTCGGCGAGCGAATAGCCGTATTCGAAACCGAGCACGGCTTCCTCGGAGAGCATCGAATTGATGACCTCGAATCGCGCCTGACCGTCGCGGATGTGGTTGAGCGGGATGTAACGCGCTTCGCTCTGCTGGTCGATGAGCACGGAATGGCGCTGCGAGAACGCGCCGCGCTCGCTGTCCTGGCCGGAGAGACGCACCGGAATCCCTTCGTCGAGCAGCGAGCCGAACGCGAGCGTCTCCGCGGTCGCCCAGTCGATCCCCTCGCCGCTCTCGATCGTCGCGCGGCGATTGTCGAGAAACCGCTGCACCGTCTTATGAACGTTGAAGCCCGCGGGCGCCGAAGTGACGCGCTCGCCGATCTGCCTGAGGCGCGCGAGTTCGACTCCGGTCTCGCCGCGCCGGTCGTCGTCGTCCAGATCCTGCGCCGCCTTGAAGCCCGCCCAACGTCCGTCGAGCCAATCCGCCTTGTTCGAGACATAGGCCTGGCCCGCTTCGTATTCGGCTTCCAGGCGCCGACGCCAATCGGCGCGCATCTTGTCGACCTCGCCCGGGGTGACGATTCCCTGTTCGACGAGTTTCTTGGCGTAGATCTCCAGCGTCGTGGGATGCGAACGGATGTTGCGATACATCAGCGGCTGGGTGAACGCCGGCTCGTCGCCTTCGTTGTGGCCGAAGCGACGGTAGCAGAACATGTCGATGACGACGGGCTTATGGAACCGCTGGCGATATTCCGTGGCGACCTTGGCGCAGAACACCACCGCCTCGGGATCGTCGCCGTTGGCGTGGAAGATCGGCGCCTCGACCAATTTGGCGACGTCGGACGGGTAAGGCGAGGAGCGGGAGTAGCGGGGATAGGTGGTGAAACCGATCTGGTTGTTGACGATGAAGTGCAGCGAACCGCCGGTGCGATGACCGCGCAGGCCCGACAGGCCGAAGCATTCGGCGACCACGCCCTGACCGGCGAAAGCCGCGTCGCCGTGAATCAACAGCCCCAGCACCTTCATGCGTTCGATGTGGTCGTCGAGCTGATCCTGCTTGGCGCGCACCTTGCCGAGCACGACGGGATCGACGATCTCGAGGTGCGAGGGATTGGCGGTCAGCGACAGATGCACCTGGTTGCCGTCGAACTCGCGATCCGACGAGGCGCCCAGATGGTATTTGACGTCGCCCGATCCCTCGACTTCGTCGGGCGAGGCCGAACCGCCCTTGAACTCATGAAAAACGACGCGGTGCGGCTTGCCCATGACCTGGCTGAGCACGTTGAGGCGCCCGCGATGGGCCATCCCGAGGGCGATCTCCTTGAGGCCGAGCTGTCCGCCGCGCTTGATGATCTGTTCGAGAGCCGGGATCATCGCCTCCGCGCCGTCGAGGCCGAAGCGCTTGCCGCCGGGATATTTGATGTCGAAGAAATTCTCGAAGCCCTCGGCCTCGACGAGCTTGGCGAGGATCGCGCGCTTGCCTTCCTTGGTGAAGTGGATTTCCTTGTTCGGCCCCTCGACGCGCTCCTGAATCCACGCCTTTTCGGCGGGATCGGAAATATGGAGGAACTCGAAGCCGATGGTGTCGCAGTAGGTGCGGCGCAGGATCGCCAGCATCTCGCGCACCGCGGCGAATTCGAGCCCGAGCACGTGATCGATGAAGATCTTGCGGTCGTAGTCGGATTCCTGGAAGCCGTAGTTCGCGGGATGAAGCTCCTCGTGATCCTTCTGCGGCTCGAGGCCGAGCGGATCGAGATTGGCGTGCAGATGGCCGCGCATGCGATAGGCCCGGATCATCATCAGAGCGCGCACGCTGTCGCGCGTCGCGCGGCGGATCGCGTCTTCGCTCGGCGCCGCTTCGGGTTCGGCCGCCAGGGCGCGCAGCTTGTCCGCGACCGCCTTTTCCGTCGCCGGCCAATCGCCGTCGAGCGCGTTGATCAGTTCGCCCTTGGGCGCGGCGGGCCATTGGGGACGCCGCCACGAGGCGCCCTCGGCGGTCTTTTCCACGCTGGCCGGATCGTCGCCGAGCGCATCGAAGAATTCGCGCCAGCCGGCTTCGACCGAGAACGGATCCTTTTCATATCGGGCCTGCAGCGCCTCGATATAGGCGCCGTTGGCGCCGTCGAGGAACGAGGTTTGCAGCAACGCCTGATTGATGTCCTGCCGCGTCATCTCCGGCCTCCCGTCATTTTCCGTTCAATACGTCGACCAGCGTCTTGCCGAGCCGCGCCGGCGAAGGCGAGACGCGAACGCCCGCCGCCTCCATCGCCGCGATCTTGTCCTCGGCGCCTCCCTTGCCGCCGGCGATGATCGCGCCGGCGTGGCCCATGCGGCGACCGGGCGGCGCCGTGCGCCCGGCGATGAAGCCGACGACCGGCTTGGCGCGCCCTCTTCTCGCCTCGTCCTCGAGGAATTGCGCCGCATCCTCCTCCGCCTGGCCGCCGATCTCGCCGATCATCACGATCGACTTGGTCTCGGGGTCGGCGAGAAACAATTCGAGCGCGTCGATGAAATCCATGCCCTTGACGGGATCGCCGCCGATCCCGACGGCGGTCGTCTGGCCGAGGCCTTCGCGCGTGGTCTGGAACACGGCCTCGTAGGTCAGCGTTCCCGATCGCGAGACGATGCCGACGCTGCCGCGCTCGAAGATATTGCCCGGCATGATGCCGATCTTGCATTCGCCCGCGGTCATCACGCCGGGACAATTGGGCCCGACGAGGGTCGACTTCGAACCTTGCAGCGCCCGCTTGACCTTGACCATGTCGAGCGCTGGAATGCCCTCGGTGATGCAGACGATGAGCGGAACTTCCGCCGCGATCGCCTCGCAGATCGCGTCCGCCGCGCTCGGCGGCGGCACATAGATCACGGAGGCGTCGGCGCCGGTCGTCTCGCGCGCCTCGGCGACCGTGTCGAATACGGGAAGGCCGAGATGGATCGAGCCGCCCTTGCCCGGCGAGGTGCCGCCGACCATCTTCGTGCCGTAAGCGATCGCCTGCTGTGAATGGAACGTGCCGTTCTTGCCGGTGAAGCCTTGGGTGAGGACTTTGGTGGAGGCGTTGACGAGAACGGCCATCAGCGGGTTCCTTTAGCGGCGGAGCGGACCGCCCCCACGATCTTCTGCGCGGCGTCGTCGAGATCGTCGGCGGGGATCACGTTCAGTCCCGACTCGCCGATGATCTTCCTGCCCAAATCGACGTTGGTGCCCTCGAGCCGCACGACCAGCGGCGCCTCGAGCCCCATCTCCTTCACGGCGGCGATGACGCCTCCGGCGATCAAGTCGCAGCGCATGATGCCGCCGAAAATGTTGACCAGAATGCCCTTCACGTTGGGATCGGCGGTGATGATCTTGAACGCGGCCGTCACCTGGTCCTTGGAGGCGCCGCCGCCGACGTCGAGGAAGTTGGCGGGGCTTTCGCCATAGAGTTTGATGATGTCCATGGTCGCCATGGCGAGGCCGGCGCCGTTGACCATGCAGCCGATCGTGCCGTCGAGCGCGACATAATTGAGGTCGTGTTTCGAGGCCTCGATCTCCTTGGCGTCTTCCTCGCTCTCGTCGCGCAGCGCCGCGATCTCGGGATGGCGATAGAGCGCGTTGTCGTCGAACGAAATTTTGGCGTCGAGGGCTTTGAGTTGGCCGTCGGTGGTGACGATCAGCGGATTAATCTCCAGCATCGCCATGTCCTTGGCCACGAACGCCGCATAGAGATTGCCGATCAAGTCTTGCGCCTGTTTGGCCGGATCGCCGGAAAGGCCGAGAGCGCGCGCCGCGGCGCGGCCGTGATGCGGCATCGCGCCGGTCGCCGGATCGATGGAGAAGGAATGGATCTTTTCCGGCCTGTTGCGCGCGACGTCCTCGATGTCGACGCCGCCCTCGGTCGAAAGGACGAAGGCGACGCGGCCGGCGACGCGGTCGACGAGCGCGGAGAGATAGAACTCCTTGTCGATCGAGCAGCCGTCTTCGACATAGAGCCGGTTGACCTTTTTCCCCGCCGGCCCGGTCTGCGCGGTCACCAGCGTCGCGCCGAGCATTTGCGCCGCGAATCGTCCGACTTCCGCGATCGAGCGGGCGAGGCGCACGCCGCCGTTGTCGCCCGCCGAAGGCTCCTTGAAGCGGCCCTTGCCGCGCCCGCCGGCGTGGATCTGGCTCTTGACGACGTAGAGCGGGCCCGGAAGCTCCTTGGCCGCGGCGACCGCTTCGTCCGGCGTGAAGGCCGGTCGGCCCGCCGGCGCCGGCGCGCCGAAGGCGGCCAGCACTGCCTTGGCCTGGTATTCGTGAACATTCATGGCATAGACGCTCGCTCTCGAGGGGACCGGGCCGGCGCGGCCGGCGCCCGAAACTTTAGCCGGCAAGCGCCGGATTGATCGCCTTGCAGGCTTCGATGAGCCTGCGGACCGAGGCGACGGACTTGGCGAACATCGCCTTCTCCTTCTCGTCGAGCGCGATTTCGACGATGCGCTCGACGCCGCCGGCGCCGATCACCACCGGCACGCCGACATACGCGTCGCTGACGCCGTACTGGCCGTCGAGCCGCGCCGCGCAGGGCAGCACGCGGCGCTGGTCTCTGAGATAGGATTCGGCCATCGCGATCGCCGAGGCGGCGGGAGCGTAGAAGGCGGAGCCGGTCTTGAGCAGGTTGACGATTTCGCCGCCCCCTTGTCGCGTGCGCTCGACGATCGCGTCGAGCCGCTCCTGCGTCGTCCAGCCCATCTCGACGAGATCGGGCAAGGGAATGCCCGCGACCGTGGAATAGCGCAGCGAGGGCGCCATGTCGTCGCCGTGGCCGCCGAGCACGAAAGCCGTGACGTCCTCGACCGAGACCTTGAATTCCTCGGCGAGGAAATGGCGGAAACGCGAGGAATCGAGCACCCCGGCCATGCCGACGACCTTGTGCGCGGGCAGCCCCGAAAACTTCTGCAACGCCCACACCATCGCGTCGAGCGGATTGGTGACGCAGATGACGAAGGCGTTCGGCGCGTAAGCCTTGACGCCCGCCCCGACCGCGTCCATCACCTCGAGATTGATCCCGAGGAGATCGTCGCGGCTCATTCCGGGCTTGCGCGGCGCGCCGGCGGTGACGATCGCCACGTCGGCGCCGGCGATTTCGGCATAGGAGCTCGCGCCCGTCAGGCGCGCGTTGAAGCCGTCGACCGGCGCGGATTCGGCCAGATCCAGCGCTTTGCCCTGCGGCACGCCGTCGACGATGTCGAACAGAACGATGTCGCCGAGCTCCTTGAGCGCGGCCAGGTGGGCCAGGGTCCCGCCGATCTGGCCCGCCCCGATCAAAGCAATCTTCTTTCGCGCCATGGGATCTATCCGTCCTTCGAGTTTGCCGCGACAGGCAAAGTGCGCGGCGAAAAGCCGCGTCCTATCGCCCTATCGCGTTTCGCGATCAAGCCGAACTTTAGGCGTAGCGGCGTCAGGATCGCCTGAAGAATTGCCCACTCCAAGAAAATACCTTGCAACATCAATAAATTACGAGTTCCCGAACGCGGCGGCGACGAGATCGAAGAGCCAAAACTCGGTCTTTTGAATGACATTTGTTGTAATCTGTAATGGCGCGTGGCGACCCCTCTTCCCGCCTGTGTTGCACCCGCGACGACCGCCCTTATCGCCGCCGCGCGGGCGACGAGATCGATGGCGATGGAGCCGAAAAACGACGATCGCGGCGCGGCGTCTCTCGGCGTCAGAGGTAGCGGTTGATGAGATTCTCCAAAAATTCCTGCCGGCCGGAGCGCGGCTTCGGCTCGATGTTCTCGGCGGCGACGCGCGCCGCGATCGCGTCGAGCGAAGCGCTCGGCGCCAGCATCGCCTCGGCTTCCGGCGCGTCCCAGCCGGCGTAGCGCTGGGCGAAAAACGCGTCGTATTTCCCGTCCTCGATCAGCCGCGCCGCCGCTTCGAGCGCCAGCGCTAAGGCGTCCAGGCCGCCGATATGGCCGTAGAGCAGGTCGACGGGATCGATCGACTGGCGGCGGACCTTGGCGTCGAAATTGAACCCGCCGGGCGCGATGCCGCCGGCCTTGAGGATGTGATAGAGGGCCGGAACCAATTCCGCGGCGTTGTTGGGGAACTGATCGGTGTCCCAGCCCGACTGATAGTCGTTGCGGTTGACGTCGACCGAACCAAGAATGCCCAGCGAAGCGGCGGTCGCGACTTCGTGCTCGAAACTGTGATGCGCCAGCACGGCGTGGCCGACTTCGATGTTGACCTTCGCCTCCTTTTCCAGGCCGAAGCGCTTGAGGAAGCCGTACACCGTCGAGACGTCGTAATCGTATTGGCGCTTGGTCGGCTCCTGCGGCTTGGGCTCGACCAACAGCACGCCGTTGAAGCCGATCTTGTGCTTGTAATCGACGACCAGCGACAAGAACCTCCCGAGTTGAACCTGCTCGCGCTCGAGATCGGTGTTGAGCAAGGTCTCGTAGCCTTCGCGTCCGCCCCACAGCACGCAATTGGCGCCCTCCAGCCGGTGGGTGGCGTCGATCGCGTTCTTGACCTGCGCCGCCGCGTAAGCGAAGACGTCCGGGTCGGGATTGGTCGCCGCGCCCGCCATGTAGCGCGGGTGAGAGAAGAGATTGGCTGTGCCCCACAGCAGCTTGACCCCGGAGGCCTGCATCTTGGCCGCGAAAATGTCGACCATTCGCTCGAGATTGCCTGCGAATTCGGAGAGGTTCGCGCCCTCGGGAACGACGTCGCGGTCGTGAAACGTGAAGAAGGGAACGCCGAGCAGCGCGAACATGTCGAAAGCCGCGTCGGCCTTGACGCGCGCCGCCGCCATCGTCTCGCCCGCCCAGGGACGCTCGAACGTCGGCTCGCCGAACATGTCCGAACCGCCCCAGCCGAAATTGTGCCAATAGCAGACGGCGGGGCGCAGATGCTCGGCCATGGTCTTGCCGTGAACGAGTCGAGAGCCCTCGTAATGGCGATAGCAAAGCGGATCGTCGCTGGCCGGCCCTCGGTAGCGCACCGGCGCGACATCGCCGAAGAATCCGTCGGTTATTTTCCTCTCCTTACCTGTTCTCGATTGGCGTCGCGCATTTGTCGGCGGGCGCGCTCGCCTGTCAACCTGGGTCGGACGCAGGCTCGGCCGAGCGAGCGTCTCGCCCCGAGCTGTGGTATGGAGCCGCTCGAACGAAGCGCCGCCTTGAATCCGCCACCGGTTTCGGATCAACAAGGTCCGTCGCGAACGACTGCGCAGGAGATCGCCATGAGATTCGAATTCGCCGCCTATCTCGCCGGCGCGCTCGCCCTGGCGAGCTTCGTCGCGCCGATCGGCGTCGCGGCGGCCGACGAGTTCACGCCCGTGCAGAAGAAGGAGCTCGGCGCTTTCGTGAGGGACTATCTCGTCAACAATCCCGACGTCTTGCGCGAGGCGATCGAAGCGCTCGACAAACACGACAAGCAGGTCGCCGACGCCGAGCGGCAAAAAGTGGTGAGCGATCAGGCCGCCGAGCTGTTTTCGTCGAAGTTTCAAGCGACCGTCGGCAATCCCCAGGGAACGGCGACCCTCGTCGAGTTCTTCGACTACAACTGCCACTTCTGCAAAGGCGCCCTGCCCGACGTCACGCGTCTGATGAAGGACGACCCCAATCTCAAACTCGTCCTCAAGGACTACCCGGTGCTCGGCCCGGGTTCCGTCGAGGCGGCCATCGTCGCGAGCGCCGCGCGCAATCAATTGCCCGGCGACCGCTTCTGGCAGTTCCACAACAAGCTCCTGAGTATGCACGGGCCGGTCGGCAAGGCCGAGGCCCTGGCGGTCGCGCGCGAACTCGGCCTCGACATGGACCGCCTCGCCAAGGACATGGGGAGCCCGGACGTGACGGCCGGTCTGCAAGAGGTCATGCGGATGGCGGACTCGCTGCAGATCAACGGCACGCCGTCCTTCGTCGTCGGCCAGGAGGTCGTCGTCGGCGCCGTCGGCTACGATCCGCTCAAAGAGAAGATCGACGCCGTTCACAAGTGCGGCCACAGCGCATGCTGAGCACGGGCGAAACGGCGATCGGGAAAATCGCCTGAGGGCGGGTCGCCCGGCGGCCGCGCGGCGGCGCTTTACGCTTTAAAAGGGACTGAGGCTCTATCGTGCCGGCGCGCGAGCGCTCGCGTCTTCGGCGATGCGCTCGCGTCGGCACCCCTGCGAGCGCCGTCGCCTTCCTCGAGGCGAGCGCAATTTTCTTGGCTTTCCGGGAGCCTCGACGATCCCCTTGCGAACGACGATGCAGCGATACCGCCGAATTGCAGACGCCCTCCGGACGGCCTCCGGCGCCCTCGATCCCGAGGTTCGCGACGGCCGGTTGAACGTCGTCTTCACGATCCTGGCCGCGGTCTTCGCGGCCTATCTCGTTCTTGGCGTCAACGCCGCCGCGACCGGATCGGGGAGCAATCGTTTCGGCGATTTTTATGCGCTCTGGTGCTCCGCGTTCGTCGCCCACGACGGCGCCCCGGCGTTGAGCTACGACGCCGACGCGCTGCACCTGCGCCAAGCCGCGCTGGGCATGAATCCTCACGCCTACAATCCGTTTCCCTACCCGCCGACGTTCCTGCTGATTCTGGCGCCGTTCGGATGGTTGAGCCTCGGCGCGGCCTACGCGCTGTTCATGAGCGCGACGCTCGCGGGCTATCTCTGGGCGATGGTCGGCGGACGACTGAGAGATTGGCCGCGCCTCGTCGGCGCGCTCATCGCCCCGGCGACCGGCGTCGCCTTGTTTTCCGGACAGAGCGGCTTTCTGTCGGGCGCGTTGATGCTGGGCGGCCTGCGGCTCGCGGAAAGCCGCCCGATCGTAGCCGGCGCGCTGTTCGGCCTGCTCGCTTATAAGCCGCAATTGGGCGTGCTCGTGCCTATTGCGCTGATCGCCGCCGGGTTTTGGCGCACGATCGCCGCGGCGGGCGTGACGCTGTTGGCCTGCGCGCTGATTTCCAGCGCCGCGTTCGGGATGAACATTTGGCCTGTGTGGTTAGGCTCGCTGGTCGCCTATTCCGGGAGCTTCGACACGGTCGACTATCTCATGCCGACGATCGCCGCGAACGCGCGCATGCTGGGCGCGCCGGCCTATGTCGCCCTGACGCTTCAGGCCTGCGCGGCCATCGCGGTCGCCTTGGTCGTCTGGCGCGCCTTCCGCGCCGGCGTCTCGCCGCGGGCCGGCGCCTTGCTCGTCGTCGGCACGTTCCTGGCGACGCCGCACGCCTTCAATTACGACTTGCCGATGATGACGTCGGCCGTGCTCTGGTATGGCGAAGAGCGCATTCGCGCGACGCGGAGCCTCGCCTTGAGCGAGATCGTCATCCTGTCGCTGGCGCTGATTCTGCCCTTCGCGATGTTTGCCCTGGGCAAGAACGCGCCGCCGATCAGTTGGGCGCCGGAGCTGCTGCTGTTTTGTCTGATCGCCAGACCGAACTCGGCGCTCGCCGGGTCGGCTCCAGCGCGTCGGCGCCCGCTCGGGGCTCCGAGTCCGCTCGCCGCCGGCTGACGATCCCATCGCGGAGACTCGCCAGACCCTGGACGGGCGGCGCGGCGAGGCGGTCGGATCGACGTTTAGATCGCCTTTACCAAGCGGACAGGGAGCGGCGATGCCCCCGATTCCACCCAGTCGAATTAACCGGACCGAAACAGCCTGCGCATAAGTTGCGCCTATTCCGAGCGGCCCCGTCAACGCGCCGGATGGGAATTTCTCTTTCGAGCAGGAGCAAAGTAATGATCAAATCCCTCAAGAACTTCTTCGCCAACGAATCCGGAGCGACCGCGATCGAATACGCGCTGATCGCTTCCTTGATCGCCGTCTTCATCATCGGTTCTCTGTCGGCCCTCGGCACCAAGCTGAGCAGCGAGTTCGCCGAAGTCAGCAGCAACCTCCACTAAACCGACGAAGGCTCGAAAGCCTACGCCAAGGCGCCGGCGAGGATCCCCTCGCCGGCGCTTTTCCTTTTTCATCGTCTGTTTCGCCGCGCGTCGGGCGGAAGGGTCGAGCCCGAGCGCGCGGGTTGCGCCGTTAGCGAGACACGAATCGCCAATTGGGTTATGGGACGGCGTCCCGCCTGGGATTGCCGATTTCTCCCTTCTGCCAAAAGGCGTTCTCCCTTGACTGCGTTCCAAGCCGTCGTCATGGCCGTCCTCCAGGGCGTCACCGAGCTTTTTCCCATCAGCAGCCTCGGCCACGCGGTCATTCTGCCGCGCCTGCTCCATTGGGCCATCGACCAGAAGGCGCCCGATTTCCTCCCCTATCTCGTCGTCATGCATCTGGGCACGGCGACCGCGCTGTTCATCTATTTCTGGCGCGACTGGTTCGCCTTCGGGCGATCGCTGCTGATCCGCTCGAGCCCGCGCTCGGCTGCCGACCGTCGGATTTTCCTCTACGTCGTTCTGGCGACGATTCCGGCCGTCGTCGCCGGTTTCGCCTTCCGAAAATGGCTCGGCGACGCCTTCGGCTCGCCGGCGCTGGCGGCGTTTTTTCTCATCGCCAACGGCTTCGTCCTCTATTTCGGCGATCGGATCGCCGGCGAGGCGGTCGGAATCCTCGACCAATTGAACTGGAAGGGCGCCTTGGCGATCGGCCTCGCCCAATGCCTGGCGCTGATCCCCGGCTTCTCGCGTTCGGGCCTGACGATCGCGGCGGGCGTCGTCGCGGGGCTGAAGCATGAGGATTCCGCTCGCTTCTCGTTCCTCATGGCGACGCCGATCATTCTCGCCGCCACGGTTTCCGAGGCGCCCAAGCTGTTGCGCGAGGGCGCGACCTTGGGCGGCGCGGCGATCCTGTCCGGCGTCGTCGCGGGAGTGGTCGCCTATGCGAGTCTCGCTTTTCTCATGCGCTATTTCCATAAGCACGAATTCGAGGCGATGCGGCCGTTCTCTTATTATTGCGCCGCGGCGGGGTTGTTGAGCCTCGCGATCATGGTCTTTCCCTGATGTGAAGCCCCTTGGCGGCTCGGCGAAGCGCCCTATATTCCGGCGGGTGGAACGAGGCGGCGCCGCGCGGCGCGAAGACGCCTGGCGGGAAGACGCTCGGCCCGAAGACGAAATACGAGGCGCCGTGATGGCCGATGCCGTGATGCCCGCGCTTTTGTCGCCCGAAGAACTCGGCGAGCTTCAATTCGCTGCGCGCTGCCTCGAGGGCGACAGCTTCGCCTCGCGCGCCGCCAACCTGCTCCGGCGCCAGGTCGAGGCGCTGGGGCGCGCCCTGCCCTCGCCGGCGCGCGGTTCGATCGCGCGCGCCGCCGAGAGCGCGCTGAAGATCGCGCTGCGCTTCGCCCTGCGGACGATCGACAAAAAGTCGCCGGCCAAGGCGGCCAAAGGCGCGCACAAGGCCGCGGCGGCGGCTTCCGGCGCGGTCGGCGGCGCCTTCGGCCTCGCCTCCGTGGCGATCGAACTGCCGATTTCGACGACGATCCTGTTGCGCTCGATCGCCGAAATCGCGCGCGAGGAGGGCGAGGATCTCTCGCGCCCGGAAGCGGCTCTCGCCTGCATCGAGGTCTTCGCGTTCGGCGGCGAGGCGGCCGGCGAAGCGGCTTACGAAGGCGGCTACTTCGCCGTCCGCGGCGCGCTCGCCGAGTCGGTCAGCCAGAGCGCTCGGTTCATCGCGCAGCGGGGCCTGGCGGACGAGACGGCGCCGATTCTCGTCCGGCTCGTCTCGCAGATCGCCGCGCGTTTCGGCGTCGCCGTCAGCGAGAAGCTCGCGGCCCAGGCGGTTCCGGTTCTCGGCGCGATCGGCGGCGCGGCCGTCAACCTCGCCTTCGCCGAGCATTTCCAGACCCTCGCGCGCGGCCACTTCATCGTGCGCCGACTCGAGCGGGCCCATGGGGCCGACGCGGTGCAATTCGAGTACCGGCGCCTGCGCAACCAGATTTGATCGCTCCGACCGGCGCCTCGTCCGACCCGTCGAGCCCGTCGCCGGGGGCGCGTCGGCGCGACGACGTGGAAATAGTCTTCGCGTGCGTATTGATTTGAAGACCCGTATAGGTTGCAATACCTGCGCGCGACGCCACTGAGTCGCAGGCGCAGGAGTTTCCGATGGGGCTGCAAATTCACAGGCGCGGCTTCAGGGTCGCGGTCGGCTCGCTCGCGGCGACGGGCGGCGTCGCGCTGGTCATGGCCGTCCTTTCGCAGTCCGACGCCTTGCCGTTGTCCGGTCAGTCCCTTGCGCAAACGAGCGCGACGCACGATCCGAGAAATCTCGATATCAAGAAGACCAAGAAAACCGGTGCGCCGGCCAACGCGCAAAGCGCCGGCGCCGGCGCCCCGCCAGCCAAGCCCGCGCAAGCGCCCGCCGCGCAAGGCCAAGCCGCCGCGCCGTCCGACGATCAATTCCAAATGGCCGAGTAGCTTCAATCCGCCGGCGTGAAACGCTGTCTCGGTCTGGCCGACGGCGTGGGTCGCTTCGAAATGACCGGCGTCACCCAATACGCGGCGACATCCACCTGGAGCAGAGCCGATCCGGACAGGCGATTGTTTTCTTCGGTCATGGGTCAGCGCTTCGGCCAAAGCGCGGCGACGCCGGTCGGCGTGAGCGGCGTCGTTTCCGCTCCGAGCTCCGACGGCAAATGCGATGCGGTTGGCTTTCAGATTCTGCCGACGACTTCGGCTTGCTCGGACGTGCAGGCGCAGGTGCTCGACAAAGGCGAATTGCTCGGCGATATGGCCGGAGTGCCGATCCTGCGCAATTCACAAAATATCCGCGTCATGTTGCTGCCGACCGCCGGCAATGGCTGCGTCATCGTCGGCATGAACAGTTACTACTCCGAATAGAGCGCGGCGGAGGGCCCTCCCGCCTGCCGCTCCGGACTGGTCCGCGCGGCCAAAAGCTTTCGCCGCGGGATCGCCGTCTTGCCGCTCGGCCTCCGAGGCGAATTCGACTCTCGCGACCGCGGCGAGATATCCCGCTGGCTCCGCTGTCGGCGCGGCGGCGGCGGCGTTCGGCGTCGCTGCGGAGCCGACGCCGGAATCATTGCCCGCGCCGGCGCGATAGCGTAGCGATGCGCCCTCAAAGAACATGGGCAAGCGCATCGGCGCGAAACCGCCACGGGGAGGCCGCATGTACACGCCGGAGTTCGAAATTCTCGACGAGCGTTTCGCCAAGCTCGCGTTGGAAAATGTCCATCTGGAGAAGCTCTATGCCGGCTGCCGCTGGGCGGAAGGTCCGGCCTATTTGGCCGCCGGCAAGCACCTGGTCTGGTCGGACGCTCCCAACGACCGCGTCCTGCGCTACGACGAGACGAGCGGCGCGACCTCGGTGTTCCTGTCGCCCGCCAACAACCACAACGGCCACAGCGTCGACCGTCAGGGCCGGCTCGTCTGCTGCGAGCACCGCGGGCGCTGCATCTCGCGCATCGAGCACGACGGCTCGCGCTGCGTCCTCGCCGATCGCTTCGAGGGCAAGCGCCTCAACTCGCCCAACGACGTCGTGGTGAAATCGGACGGCTCGATCTGGTTCACCGATCCGACCTACGGCATCGATTCCGATTACGAAGGCGACGCGGCGGCCGAAGAGATCGGCGCCAGCAATGTTTATCGCATCGATCCGACGAGCCGCGAGGTCTCGGCCGCAGCGACCGACTTCGTCAGGCCGAACGGCCTCGCCTTCTCGCCCGACGAGAAGCTCATCTACATCGCCGACACCGGCGTCAGCCACGTGAAGAACGGTCCGCGCCATATCCGCGTGGCCGAAGTCGCCGCCGACGGGAGATCCATCGGCCCGGCGCGCCTGTTCGCCACCTGCACGGCGGGCCTGTTCGACGGCTTCCGCCTCGACGCCAAAGGCAATATCTGGACTTCGGCCGCGGACGGCGTGCACGCCTACGCGTCCGACGGGACGCTGATCGGCAAGATCAGGGTTCCCGAAGTCGTCGCCAACGTCTGCTTCGGCGGCCCGAAGCGCAACCGGCTCTTTATCTGCGCGACGACGTCGCTTTACGCCGTCTACGTCAACGCGCGCGGCGCGAGCTGGCCGAGCTGACTGGCGTTTCACGGCGGCGACTTCCGCTTCGCCTGCGGCGCGCCGGCTCGCGAGTCGATCGCGACGCTTGTTTTCGATTGCGTCAGACCGCCGAACAATATTAATAGTTTGTCAGGAAATGCGGATTGCGGCCGCCATTCCCGTCGTTGTTGCGCGTAGGGAGCGTCTCATGGCCGGCCGTTTGATTGCGCGATCGCCGAAGCCCGTCGAGGTTTCCGACTTTTTGTTCGAATCGGCGGCAAGCCGGCGCCGACGCCGGGCGTTCGCCGCCTTCATGACCGGCGCGGCGCTGTTCGCGGCAGGCGGGGTCGCGCTGCAATCCAATGTCGCCGGCGCGTCGAACGGCGGACGCGGCTTCCTCGCCGCTCTGTCCGCGGCGCTCGACCCGGCGGGAGCGACCGGGCGGAACGCGCCGAGGCTGGTGGAAGTTCCGATCGATCCGGCGGCGGCGACCAAGCACAAGAAACGCACGCGCGGAACCATGGTCGGCTCGGCTTCGCGCCATCCCGTCTGCGTGCGCTTGTGCGACGGATTCTTTTTCCCCCTCGGTTCGTTCTCGGGGCGCGGCCATATCGCCAGCGAGGAAGCGACCTGCGCCGGGCTCTGCCCCGACGCGCCCACGGCGCTCTACTTCCTACCCGCCGGGTCGGACAAGATCGAGGACGCGGTCTCGGCGAGCGGCCAGCGCTACACTGCCCTGCCGGTCTCCTTGCGCTACCGAGCCGCGCTGGACAGCGCGTGCGCTTGCCGTCGCGCCAGCGGGCAAAATCCGCCGTATTGGCAGGATCCGACGCTGCGAAAGGGCGACGCCGTGATGACCACGGACGGGATCGTGGTGTTCGACGGCGCCGGTCATTCGCCATTCAAGCGCGGCGATTTCACCGCCCTCGCCTCCGCCGCGATGCCCGGCGATCGGCGCGCCACGTTGATGGCGATCGAGCGCGCCAGCGCGCGGACGCCAAGCGGCGCCGACCGGTTGCGGATCGCCGCGGCGGCGACGCGACCCAACGGCAAGTCGCGCGGCGCCAACGAGATTCGTTCCGCCGCGCCGCTGGTCTCGGCGACCAATTAGCCGATCGGCCCATGTCGAGATTCGCTGACTTGTTGACAAGCGCGCGGCGACGAGGCTCGCCCGGCGCGCGACGCCAAAAAGCGCTATAGCTAATCCGCGACGCGAGGGGCGAACGCGCCCTCGTCGCGACGGTCGGAGCGGAAGGGATGCGCCATGGCGTGAAATGGGCGGTCGGCTTGCTTTGCGCCCTGGGGGTCTTGGCCTGCGGCGCCTATCGCTGGCCGGTCGGCTCGGCCAAGGCCGGCGCCGAAATCAATTCTGCGATCCCGCCGCGCCTCGGTCTGCATTGGCGCGGACCGGCGCGCGCGACGCTGGCCTTGCTGCCCTGGCCGACGCTTCGCGTCCGCGGCGTGGAACTGGTCGGCGCCGACGACAGAAGCGTGGTCAGCGCGCCGAGCGCGCTGTTCTCCCTTTCGCTGCGGGGACTGCTCGGCGGCCGCTTCGTCCCCATCGGCGCGACGTTGCGCGGTCCGACCGTGTTCATCGATCTCGACGCGGCGCCGCTCGCCGCCGCTGAAGCGCGCTTGTCGTCCGGCGCCGCGTACCGCGAGCTTCTTCCCCTCTGGCCGCATATGCGTCTCAACGGCGGCGTGCTGCATATCGTGAGCGCCGCCCATCGGTTTGACGCCTTGATCGAGAATTTCGAGGGATCGTTCGATTGGCCGGACGCCGACGAGCCGATGAGCTTCGCGCTCGCCGGCGCTTGGCGCGACGAAAGCGTGCAGATCGAAGGCAAGTTCGACAACCCGCGGGAAGGCTTGCAAAAACGCTCGACCGGCGTGAAGCTCGCGATCGCCTCGCGCCCCCTTGCCTTCGCCCTGAACGGGATATGGGGCGGCGACGCCGCCTCGGGGTTCGCGGGCGAAGTCTCCGCGCAAATCCGCTCCCTCGGCGCGCTGGAGCGCCTTTTCGGCGCCGGCCCCGCGCCGCTGTTCGTCGGCGACGCGTTTTCTCTCGAGGGCAAAGCGCAGACCAACGGCGCTTCGCTCGCCCTGAGCGACGCGCGGCTCGAGGTCGCCGGGGATCGGTTCGAGGGCGCGCTGACCCTTTCGCGCGAAAACGCGCGGACGGCGATTTCCGGCACGCTGGCGGCCGACTCGCTGAAAATCGAGCCGTTGATCGGCGCGCCGCCGACGTTCTTGAACGACGGAGGCGCCTGGAGCGCCGAGCCGTTCCGCTTCACGCCGCCGCGCGGCCTCGACCTCGACTTGCGGATTTCCGCCGCGCACGTCGATTGGGGCGGCCATCGCGTCGACGACGCGGCCGGCTCGCTGATCTGCAAGGACGGCGAGCTCACCGCCAAGCTTCTCCAAGCCGCCGCCTACCAAGGCGTCTTGAAAGGCGAGCTCACGCTCGCGCGCGGGGAGAACGGGCTGGAGACGCGATTGGCCGGCTCGCTCGCCGACGCCGACGTCGGCGCCGCCCTCAGCGACTTCGGCTGGAGCGGCTACCGAGGACGCGGCGGCTTCGACGTTTCGCTGCGGTCGACCGGCTTCGCGCCAGCCGACTCCGTCGCTTCCTTGGCCGGCGCCGCTTCGCTCGACCTGCAGCCCGGCGTCATCGGCGGCGTGAACATCGAGGAAGCGATGCGCCGAAGCCAGAGACGGCCGATCGACGTCGCCCACGACATGGCGATCGGGCAGACGACGTTCACCCGCGCCCACGCTCAATTCGCCGTCGCCAAAGGAATCGCCCAAATAGGCGCGGCTCGGGTCGAGGGGCCGGGGTCCGCGCTCGCCATCGAAGGGTCGATCAACATTGCGGCGCGCGTATTGGACGCGCGGTTGGCGGCGACCCAGGCCGACGCCCAAGGCGCGCCTTCGGCCGACGCCGCGCGATTGACGATCGTGGTCGCCGGACCCTGGTCGGCGCCGTCCGTCGCCGCGCTCCCTGGCGGCGGATGAAGCGGCGCGGCGTCGCCTTGTGAAGCGCGGCGGGAAATTGACAGCGATGGGCGAGCGTCGTAACGAAGCGCGCGCCCGTAACGTCCGCAGCGTCATGCAAGCCCGCGTCGCAAAGTTCGGCATCGGTCAAGTCGTCAGGCACCGCTTCCATCCGTTCCGCGGCGTCATTTATAACGTCGACCCGATATTCGCGAACACCGAGGAATGGTGGCGCGCCATCCCCGAGGAAGCGCGCCCGGCCAAGAACCAACCCTTCTACCATCTCTACGCCGAAAACGCCGAGACCCAATACGTCGCCTACGTGTCGGAGCAGAATCTGTTGCCCGAC